>NZ_FMAC01000006.1 GCF_900094555.1 Martinezella hainanensis
AGCGAAGGCCAGATGAGCGACCATAAGGGTGCTCGCCTTGTCCTGGAAGCCTTGCCACCTGCCAAAACACTGATTGCTGACCGAGGCTATGACAGCAACGCGTTCCGGGAGGCCTTACAGGCAAAGGGCATCGAACCCTGCATTCCATCCAGCCGAAGCAGGAAGGTCCCGTATCCCTACAACAAGGGGCTATACAAGAAACGGCACAAGGTCGAGAATCTCTTCGCCAAACTCAAGGACTGGCGACGCATCGCAACCCGTTACGATCGGTGTGCCCATACCTTCTTTTCAGCCATATGCATCGCAGCAGCCGTCATCTTCTGGCTATGAGTTAACGAGTCCTGAGCCTAGCTCCAGATCCTGTGAAAGTCCGCTTCGATATCCCGCTTGGCCATCGGCGGCGCGACCGTTTACATGCATCTAACGGTGGAATATCTCTACGCTAGGTATGATTAGTAATCTTATTGTCATATGACGATAGTGAAAACCTGATACGCGTTGGCAGGCGCTCCAGCCAACTATCCTATTCCGTTAAGCAACACACGGGGGAAATTGATGATCGGCACACGATATCAGGTCAAGGCGGGCGATACGCTCTGGTCTATTGCCCACGAACATCTCGGCCATGGTGCGCAATGGCCGCGGATCTGGCGCTATAACAACCGCCGCGATGTCATTCGCGCCACCGGTCATGGAATTCCCGATCCGGATTTGATCCATACCGGCAGCACAATTCTGATCCCCGTTCTACCGGGTCAACGCGAGCGTGGCAGCAACGGCCACCACCATGCGCATCATACTTCGCAGCATCATAGTCCCTCGACGGCCGCCACCACGCAGGCGCCGCATTCTCCCTCCCCGCAGCCACTTCGCACCGGCAACCCGACTACGGAACTGAAGAAGGAATTGCCGCACATCTATTCGCCGATCTCGATCAAGTACCGCTTGAACGATCTGACGATGCCCGTCATCGAAACCCCGACGGCGACGATCGAATTCCGCATGACCGGCGATGTCGTCCTGATGACGGACAAGAGCTATCCCGCAACCTACGTGAGCAACGGCGGACGGCTGGAAACGCAGATCTCGCAGCAGGCCAATGTTGCCTTCGGCCAGCTCATCGGTGACACGCGCTTCATCTATGATTCGAAGAAAAAAGAGGTGACAGTGCGCTCCATGCTGGTCAGCCAGAGCACAACGCCGAACGCCGCGGCCACCGCCGTTGGCGTCGAGTTCAGCTCCAGCAGCCCTATCCCGAAGCTGCGCGCCGAAGTCCGCTTCCCCAAGCTGCAGGGCAGGATCGGCCCGTTCCACTATGTCGCTATGAGCGTGGCCTTCGTGATCCTGATCACGCCGAAGGCGCAAATTCCCCCGTCGGCGCCCTCGCCCCAGGCCGTGCGTGACGCGGTGCGTGTCCGCGAGCCGGACGAAGGGACAAACTGGAGCCGTGTCATCGGCACCGGCCTGGTCATCGGCGCCGGCGTCATCGTCGTCGGGACCCTGGTCGAGGATTTCTTCACCGCCGGCGCCGGCGTTGCCGATGATCCGGCCTCCTTTGCAGCCGCTGGCGCCTCGCTGACGCGCGGCCTTGCCATGCTTCGCGGCGCGGCCACCACCGCCCTGCCACGCGCAATGGTTCCTGCCGCCGTGCAAGTCGGTGCTCGGGTCGGGCTGGCGCATTGATCGTCTCACGGCGTCTTCTACTTGGCGCAGCAGTGGTTCTGGCCGGGAGCGGTTCCTACCTTCTCGGCCGGTCGACACCGAAAGAGGATACTATTGCCGACCCTGATGCCTATGCGGCCAAGCTTGGCCGGCAACAGGGCCTGACGATCGGCTTTGGCGATCCGTCGACCTTCTACGCTCCACCCTATCTGCCTGTTGATGCGCCTGTAGAGGGTGTCGTGCTGAGCCCGGCCGACCGCACCGCCGTGAAGGACTCGCTGCACGGCATCTCGAAAGCTTTCGAAGCCTATCCGGAACAATGTCTCGGCCGGATCATCAAGGCGATCTTCATCGCCGGCAAGATCTTGATCGACGGCGCCGAAGCGGGCGGCACCTATGGGCTCGACTGGATTTTCCTCGCCGCTCCCTCCAACGTATCGGCCGAGACGCGTCGGCTGACCGCGGAACTTGGCGTGCATCACGAAACGAGCTCCTTCATCTGGCTGCGCAACGACGCACTGCAACGCGCTTTCACGGCGCTCGAGCCGGCTGGATGGCAATTTCAGAACAGTGCGACCGATCAGATCGCTCGCAATGGCCAGACAGCACCGCCGGTGGAAACCGGTTTTCTCTCCGCCTATGGCGCAACGACTTCAGAGAATGATTTCAACACCTATGCGGAAATCGTGTTTTCCGATCCGGGACGCCTGATAAAGCTGGCCGAAAGTGTACCGCTCATTGCGAAAAAACTCGCACTGACACTCGATTCCTACATCGCCGTCGATGCGCGATTGCACGAAACTTTCGCTCGAAACGGTCTGTTGAAAGCAGCCGGGCGGTAAGCCAGCCAACCACCTCACTGCTATCGCGATGAAGAGCCGGTCGATGCCACGCCAGGATTGCAGCACTTGGTACGGCATCGACCTATTATCACTCCACCCGGAGATTGGATCGTCGTTTACTGTTGTGCAGGCGCGGCTTTCTGAATCTTGTCCTGGACTTTCTTAACGAGTGCGGGGTCCTTCTTTGCAGCCGTCAGAATTGCGTTGTATTCGTCGACAGACATCCCCGGAGAGGTCTGAACAGCTTGTACCATCTGCTTGCTTGCCTCGGTCTGCAGCTGTTGCTTCGCTGTCGGATCCTGTGTTGCGCCGATCTTGGTTGAATATTCCTGCCTGATCTTGTCCACTTGGAGATAAGCGACCGCAAAAGCCTCTATTTTTTGATCGCTGACTGTAGCAGCAGTAGCAGTGCTGTCGGGCTGCTGCGCTTGGGCAGGTTGCTGTTCTTGTGTTGCTTGCTGCGCGAATGCTTGATTGCTGAGAACCATCAAGCTCAAGACTGCAGCGGTCAACGATGCAGCGGGGATATGACGAATAATCATCTCAATTCCTCTTTAGTCGTGCGGGGGGAAACACCTCTTTGATGGCGTAGAGCGAAGGATGGCATATCGTATGATTTAGCCGCCGGTTAGGGTTGAGGAACGATCCGGCGGCAATGTGGCCCTCAAACGTTTTCTGTGAGGCAATAGCGCGGCGATCCCCTGACCATAGAGCGGCAGCTTTATGGCGATCACTGTCGGGGTTCAATCTTACGCCGAAATTGGGAAAGAACTCCGGATTGACCTCATGCTCGAACCGCTATTCCGCTGGTTTCCTACAGGCCATGACCCGGAATAAGTGGAAACTGCTCCGGCGGTTCAAACAATGTGCAGATTTATAAAATAGTATTGATACAACCTATACGATGATGCTATTGCCGCACGCACCTTCCCTATAGCAAACGATAACTTGTCAAGCACCAATCAAACGGCGATGAAGAACTACGCATCTCTCCTTCACTTCAAAAGCTACTTCATCGAGATTGTCTTACCGACCTGGATCTCATCCGCTTTCGACGATGTCACCGGCCAATTCATGGAAGGCTTACAGATCGATGGCTCCGCAGATCCAAGCGGCATCGTTCGCACGAGAACGGCGGCACGCGTCGTCTATGTCTTCGCACACGCCACTGCGCTCGGTGTTGCCCCGCAAGGATCGCTGCAGAAAGCCGAGCGAGCCTTTGCCAATCTCTCGGCAACTTCGCGCATTGGCACGCAAACACAAGGGTTTCCAAGGAGCATTAGTTACAGGACCGGCGCCGTTGTTGATTCCGAACGCGACCTCTATGATCATGCATGCGTCCTTCTAGCGCTAACCTGGCTCGCTCAGGCGACCGGCAAGGCAACGTACCGCAATCAGATCGACGATACGATCACGGCGATGGACGACATGTTGACGGCCCCGCACGGCGGCTGGGCGGAAGACAGCCTCGGCACCATCCCCCGTCGACAGAACCCCCATATGCACTGTTTCGAATCATTTCTCGCCTTGGCGGAAGCTTACGCCGCTCCCGCTCATATCGCCCGCGCCAGCGAACTTTATGGGCTATTCCGATCCCGCTTTTTCGACGAGGCCACCAACACACTTCGCGAGTATTTCGGGCCAGCGTGGGAGATCGGCGATATATACGGATCGGGACGAATAGAGCCGGGCCATATGGCCGAATGGGTTTGGCTGATTGGCCGCTATGTGAAGTGGTCAGGAAGGGACCTCAGCTCATTGACAGCCAAGATACTGGACAACACCCTCTCGGTTGGCAGGCAGGCAGGTACACCCTTTCTGATCGACGAAACCAGTGTTGACGGTATTCCAACAAAGCAAAGTCGTCGTCTGTGGCCACAAGCTGAGCTGATAAAGGCATATATAACGCAAGCACGGCTGACCGGGAATTCGGACTATCTTGAACATGCGGAGCAACTGACAGCAGCACTACTGGAAACGTATCTTGCACACACACCCAGGGGAACTTGGCGCGACTGCTTTGACCTTAACGGACGCTCGATCGCAACCTCTATACCTGCGAGCTCTCTTTATCACTTGTGGACAGTCGTCTGCGAACTGATCCAATTGGACCGAAGATAACCATCGAGATCCGTTTCAGCGCGAACCTCTTCCGAAGTTGGCAACGGCCGCCGATGCGTTAGAGTAGCGATGGATCCTGACAGCCATCCCGCCACACAAAGGCGCGATGGCTGTGATCCCCGTTTCTTTTCAGGGAAGATTGACGATTTCCACCCAGTTCGCGCCGGCGTCGACGGGATAGCGGTCGATCGGCGTGAGCGCGCCGTTCGCCTGGTCGATGGCATAGACGGCGATCTTGTCGGATTTCTCCCCGGTCGCGATCAGGAAGCGGCCCGACGGATCGATGCGGATGCCGCGCGGCTGTTTCTCGGTCGGATAATTGGTGACATAAGTGAGGTTTCCGCTCCCGTCCCCGACATGGAAGAGCGCGATCTTGCTGGTGGTTCGCTCGGTCGTATAGAGGAATTTGCCGTTCGGGGTGATACCGATATCGGCTGCCCAGACCTTCGGCTTGCCGTCATCAACGGGCGCAGCCGCCGGCGTCGTGACGCTGAACGGCGGCGGAGGCGGCGGGGCAATGCCCGGAGACAGGCCGGCATCATCCGGAACGGACGCGACGCTTTCGATTTCGGTAAGCGTCCCCTTTGCCGGATCGAGGCTGTAGTGGATGACGTGACCGGTCAGTTCGGTGACGACATAGACCGACTTGCCGCCTGGAGAGAAAATGATGTGACGAGGTCCGAAACCCGGCTTGGTCGCGATCTCAGGCGGATTGTTCGGCTCCAGCATGCCGGTCTCGGGATTGAGCAGGAACTGCAGCACGACATCGGAGCCGAGATTGGTCGCAAAGACATATTTGCCTGTGGGGTCGCTGACGATCGAATGAGCATTGCGGCCGGTCAGGATCATCTGGCGAGTGCCGTTCGTCACGCGGCCGTCCGGATCGATCGGCAGGACCGCGATCTTGTTTCCGCCGTAGGAAGAGGCAAAGAGCAGCCGCCCGGAGGGATCGGCCGATACATAGGGCATGCTGTCAGGCAGAGCCGCGACCGCCGCCTGCGTCAGATTGCCGGTTGTGGGATCGATCGCCAGCGTCAGCACCCGATAAGGCTGCGAGCGCACGACGGCGTAGAGATGTTTCTTGTCAGGGCCGACAGTCATCGGCATGACCATCTTGCCGGCATCGAAGGTCGCCACCGGTGTCAGGGTGCCGGCCTTTTCGTCCATGCTGTAGCTGTCGATCTTTCCGTCCGTCGCCGCGGAGACGTAGACGAATGTCTTGGCAAGCACGCCCTGTGTCGCCGAAAGCATTGCCGAGGCGCCTATGACCGCGGCAAAAATTCCAGATGATAGCCTAATCACGAATGTCCTCCTCCTGCAAAAGGTGATCGTCGGCATTGCCGACGATCACTTGCTCCCTTTGGCTACGCTTCACGCGGCCTTGGCTGTCTCGATGATCCTGGCGAGCGCCGCCAGCTCCTCCGGCGTCAGATCGGTTAGCGGTGGGCGCACCGGACCGGGATCCTTACCGAGAACATGCAAGCCGGCCTTGATGATAGAGACCGCATAGCCCTTCTTCCGATTGCGCAGGGCGACGAACGGGAAGAAGAAGCCCGCGAGGATTTCATCGACTGTTGCCTGATCTCCGCTCCGCAACGCGCTATAGAAACGCTGGGCAAGCGCGGGAATGAAATTGAAGACGGCGGAGGAATAGGTCGTCACGCCGGCGGCGAAATAGGCCTGGGCATAGACTTCGTGTGTCGGCATGCCGCCAACATAGACCAGGCGATCCTGGAGCTTAGTGGTGATCTCAATTACCTTGTCGACTTCACCGACGCCGTCCTTGTAGCCGATCAGATTCGGGCATTCGTTGGCGAGCCGCGCGATGCTGTCCGCGCTGAGCACCGCATTGTCGCGGTTGTAGACGATGACGCCGATGCCGACGGATTGGCAGACCGCCTTGACGTGCGCGATCAGGCCGGCCTGTTCCGCAAACATCAGGTAAGGCGGCAGAAGCAACAGACCATCGGCTCCCGCCTTCTCGGCGGCCTTGGCGATCTCGATGGCAAGCGACGTGCCGTAGCCCGTTCCCGAGATGATCGGCGTATTGCCTGCGGATGCCTTTGCGGCGCGAACGACCTGCGGGATTTCGGCAGGATTGAGGGAGAAGAACTCACCGGTTCCGCCGGCGGCAAAAAGGGCGGCGGCATCGTAGCCTGCCAGCCATTCGACATGGCGGCGGTATTTCGCCTCGTCGAATTTGAGGTCGCTGTCGAAATGCGTGACGGGAAAGGACAGCAGACCGCTGCCAACCGCCTTTTTCAGTTCAATCGGGTTCATCTTGGAATCCTGTTATCGATTGGTATGAGCAATGGGTCTCAGGCGCCTTCGAGCGACTGAACGAGGGCGGCGATGTAGCCGTAGCAGAAGGCGAAGGCGACGCCGGTCGGGTCCCTGCCGCTGATGGTCGGCACATGATCGGGCATCAGCATGTATTGATAGCCAACTTCTTTGTAGACCTTGGCGGAACGAACCATGTCCATGTCGCCCTCGTCAGGGAAGGTCTCCATGAAGGAGAGCTTTCCGCCGCGAATGTTGCGGAAATGGACGTTGAAGAGCTTACCACGCGTACCGAACCAGCGGATGATGTCGTCGATCTCCTCGCGCGGATTGTCGAGCATTTCGCCGACCGATCCCTGGCAGAAGTTCAGCCCGTGATAGGGGCTTTCACGCATCAGCACGAATTTCTTCAGGCCTTCGACTGAGCCGAGCACGCGCGTGACGCCACGATAGCCCGGCGGCGTATAGGGATCGTGCGGATGGCAGGCGAGACGGACGCGATTGCTCTCCGCCACGGGCACAACACGTTCCAGGAAATAGTCGATCCGCTCCCAGTTTTCGTCTTCCGACAAGACGCCGGCAAGGCCGGGGGCTGCCTGATGGTCCGCTCTATCCCATCGGAAGCTCGCATTCAGCGAACCGCCACGTCCCGGTTCTTCCGGCGTACGCGGGATACCGATGAGATTGAGATTGTATTTTGCCGCGGGAATGCCGGCCGCCGCCACATCTTCGATGAGCTTGCAGACCGCATCGATCTGGCGATCGCGATCCGGTCCGGCAAGCAGAATGTCAGGATAGGATGCCTTTTCGATCGGCTGAGACGGCAAGGGAAGCTGGATCATATCCAGAATCAGCCCGAAGCTTTCGACCTTGTCGCGAAGGCGCTCAATATCGGACAGCGTCCAGCTCTCCGGCTTTCCCGGCGGGTCCGCACATATATGCTTCAGCCCCAATTGCGCGAAAACGCGATAATCGTCGTCATCGCGCGCCTCGACCTGTGTTCCTACATACACCGAGCGTCTCTCCCATGAGGTTGGTCTATATCATATGACATAATATGAATTTTTCGAGGTGTCGAGAGCTATTGCCGCTTGGCGAGCATACGATGGCGCCACGGGCCTGCCGCCGCATGCACCCACATTGTCTGTCACGCATGTTCAGAGCCTTGACCTCCGATCACCAACGGGATTTTTAGCCGTTGCCCGGCATGGATTTTGCCGAGACCGGCGCAATCGCTGACATCGAAGGCCGCTTCATCTCCAGCCTTGTCCAAAAGCCAGCCGCCCGTCTGACACCCTTTACCGCCAAGCCATATGGCAGCTGATCGATTGCCCGTTACGCCAGTTTCAGGCGACTCGGGTCGCATGTCGCCATTTTTGACCCTCGTTCATTCGCATCAAGCCATCCGCATGGCCTTGCAAACGTCTTCGATCTTCGATAAATCATAATATGACATGCGCATAACATCATACGTATTATATACTATTCGAGGGAGGAAGCATAATGAAGCACTTTTCGAAGGCCATGTTTGTAGGCGCTGCAATCGGCATGCTGACACTGGCCGCGCCGCAGCTTCAGGCGGCTACGCCCAAAGATCAATTGGTGATCGGCACGTCGCTCGCGCAGGTGCTGTCCCTCGATCCGCAGCAGGCCACCGAACCCAAAGCACTCGAAATCCTTGCCAATCTCTATGATCGACTTGTCGCAACGACCGCGGATGGCAAGATCGTGCCGCAGCTGGCGGAAAGCTGGACGGATGACGGCAAGTCGCTGACGCTGAAATTGCGGGATGCCGCTTTCGCTTCCGGCAATCCGGTCACCGCCAACGACATCGTCTTCTCGCTGACCCGGCTGGTGAAGCTCAACCAGTCCGGTTCCTCCTATTTCAAGCGCATTGGTTATTCCATCGAAACGATCGCCAATCAGATCCATGCGGTCGACGCCAGGACGGTGCGTATCGACCTGACGGACAAGGTGACGGCTGAAGGATTGCTTTATCGGCTAGCACTCGGCGTTTCGAGCGTCGTCGACAGTGTCGAGGTACAGAAGCATATTGCGAACGACGATTCCGGAAACGCTTGGCTGCGTACCCATTCGGCAGGTTCCGGGCCGTTCACGCTGAACAAATGGACCCCGAACGAGATCGTCATTCTGGATGCCAACAAGACCTATGTCAGCGGCGCGCCGAAAATGCGGCGCGTCATCATCCGCCATGTGCCGGAAAGCCAGGTCGAGCGGTTGATGCTGGACCGTGGCGATATCGATATCGGCAATGCACTGTCCAAATCCGATCTCGAGACCTTCGAAACCAAGAGCAATTTCGTCATCCAGCGCGTACCGACGGGTGGCTTCTATGTGCTGGCGATGAATGCGGGCAACCAATATCTCGCCAACCCCAAGGTTCGCGAAGCCATTGCCTATGGCATCGACTATAAGGGCATCGAGAAGACCATCATGGGTCCTTACGGCCGGGCACGAAACATCCCCGTTCCGGAAAATTTCGAATATGCACTGCCGAATCCGGACTGGCACCTCGATGTCGCCAAGGCAAAGCAATTGCTTGCGGAAGCAGGCTTCAAGGACGGCTTTTCGCTGACGCTCAAGACGATCTCGCAGACGCCACGCATCGATCTGGCAACCGCCATCCAGGCCTCCCTCGGCCAGATCGGTATCAAGGTCGAGATACAGCAGGGCAATGGCTCCGAAATTATTGCCGCTCACCGCGCCCGCAACTTCGACCTGCTGCTGCCGCAGACGAGCGCGCTGATGCCGAACGTTCTCGGCTCCATGGATGATTTCGCCAACAATCCCGACAACCGGCTCGAGGCCAATAATGCCGGCAATTTTGCCTGGCGTTCAGCCTGGGATATCCCCGGACTGACGGCGCTTGCGGAAAAGACCTCCGTGGAGCCCGATGCCAAGAAGCGGGCCGAACTCTATACCCAGATGCAGCAAATGTTCGTCGACCTGAAGCCGGCGCTCCTGCCGCTTTTCGAACGGTTCGAACCCCTTGTTCTCTCTGCCAGGGTCAAAGGCTATCTCGGACATCCCAACCAGATGACCCGCCTTGAAAACGTGACCAAGGCTGACGCCGAATAAGCAATCGAAGGCAGCCGATCATGAAGGAACTATCCGTAGCCGAATTCGGCCGACGCATCGCGCATCTGATCGTCAGCCTGTTCATCCTCCTGTTGGTCACCTTCGTGATCGGCCGCGTCCTGCCGGCCGACCCGGTGGGGGCGATCGTCGGCGAGCTGGCCGATCCCGCCGCCTATGCGGCGATGCGCCAGCGGCTCGGACTGGATCTCCCCGTCTACGAGCAATTCTTCATCTACCTGAAGGGTCTCGCCCATGGTGATTTCGGCACGGCGATCCTGACGGGAAATCCCGTCTCCGCCGATCTTGCCCAGGCCTTTCCCGCGACATTCGAGCTTGCAACGCTTGCCGTCATCATCTCGACCTTCGTCGGCGTGCCGCTCGGTCTGGTGGCGGCGCTGTTCCGCGACCGGCTGATCGACAAGATCGCGCGTGTCGTCTCTCTCGTCGGCCATTCCATTCCGGTCTTCTGGTTCGGGATTGTTGGGCTTGTCGTCTTCTATGCAGGCCTGAACTGGGTCGGCGGCCCTGGCCGGGTCGATGTCTATTACGAGGGCATCGTCACGCCGCAAACCGGCTTGCTGCTGGTGGATAGCCTCCTGCAGTGCGAGACGGATATTTTCTGGAATGCACTCAGCCACATCATCCTGCCTGCCTTCATTCTCGCCTATGCGGCAGTCGCCTATATCACCCGCATGACCCGCAGCTTCACTTTGGAGCAGCTCAGCCAGGATTATGTGATTGCCGCCCGCGCCAAGGGCGTCGGTCCGGCGCGAACGATCATTGGCCATGTTCTCCCGAACATCGCCGTGCAGCTCATCACCATTCTCGCCATCTCCTATGGCGGGCTGCTCGAGGGCGCGGTGGTGACGGAAATCGTCTTCTCCTGGCCGGGGATCGGCCAATACATGACGAACGCCCTGATGATCGGCGACATGAATGCCATCCTTGCGGCGACGATCATTGTCGGATTCTTCTTCATGCTTTTGAATTTCCTAGCAGATATCGCCTATGCGGTCTTCGATCCGCGCACCAGGGAGGCTGTCCGATGAGCGACGCGATCCATGCGGACGTAACCGTCCGTCCGCCGAACATCATGAGCCGCATGATGGGCTCGCTGAAAAGCGCTGGCGGCAAGCTTGCCCAGGAACCACTTGGCCTTGCCGGCTTCATCATCCTCGCCCTGCTATGCCTGATCGCGATTTTCGCGCCGCTGCTGGCGCCCTATGATCCGAATGTGCAGGTGCTTTCGGATGCGTTGAAGCCGCCAAGCCTTGCGCATCTGGCCGGAACAGACGAGTTCGGCCGCGACATCCTCAGCCGCCTGATCTTCGGCACGCGCATCACCATCCAGACGGTATTGTCGATTTCGGTGATCGTCGGCCCGATCGGTCTTCTGATCGGCGTGGTTGCCGGCTTCTTCGGCGGCCGTATCGATGCGCTCCTGATGCGCGCCACCGATATCGTGCTCTCCTTTCCGTCGCTGATCCTGGCGCTGGCCTTTGCCGCGGCACTCGGCGCCGGCCTGACGACTGCCATCATCGCCATCTCGCTGACGGCCTGGCCGCCGATTGCAAGACTGGCACGCGCCGAGGCGCTCGTCGTCAGGAACACCGATTATGTCGCTGCTGCGAGGCTCTATGGCGCCTCCAGGCTGCGTATCCTGTTCTTCTACATCGCGCCGATGTGCGTCCCCTCGGTCATCGTGCGCCTGACGCTCAACATGGCAGGCATCATCCTGACAGCGGCGTCCCTCGGCTTCCTCGGGCTAGGCGCCCAGCCGCCCGCCCCGGAATGGGGTGCGATGATTTCCAACGGACGCAAATACATGCTCGATTTCTGGTGGGTCGCCGTCATGCCCGGCATCGCGATCCTTCTGGCAAGTCTGGCCTTCAACATCGTCGGCGACACACTGCGCGATATTCTGGATCCCCGCCATGCAAGATCGTGATCCCCATCCCATCCTCTCCGTCCAGGGTCTGAACGTCCGGTTCGGTCGCAACTCCCTGGCGGCGGTCTCCGATGTCAGCTTCGATGTGGGACGCGAGCGCGTTGGGATCGTCGGCGAATCCGGCTCCGGCAAATCGACGACCGGGCGTGCGGTCATGCGCCTGCTGCCACCAAGCGCAAGCATCACGGCCAAAGGCATGACGCTCGACGGCATCTCCCTGCTCGACAGGTCGGAGCGCCAGATGGGCGCCCTGCGCGGCAAGGATATCGCTTTGATCATGCAGGACCCGCGCTATTCCCTCAATCCGGTGCTGACGGTCGGCAAGCAGATCGCCGAGGCGGCGCGGCTGCATCTGCGCCTGCGCGGAGGCAAAGCGCGTGATGCGGCGCGGGCCATGCTTGAGCGCGTCCGCATCAGCGATCCGGACCGCGTGATGGCGCTTTACCCGCATCAGATCTCGGGCGGCATGGGGCAGCGCGTCATGATCGCGATGATGCTCCTGGCAAAACCGAAGCTTGTCATAGCCGACGAGCCGACGTCCGCACTCGATGTCAGCGTGCGCAAGGACGTGCTCACCCTGCTCGATGAGCTGGTGCGTGAGAATAATTCCGGGCTGCTGCTCATCAGCCACGATATCCGCATGGTCGCGGCCTTCTGCGAGCGCATCATCGTCATGTATTCCGGCCGCATCGTGGAGACGCTGACCCGTCTCGAAGATGCGCAGCATCCCTATACGCGCGGGCTGATGTCCGCATTGCCGGACCCGCACAGGCCGGTGCGGCGGCTAGCGGTGCTCGACAGGGCAAAGCTTGATCTGGAGACCAGCCGATGATTAGCGTTCGCGATCTTGATGTCGTCTTTACATCCGGCAAGACAAAGAATCATGTCGTCAGAGGGGTAAGCTTCGATGTCGGCAAAGGAGAGACGCTCGGCATTGTCGGCGAGTCCGGATGCGGCAAGTCGACCGTGCTGCGCTGCCTCGCCGGCATGGAAAAGGGATGGTCCGGCGACATCGGCCTCGCCGGCAAGGCTGTCGGCAAGACCCGCACGCGGGATGAACTGCGGCATGCGCAGATGGTGTTTCAGGACCCCTATGGCTCGCTGCATCCCCGCCATCGTATCGGCACGGCGCTTGCCGAACCACTGCGTGCCATGGGGCATGACGATGTCTGGGTTAAGGTCGAAAAAGCATTGCGCCAGGTCGGGCTGCCGACAGCCTTCGCCAACCGCTATCCACACGAGCTTTCCGGTGGACAGCGCCAGCGTGTCGCCATCGCCCGCGCGCTGATCCTCTCGCCGCCCATCCTGTTGCTCGACGAGCCGACCTCGGCGCTCGACGTGTCGATCCAGGCGGAAATCCTCAATCTTCTCGCCGACCAACGCGAGGAGCGCTCCCTGACCTATGTCCTTGTCAGCCACGACCTGGCCGTCATCGCCCATATGTGCGATCGGGTGCTGATCATGAAGGGTGGCACCTTCGTCGATGCACTGACCAAGGCGGACTTGCAGGCCGGCACGACGCACGACGCCTATACACGCGAATTGTTCGAAGCGAGTTTCCTTTGAGGCGGACATGGCCGATATTTGATCGCTCCAGTCATTGCGCAAAATCGACACCGGGAGCCGGTCGCAGTGCGATCCCCGTCAGGATCATGATTGCGATTTTCCTGGACGCGTTGATGTATGGCCACTCACCCAGTTTCTATATACTCCATGACACTAGTGGCCTTGCATTCATCATATGATCCTGCAGTCGAAGGCAGATGACGCACAAGTTTCTTACTCTCCTCCTGATCGGTCTTGCGCTTTCCGCATGCGAGCAACGCGGCACCGAGGCTGTGGATTGCCCATCGCAAGGGCCTAACCTGGAAGCCCAGGGTCCCAATGGGGTGTATGAGTTCCGCGAGGACTGTGAACCCAATGCCCTGACCTGTATCGATCCTAACAAGAAGGCGCGAACGGGTGACGGCACCGTCATCTGCAGGCTTCGGAAGCAATAGAGGTTATCTGCAAGTCTACCGAATTCTTGCAAAAGAAATCAGTCCCTTTTCGCTTTTGCAGCAAGTCCGATAGCGGGCCTTTGCCTGCTATTCCCCGTGTTCAGCGCAAGACTGTGATTGGTGTGATTTGCACCACCTCACAACGCTATCGGATCAATATTACGCCAATCGTTCGCACCGCATGGCGATCGCAATAAACCGGCGCCTGTGATGAAGCCAAATGCCCCATTTGAGCACACGAACGGGTCTCACGTGCCGGGAATTGGCTCCCAGGCCGAATTACCGGTCTTGGAGAATTGGGGGATGTGGGCGAGGCTCTGAATGAGGTCGCAATCGGATCCCAGCGTCTCCTTCCAATCGCCAGCCTCAGTCAGGATAACGCCAATGCCGACGACCTCGGCACCGGCCTTGCGCACCAGTTCCAGCGAGCCCTTGAGGCTAGACCCGGAGGCGACCACGTCGTCGACGACAAGCACGCGCTTCCCCTTGAGAAGAGGTATCGCCGCGCGGTCCAGCAGCAGGCGCTGCTCGCCCTTGGAGGTGATGGACGAGATGCGTTGTTCCAGCGCATTTGCCAAATGGATCTTCGGCGACTTCTGCAAGACGACATAATTGTCGAGGCCGAGCGCACGCGTTACTTCAATGGCGACGGGAATACCAAGTGTCGCCGTGCCGACCACAATGTCGGGCTTGAGCGATACGAATTTGGCCGCAAGCTTGACGCCGACATGCTCGCCGAATTTCACGCCGAGATCGATGACCATCATGAGGGAAATGGCAAAATCCGGCTTGATCGCTACGATTGGCAGATCAACGGCATAGCCGGCAACATCGACCTTCCAGTTCTGTCCGGTTCTCGGGTCCATGGTCTCAGAGGTCATTGGTCTTATCCTTCATGCTAAGGCGTTGCTCGACCATCAAGCCGACTTCTCGCCAGGTTGTTCGCTTGTGTTTCAGATCATACCCGTAAAGGGTGAGGGAAAACGAGATGGCATGCGCCATGCGGATCGCCTGGACGAGCAGCGGAATGCCGCGTGCCAGCGCGAAGCGCAATTTCGTCGGCAGGCTGACATCGTCGATCTCCATGCCGCGAGAACGCTGAGCATCTGCAATGCGCTCGAAATCGTCGCGCAGCATGGGAATGACGCCGAAGGTCAGCGACAGGACGAGCGTGGCAATGGACGGCAGCCGCGCAGCGCTTGCCGCCGCCAATATTTCGCCCGGCGAGCTTGTCTCCATGACGAAATAGAAGGCGGCTGTCGTCGTCACCAGCCTGGCGGCCATCGCCGCCGCGACCGACAAGGCCTCGGGTGTCGAAAGACCCTGTAGCCAGAGATTTATCATCCAGCTCACCATGACCATGCCTGTCAGCAGCGTGGCGCCGTTGACGTAGCCACGGAGACCGGGGACCTTCAAGCCCCATAGAAGGGCCAGGCAGATCAAAGCAAGGGGTACGCCGAACCGCCACTCCGGGGCAAACCAGGCGGCCAGCATGATGATGAAGGCAATTCCCAGCTTGATAAAGAAATTGAGCTCATGAAGCCGCGTCATGCCATGCTCCATGCTGTCATATCGTAAGGCGCTTGCCAGCCGAGGGAACGGAAGGGGCCGCTTTGCCAGCCGTCTTCGGGCACTCCCTCGAACGCGATCGTGCCATTGTCGAGGATCATCAGGCGGGTGGCCAGATCGTCGACCAGTTCCAGATCATGCGAGATCAGCATGACCGCCCGCCCCGAAGACTGCATTGACGAGATGAAAAGTTCCAGCATTTGCCGGCCTTTGATGTCTCTGCTCAATAACGGCTCATCGATGATGGCAACAAGCGCGCCGGTCGCATCGGCGCAAGCAAGGCCCAGCAATGCCTGCTGGCGGGCCGAAAGAGCAAACGGATTGGCTTCCGCCAGCTCGGAGAGCGCGTAACGTTCCAGCGCCGCCGTGGCGCGCGCAATGACGGCCGGATCGTTCGACGACGCACTCGATGCCGTAATCGCAAAGATCACCTCACCGAGTACTGTCATGTTGAACAGAATATGGCGCATGTTTTGGGGAATATAGGCGATCTTGCGCGCCCGCGCTGCGACAGACCAGTCGTCGGCCTTTGTCCCGTCGAGGAGAATGGAACCCGAAGTGGTTTTCACCAGCCCGAGGATCGATTTGAACAGCGTCGTCTTGCCAGCGCCGTTGCGGCCGATGAGCGCCAACACCTCTCCAGCCCGGACATCGAAGCTGACGTCCTTCAGCACCGGGTTTCCGCGCGAGCGGGAAAGCTGGCTTGCCAATCCCGAAACAGTCAGTAGCGGACGGCCCGGCTCGTCGGTCTGCCGCGCGGACCGGGAACGCATCGGCGGCAGAATGCCGGCCTCGATCCAGGCGGCATCCTCTCTAAGTACGGTCTCCACCGGCATGCTTGCAGAAACGCCGCCGCGACGCAGCAAAGCGATGCTGTCTATCACGGTGCATAGTGCCAAAGGGTCCTGCTCCGAGATCAGCAATGTCGGAGTGCTGTCCAGCACTTTCTGCAGGATGTTGGAGAGCCGCACGCGCGCGGCCGGATCAAGCCCGGTCGTTGGTTCGTCCAGCACAAGGATCGATGGGCTCGAGACGATTGCCGCAGCAATGGTGACCATTCGCCGTTCACCCCCCGAAAGGGTCAGAACCCGACGGCCGCTCAAGGCCTGCAATTCGAACTCGGTCATCAGTTCGGCGAGCCGATCCCGGATCGTGTTTCGCTCGACGCCCTTGTTTTCCAGCGGAAAGGCGATGACATCCTCGACGCAGATATCCCAAAGCTGGTCTTCGCTATTTTGCGACACGAAGCCGATCGCGCCGAACAGCTCTTTCTTTGTGAAGGAAAGCAACGGACGGCCATCAAGCTCCACCTGCCCGGAGAATTCGGCAACTGGAATAAGGCGGGGGATCAGGCCAGCGGCAACGCCGAGCAATGTCGACTTGCCGCTGCCGGCTTCACCACAGACGAGAAGTCGTTGCCCCTCGTCGAGCATACAATTGGTTTCGGCAAGCACCGGTGCGGCACCGCCGAAACCAATCGTCAGATTGGCAATATTGAGCACTTGTTGATCCAGATTCGGTTCAGAAGCGCTTGAAACCGGTGGGATGAGCACTCTTCAGAATTTTCAGGGCCGGGATGATCAGAAGCGGCGTGCCGACGACCATGGGCACGATGTCGGACAGGCCGAGATAACCAAAACCCCACCAGAACGGGAAAATGCCGAGATAGGCAAGGCTTGCAGACACCGCCGCCACCATAACCAGTCCGACGACGAGGCAGACGACGGCAATCTTGATCAGCGTGCTGCGATCGAAGGCCGTCTTGGCCGGATCGAAAAGGAGCCCGGGCACAAGGCCGGTCAAGCCAACCATGATGCCATCGACGAGAAGCGAATGCGCAGGTATGAAGGTGCCGGCCAGAAGCGACCAGACGATGGTGCCGAGATAGCCGCAAATGAAGCCGCTGCGCCAGCCGAGAAGAATGCCGATCACCGATGGCAGGAAGGCGAAAATGCGCCACTGAATGACGCCGGGAACGAGCTGGATCGGATTGGCATAGGCCCAAAGCACGCCAGTCGCAGCCGCTGCCACGATCGAGAGAACGATGGGAAAGAGTGTATTGCCGTCTGTTTGTGATACGGTCGCTGGTTGCATGATCTTGGTCCCTTTAAAAAGTAATTTCCAGAAATTCTCGGAAAACCCATTGGTACGGCTCCCCGCGATCATTCAGGCGCAGTTCGCGCTCTTTTATTGACGCATCCCGTCACTCAAATCCCGCACTCCGTCCAACCACGAACGGAGGCCAGGACATCACACTCTATCGACCCTCGGGGTCCCTTACAGGTCATCGCTCTGGCCCCTAAAACTCACAGGGGACGATGGAAATAAGGCAGCGTAACGCGCAGATTGGAATTGCAAATAGGAATGAATTGCCCGCTCACGAAAGTTCTCTCCAAAACTCAAATGACGTACAGGAAATTCAAATCACAAAACCACTCATGATTGCATATGAAATCTGATGTAACACACGCAATATCGGCAGGCCAATCCAATCATTCGCACGGCGCCCAATGGTTGTGGCAAAGATAGCTCAGCAAGTCGCTGGTGCCATGCTTATATCCGCGCGACGTCTTTCTGGGCCACGGAACGTCTCCGCCGGATCTGCCCGATAGGCTTGTTGACCAAAGCACGGTCTTTCGTCCAAGCATCCTTTTCGGTCGCGGCATCCGGCGTCGCCACTCCATCGACAATATCAAACTGGGGAATATGGCCCAGACTGGTCACCAGCTTGGCGTCCTCTCCGAGCAGGTCCCGCCAAGAATGACCTTCGGTCAGAATGGCGCCCGCCCCAATTATGTTTGCGCCGGCACGACGCACAAGCCTGATTGCCGCCGCCATGCTGGAACCGGTAGCGATGACATCATCGACAACGAGAACACGTCTGCCTTGAAGCAGCTTTATCGAACGGCGATCCAGCAGAAGACGCTGTGGTACTGCGGTCGTGATGGAGCGAACATCCTCAACCAAGGCGTCCGCAAGGTGAAATTTGGGTGATTTCTGCAAGATTACATATCGATCGATGCCAAGGCGCCGCGAGACCTCGATCGCGACAGGGACGCCCAAGGTGGCGCTTCCAACGACGATGTCGGGCCGCAACTGCGCAAAATGACGGGTAAGAGCGTCGCCGACGAGATCTCCGAACCGGACACCCATGTCGATTACCATCAGCAATGCGATTGCCCGCCGATCGCTCAGCTGGACGATCGGCAGGCTGAAATTCTCGCCGGCAATCTGTACCTGATGGGTTTGCGGGGTCTCCAGATACATACTTGCGGCCTTCTTGGCACCATTGATTGCATTCAAATTATTGTCTTAATAGACACTAGGTCACACAATTTTTACAACCAACAAAATTCGTCCGGTGTGTTTCCTTTTCTTCAACGAGGTATACCTCCCGAATGAGCAGACTCATGTTTTCTCGCTTCGCGCACTACCTCGACGAGATCGCCAACCATGGCTCGATCAGAAAAGCCGCGGAAAAGCTGAATGTGTCGGCTTCGGCGATCAACAAGCAGCTCATCAGCGCCGAGGAGGAATTCGGTGTTGCCCTGTTCGAGCGGCTGCCGCGCGGCATGCGGCTGACATCGGCGGGCGAACTGCTCGTCAACGGCTACAGGGAATGGAATAAAGACCTTTCCCGCATCAAATCCGAGATCGAAGAACTGAAGGGACTGCGCCGCGGCGAGGTGAAAATAGCCGCCGCCCAAGAAACCGTGCCCGATTTTCTGCCCGCAGTGATTGCGCGGTTCACGAAGGATCATCCTCGTATCCGCAATGCGATCGCAGTGGAGGATTCCGATCGCGTCCGGCAGCTGGTCAGGGACGGAGGCGCAGACTTCGGACTGACCTTCAGCCCCCTACCCTTACCGGGGGTCATTGTTACGCGCTCCGCCGACTTTCATCTCATCGCCATGCTGCCCGCAGATCCCGGCGTAGAGCAACCGGACAGCATCTCCATAGGCGAATTCTTCAAGAAGCCGACGATCGTTCCCGACACCAGCAGTCATCTACGGGATGTCGTCGACATTGCCGCGGCGCGCGTCGACATCCGTTTTCAGCCTGTCTTGACGACCAACAGCTTGTCGCTCATGCGTTCCATGGTCCGCGAGGGCTGCGGTTACGGGGTTACGGCGATCGCTTCCGGCATGACGCTCCCGCATGAGGACGGATTACACTATTCTCGCATAGCCGACAGCGGCTTGCCGCCAATGGTACTTTCCCTGATCGTTGATCCCAGGCGCAGCCTCTCGATGACATCCATCATCGCCCGCAGGTACTTTGAGGAACATCTCGATGAGATCGCAGTTCGAGCCGGAAAAGCACCCCCGCATTCATTGGAGTAGTCAGTCTTCTATCCGGGCAAGCCGCCCGCTGCACGACGACCGCATCTATCATGGCACTACCTCGTCTCCGTCAGGATTTATCAATCAAAGGTAGCAGACATCGCGCTTTCCACGGCAACCCGAGATGTCAGCGCTCGTGTCCTTTTTCGTAAGCGACATGCCGTGGCGCCGGCGCTCGGCATTATCCATGCGTTGCGAAAGTACTCCGGAGGCCGCGGAAACAAGCATCGCTGCGTATTCGGACAGAGGTTGTCAAGGACACCCTGCCGTTGAAGAAAAGGCAACACACCGAACGAATTTTGATGCTTGCAAAAGTTGCACAAGCTCACGCCTATAGGGGACAATATCTTCTAATGCTAATTCTCGAGGTAGCAAGGGAATGGCGAATGATTATACCCCATACGAGTCCTATAGAAGAGCACGAACGGGACTCCGCCTTGTTCCCGCGCCAGAGCCGCGCCTCATCGAACGGCAAACGGAAGACATTCCCCTGCCTGAGGCCAAGTCATATCTTTTAAGCACAACCGACGGATCGATCCGGTCGGTGATGCTTCCCGCCGGCAATCGGATCGAGCACATCCACAAGTTGGTCGGCTCTAGCGAGGTCAATGTCGTCCGCATCGAGGACTCTCATCTTCTCTATGCCGACAATAACAGTCTTACCGACGGGCTTTCCAGCGTAGCGGATTTGAAGGGCCACCCCGCGCCGCTGGCCGGCAATCTCTTGATCCTTGGCAAGGATGAAAGCGGCAAGACCGCAAGCGTCCGAGCAAGCATCGACGATGTCGCTTCCTGGTTTACGATCATTCGCCCGGTTTTCCTGCCCGTTTTCGAGACCCTGTGCGAATCTCAAATTCTCAGCACGCGCGTCATCCGCCTGGATGTTCGCATTGAACGGTCGATCCCGAATGTCATCGACTAGGGCCTGAGAAGATTTGCTGTCTCACGCTACGATTCGGCTCATAGGACAGCGCCCTCCCGGAGAAGGTAAGGCTGTCAGAAATCCTCCCATACCGGACTTGCCGCTGGTGAAGTCTTTCCAAAAGCGGAGCGCAACTTCTCGCCCAACGCTCTCTGACCGGAAAGCTCCGCGCCCCTGTTGGGAGTTGCAGATGTCTTCACGGGTGTTGCAGCTTTCTCTCGGGGAGAAGCCGCCAGCTGCACCACCTTTCCTGCCGTATGATCCAATTTGAACTGAGCAAGACGTGCGGACAACGATGAGACTTCACTTGCCAGCGTATGGGTCGCGGCATTGGATTCCTCGACCATCGCGGCATTTTTCTGCGTTGCCTGGTCCATCTGATTGACGGCGGTGTTGATCTCCTGAAGCCCGGTCGATTGCTCTCTTGCCGATTGCACGATCGCCTGCACATTGCTGTCGATCGATTGCACCTCCTGAACGATCGCACGAAGCGCCTCTCCTGTCTGACCGACGAGATTGACGCCTCTTTTGACCTGATCGCCCGACGAATGGATCAAGGCCTTGATTTCCTTTGCTGCCGTGGCGGAACGCTGCGCCAGCTCGCGGACTTCCTGGGCAACGACCGCAAAGCCCTTGCCCGCCTCGCCCGCGCGCGCGGCCTCGACGCCGGCATTCAGCGCCAAGAGATTGGTCTGGAAAGCAATGTCGTCGATGACGCCAATGATATTGGAAATGGACTGGGAAGACTGCTCAATGCCATTCATGGCCTCGACCGCGCTATGAACGATCTGACCCGACCTCTCGGCGCTATCCTTGGTACGACCGACCAGTGCGGCGACCTCTTCGGCACGCGTGGTGGAATCCTTGATGGAAGTCGTGATCTGTTCAAGCGCTGCGGCGGTCTCCTCGACGGAAGCTGCCTGCTGCTCAGTTCGCCTGGCCAGATCATCCGCACCCGTGCGAATTTCCTCCGATCCGCACTGAATCACCGACGCGTTTTCGGAGAAGGAGATCATGGCCGCCTGCAGTTTCTCGACCGAGGCATTGAAATTGCCACGAATTTCATCGAGGGCCGAGGTGAAGGGCTGATTGAGCCGCGCGGTCATGTTTCCGTCGGAAAGCTGCTCAAGCCCGGCGGCCAGCTCGCCAACAGCGAATTTCACTTCCGCTTCCTGGGCGTCGCTGATGCGGACACGCTCCGCCTGCTCGGCCTCTTGTGCGGCGCGGCTGGTTTCGGCCTCTGTTTCGAGCCGAACCTTTTCGCGATTATTTTCCAGCAAGATGTGCAATGAGCGGGAAAGGTCGCCGATTTCGTCGCGGGCCGCGCGATCCCTGAGCGTGACGTTCAGATCACCGTTGGCAATCTGGTCGGTTTCAGCGATGACATTCTCGATGCGGCGAATGAAGCGCCGCGCGATCAGCCAGCCGGCAAGACCGAGGAGAACAGTGGCGATCGAGGTCACTGCTATTGCGTTTCTGACCACACTGTTGACCTGCGCAAAAAGCGTGGCTTTCGGTACGGCAACGATCGCGTACCACGATATGGCATCGGTCAGCTTTACGGGCTCAGCAACAGCAAAATAGGCAGTGCCGTCAGCGCTGGTGATTTCGCGCTCCTTACCGGGATTGGCGATCAGTTGGTCCCAGCCGGCCGTCTCGGCGCCGCCATCTTTTATGTTCTTTCCGATCAGCGCCGCGTCGGGGTGGCTGATCATGCCGCCCCCAGCAGTAACCAGGCTCATGAAGCCGGTCCCCATTGGGTGTATGGCGGAAATCGCCTTCTGGGCATCGTCGAGGGCCATGTCCAGGCCGGCCACGCCCACAGGCTTTCCGCCGATCATGATCGGTTGGGCAATGGAGGTCATCAGCACCTGCTTGCCGTCGATCGCATAGGAATATGGCTCGATGACAACGGTCTTTTGCTGGGTGAAGGGTAGCTGATAATAGTCGCCAGCACCCGATACCGTGTAGTCCGCGAGAGGAACATGGGTGATCTGGCCGCCGCTACGAACCCAGTAGGGAATATAGCGGCCGGTGGCATCATGGCCTTCCTTGCCGACGAAATCCCTGTCCTTTCCATCGAAGGCATTCGGCTCCCAGCCCGTCCAGACACCAAGGGCCATCGGATTGTTCACGAGCATATTTTTCAGGATTGCGTCTGCGGTTGCCCGGTTCGCATCGCCGGCGTCCTTCATGGTTGCAAGGACGGTCTCCAGCGAATTGACGACGGCAATCGCCGTGCCAAGGGCCTTTTCCGATCCGGCTGCGGTCGTGCTCGCGATCTGGCGCATCTGGTCGAGGCTCGATTGGCGAACGGTCGTGTAGGCTGAATCAAACAGGATGGCGGACGCGGCCACCGTTGCGATGACGCCGCACGCGGCGACTGAGAAAATATTGCGGCTAGTTGCGGATTTCAAAATCATATCACCACCTTGTTGGGTGGCGTTGCGATCGCGCGGCGCGCCCCCCGCGTGCCTCTGACAGAAATAATATTCCGCAAGCGGCGAACAACGATCCAGGCCGCTTGTATCAGGATGATGCTAGATATTCTTGATTAAAATTCGGTATCCGCAGGTATAGATGTCGCCGCCAAAACCAGTATGACTTTTAATCATCAATAAAGCTCCGGAAGCATTTCTCGGAATTTAACGATTTTGACGGAATGAATGCCGCGGAATGGATATCGCAGCGCAAAATTAGAGATATCTATTATATTTCATTTGCCTGATACGATCACCCATCGGTGTGAAGGCGTACCGAACGGCTTCAGGATTTCAGCGCATGCCGGACCCTCAGGATCGCGAGGGCAACCGTTCCGATCACCACGGGAATGGAGATCAGCATGTAGATTGGATCGATATGAATGCCGGCATGATCCGCCGTCTCGATCGCGACCTTGATCAGGCTCAGGAGATAGTAGCTGATCGCGATGATCGACAGCCCCTCCACCGCACGCTGGATCTTGACCTGGGTTTCGGCGCGTTCGGCCATGGCCTGGATCTGAATCGCGTTCTGAACCTCGATCTCCACTTGGATACGGGTCTGGAGCAAGTCGATCAAATGCATGGTCGCATGCGACAATTGCTCAAGTCGCAGCGCAGTCGCCTCACAACTTCTGATCGCGGGCTTGAAACGGCGCGCGACGAACACGCCAAACCTCTGAAAACCCGCGACATGGGTTTCGCGCAACTCGGCTATGCGCTCCTCGACGATCTTGGCATATGCGGCCGTTGCGCCAAAGCGGTTGCGCGTCTGCGCCGCCGCGGAGATCACCTCTGCGGAAAGCTGAGAAATTTCACCGAGCAGTCGCTTATGGTCTTCCGCGGAAGTCGACACGTGGCGATTGGTCAACTCGACAAGCTTTCGGTCGTAGCCACCAAGAACAGGACCAAGCCGCCGCGCCTCCGGGAAGCCCAAAAGCGCCATGACGCGATAGGTCTCGATTTCATATATTCTGCGCACCATGCGGCCGAGCCGATAGGCGTTGAGGTCATGATTGAAGAGGATCGTCCGGCTGGTACCCCTCTCTCCGACGCGAAAGTCCGAACAAACGAGTGCCGCTCCGCCGCCAATGGTGGACGCCGCCGTATCGCCGAATTGGAACGTCGAAAGGAGAGGTCCGAGTTCGCTCGGCGCCGATCCGCAAATGAGAATTTCCAGTCGGCAGATGAATGACCAGTCGGCCAGACCGGCGAGCCGTGCCGCGTCATCGATCTCCAGGGAGCCCGAAGGCCAGATCGGGGGATCGGCCTCAAGAGGCGTAACCCGGGTGACGGTGACGAACTCGGTGTGAAATTCGATCTGTGTTCGAGGACCTTCGATTGCATCCTCGGCAACGACGACGCGGTGGCTCAGGTCTGAGATCGACGGTGACGTGCCCGACAGAGCTATATGCTCGACGAGCGCCGGACCCGAAAAGTAGATCGATGGTCGTGCGTGAAGTTCCGAATTGAAATCGACTGCCACCGTTTTCGCTCCCCCAAGCAAATGCCTGCCTTAATCGTATGCCGGCCATTGCGGCAATCGGCAATGCTTCGGTCCCTGCGACAGAGTGTCCCGAGGTTTTGAAGAGCCGCCTTATTCGGCCGGATTTGGACATAAGGTAAGCTCGACGCAACCAACATTGATCGCATGACTTGCGAACCGAGACTTTCGGTAGAAAATAGCGGCGAACGCGCGACCAGGCTCGGAGAACCACATAAAAGGGGAGTTGCATGACAAATGTCGCAAGCACGGGGTTGCCGGGCCTTCTGGGGCAGGATCATACGGGCATCACCGTTCCCGATCTCGATGAAGCGCTGGATTTCTTCGTCCGGATACTCGGCTGCAAACATGCCTACACATTCGGCCCGATCGGTGATGATGAGGGCGATTTCATGCGCCGGGCGCTAGGCACTCATCCACGCGCCCGCATCAGGCGTGCCGCCCTTATTCGCATCGGTCACGGCTCCAATCTGGAACTCTTCGAATATGAAGCACCGGACCAGCGCCGCCTTGAACAAAAGAACAGCGACATCGGCGCCTTCCATGTCGGACTTTACGTCGAAGACATTCAGGCCGCCAAGGCTTACCTCGACGCGCAAGGCATCGCCACCCGCCTCGGCCCGCTCCCCATCAGCGACGGGCCGAATGCCGGACAGAGCATTCTCTATTTCCAATCACCCTGGGGCCTGCAATTGGAAGTCATCAGCTATCCCGGGGGCATGGCCTACGAGAAGACGGCCAAAACCATTCTTTGGTCGCCAAAATCTCCAGAAAAGTGATGATCCGCACGGACACCAACTCAGATGTGCAGGGCATGGCCGAGTGCCTTCAACGCGGCCTCTTGCAGGCTTTCGCTGCGGGTCGGATGGGCGTGAATGGTGCCAGCAATGTCTTCCAGCCGGGCGCCCATCTCAAGCGCCAGCGAGAACGCGCTTGACAGTTCCGAGACACCGGCACCGACTGCCTGCAGACCAAGGACCAGATTCGAGTCCGCACGCGCCACCGCCCGCACGAAGCCGTCTTCCGACTGGGTCGTCATCGCGCGGCCGTTGGCACTGAACGGAAAGAGACCGACGCGGATTTCGTAACCTTGGACCCTTGCCTCCTCAGGCGACAGTCCCGCGGTAACAATCTCCGGATCCGTAAAGCAGACAGCCGGGATCGCGCGCTTGTCCCAGACCCGCTTGCGGCCGGCAACGATCTCCGCGACCATCTCACCCTGCGCCATGGCGCGATGGGCAAGCATCGGCTCGCCGGTAACGTCGCCGATCGCATAGACGCCGCGCATGGACGTGCGGCAGTGCTCGTCGATCCGGATGAAACGGCCGGCACGATCGAGATCGAGCTCTTCGAGACCCCAACCTTCTGTGCGCGGCTTGCGCCCGACGGTGACGAGAACCTTGTCTGCAGCGATCCGCTCCTCCTCTCCGGCAGCGGTCTCGATCAGCAGCGCCTCTCCCGAATAGGCCTTCGCCTTTGCCCCCGTCAGCACATGCACGCCAAGCTCACTAAGGCGCTTGGCAACCGGTTTGACGAGTTCGGCATCATACTGCGGCAGGATCTGCGCCATCGCCTCGACCACCGTGACCTTCGCACCCATCTTGGCGAAGGCGGTACCGAGTTCCAGGCCGATATAACCGCCGCCAACGACGGCGAGCGTGCTGGGGACACTCGGAAGCGACAGCGCTTCCGTGGACGAGAGGATCGCTCCGCCGAAGGGCAGCGACGGCAACTCCACGGGTTCGGAGCCTGTCGCAATGACAACCACTTCGGCGCGGATGATCTGGGTTCCGGTCTCGGTCTCGACCTCGACGGTCTTGCCGTCACGGAATTTAGCCTGTCCGTGCACGATCTTGACCTTGGCCCTGCGCAAGAGACCGAGCACGCCGCTGTTCAACCGGCCGACGATGCCGTCCTTCCAGCGCATGGTCTGGGCGAGATCAAGCTTGGGTGCCTCGACCGTAATGCCGAGCGCATTGGGGCTGGTCATGTGGCTGACCTTTTCGAACTCCTCGGCCGCATGGATCAGCGCCTTGGAGGGAATGCAGCCGATGTTCAGGCAGGTGCCGCCAGCCTTGGTAGATTCGACGATCACCGTATCGACACCGAGCTGACCGCCGCGAATGGCGCAGATATAGCCGCCGGGGCCGGCACCGATGACGAGGAGCTTGCAGACGATTTCTTTCATGTCATCAACCTTCGATGAAGATCAGTGCGGGGGTTTCCAGCAGCGCCTTGATCCGCTGCACGAAGACTGCCGCATCCCAGCCGTCGACGATCCGATGATCGAAGCTCGACGAGAGGTTCATGATCTTGCGCGGGATGAACTGGGTGCCATCCCAGACAGGTCGGGTCATGATCTTGTTGACGCCGACGATCGCCACTTCCGGATGGTTGATAATCGGCGTCGTGACGATGCCGCCAAGCGCGCCGAGCGAGCTGATGGTGATCGTGGAGCCGGAAAGCTCCTCGCGTGCCGCGGTACCGTTGCGGGCGGCCTCCGCGAGGCGGGCCAGTTCGGCCGCAACATCCCAGATCGACCTTGCTTCGGCGTGGCGGACAACTGGCACGGTGAGGCCAGATGGCGTCTGCGTGGCGATGCCGATATGGACGGCGCCATAGCGGGTGACAACGCCGGCATCGTCGTCAAAGGTGGCATTGACACCAGGCTGTTCGCCAATCGTCTTGACCAACGCCCGCATCAGGAACGGCAAGATCGTCAGCTTCGGCTGGTCAGGCTTGCGCCCGGCGTTCATCGTCCCGCGCAGATCCTCGAGGTCTGTGACATCAACCTCCTCCACATAGGTGATGTGGGGGATGCGCGAGCTCGCGAGACGCATCTTCTCGGCGATGCGACGGCGCAGGCCAGTGACCTTGATCTCTTCGATGTCTGTCTTGCGGGCAAGCCCAGGTGCGACAACGGCGACGGGCTGGGCACCCCGCGCAATGAACTGATCGAGGTCTTCATGCGTGATGCGACCAGCCGGGCCTTTACCGATCACCTGGCGCAGATCGACGCCGGCCTCCTGAGCCCGCAAACGCACGGCAGGCGAAGCCAGCGGCCGCTCTGCCGGCTCGCGAGCGGCGAGACGCTCCGCGATTTTTTCCGGCTGAATGACCTTGGTCTCGGTAGCCGGCCTGGCCGGAGGCGGCGCGGCCGGCTTAGCCTCTACAGGCTTCTCTTTCGCGAGCTCGACCTTCGCAGGCGGCTCACTCGTAGCGGAGGAAGCCACGTCGGCTTCACTCCCACGATCCCCGGCGACTTGGATACGCAGCAACGGCGCCTTGACAGCGACCGTATCGCCAACATCGGCGCCAAGCCAGAGCACGACACCTTCGACCGGAGAGGGAATTTCCACCGTCGCCTTGTCAGTCATCACAGCAGCGAGAATCATGTCCTCGCGCACCGGGTCCCCCGGCTTGACATGCCATTCAACCAGCTCTGCCTCGGCCACGCCTTCGCCCACATCGGGCATCTTGATGACAAACTCGCCCATCCTCAGCCCTCCATCACTTCTTTCAGTGCCCGGCCGACGCGGGCGGGACCGGGAAAGTAGTCCCATTCCTGCGCATGCGGATAAGGCGTGTCCCAGCCGGTCACGCGCACGATCGGCGCCTCGAGACTGTAGAAGCAGTATTCCTGAACCAGCGAAACGATTTCGCCGCCAAAGCCGGAGGTGAGCGTCGCCTCATGCACGACGACGCAGCGGCCGGTCTTCTTCACCGACTGGACGATCGTATCGAGGTCGAGCGGCAAGAGGCTACGCAGGTCGATTACCTCGGCGTCGATCCCCGTCTCTTCCGCCGCGGCGAGCGCCACATGCACCATCGTGCCATAGGCCACGACCGTGACCGCACTGCCGGACCGGCGGATTTCCGCCTTGCCGATCGGGATCGTGTAATGCCCTTCCGGAACCTCGCCGAGATCGTGCTTCGACCACGGGGTAACAGGCCGTTCGTGGTGGCCGTCGAAGGGTCCGTTATAGAGGCGCTTGGGTTCGAGGAACATCACCGGGTCGGGGTCTTCGATCGCCGCGATCAACAGGCCCTTGGCGTCGTAGGGATTGGAAGGCACGATGACCTTAAGGCCGCAGACATGAGTGAAGAGTGCTTCCGGGCTCTGGCTGTGCGTCTGGCCGCCAAAGATGCCGCCGCCCGTCGGCATGCGCACCACGATCGGGCAGGTGAAATCGCCGTTGGAGCGGTAGCGGATACGCGCGGCCTCCTGGGTGATCTGATCGTAGGCGGGGTACATGTAATCGGCGAACTGGATTTCCACGCAAGGTTTGAGGCCGTAAGCCGCCATGCCGATTGCGGTGCCGAGGATGCCGGATTCGTTGATCGGCGCATCGAAGCAGCGGGTCTTGCCATACTTGGCCTGGAGCCCCTGCGTGGCGCGGAAAACACCGCCGAAATAGCCGACGTCCTCGCCGAAAACGACGACATCGTCGTCACGCCCCATCGAGACGTCCATGGCGCTGCGCACGGCCTCGATCATTGTCATTCTTGCCATGTCAGTACCCTGCCTTCTGCCGCTGGCGGCGGATATGGGGGGGCATTTCCGCGTAGACGCCTTCGAAAATGTCGCGCACGGACGGCTTGCCGCCGGCATGGAGCGTACCGTGGCTCTCGGCCTGCTTCTGCGCCTCGATGACCTCGTCGAGAATTTCGGCCTCGGCCTGGGCGTGGCGTTCCTCCGACCAGACACCGCGCACGATCAGATGCTTCTTCAGCCGCAGCACCGGATCACCGAGCGGCCAGGCCTCGGATTCGGTTTTCGGACGGTACGCGCTCGGATCATCGGAGGTGGAATGAGCACCGACGCGGTAGGTGACATATTCGATCAGGGTCGGCCCGAGATTGCGCCGGGCACGCTCGGCCGCCCATTTGGCGACGGCGTAGACGGCCAGATAGTCGTTGCCGTCGACGCGCAGCGCCGGGATACCAAAGCCGAGGCCGCGGGCCGCAAAGGTGCCGGAGCCGCCGCGGGCAATGCCTTGGAAGGTTGAGATGGCCCACTGGTTGTTGACGATGTTGAGGATGACGGGCGCCTTGTAGGTGGAGGCGAAGACCAGCGCGGAATGGAAATCGGATTCGGCAGTCGAGCCGTCGCCGATCCAGGCGGCAGCGATCTTGTTGTCGTTCTTGATCGCCGAGGCCATCGCCCAGCCGACGGCCTGCACATATTGGGTGGCAAGATTGCCGGAGATCGTGAAGAAGCCATGCTCCTTCGACGAATACATGATTGGCAGCTGCCGGCCGCGCAAAGGGTCCGCCTCATTCGAGTAGATCTGGTTCATCATCTCGACCATCGGATAGTCGTCGGCAATCAGAAGCCCCGCCTGGCGGTAGGTCGGGAAATTCATGTCTCCCTTGTTCAACGCCTTGCGGAAGGCGGAGCTGACCGCCTCCTCGCCGAGATGCTGCATGTAGAAGGAGGTCTTTCCCTGCCGCTGCGCCATCAGCATGCGGGCGTCGAAGGCCCTGAGCTTCATCATGTTGCGCAGGCCCGTCAGCAACTCCTCATCCGACAGCAGCCCAGCCCATGGACCGACCGCCTCGCCGTCGCGATTGAGAACGCGGATAATGGAATAGGCGAGATCGCGGATCTCTTCCGGCGCCACGTCGACCACCGGCTTTGGTACGGCACCGGCTTTGGCGATCTTGACGTTGGAGAAATCCGGCTGGCCGCCGGGCCGGACCGCCGGCTCTGGCACGTGCAGGCTCAGATTTGGAACCTCGTTCATGTCCTGTGATACCTCCCTTGTCGACCGCCCCGCCCGTTGCTCCCCACGGCGGGCACAGCCGCAAACATTCTAGGAAAACATACTATAAGTTGCGCGCGATAACGATGCGCTGAACATCGCTCGTTCCCTCATAAATCTGACAGATGCGAACATCGCGATAGATGCGCTCGACCGGATAATCCGCCATGTATCCGTAGCCGCCATGGATCTGGATCGCATCGGAGCAGACCTTTTCGGCCATCTCCGAGGCGAACAGCTTGGCCATCGAGGCTTCGGTGAGGCAGGGTTGCCCCTCCTCCTTCAACTGCGCTGCGTGCAGCACCATCTGGCGGGCCACCTCGATCTGCGTCGCCATGTCGGCAAGCCGGAAAGCCACCGCCTGATGATCGATGATCGGCGAGCCGAAAGCGGTGCGCTCGCGGGCATAATCACGCGCCGCCTCGAAAGCCGCGCGCGCCATGCCCACGGATTGCGATGCGATGCCAATGCGCCCACCCTCGAGGTTCGACAGGGCTATCCTGTAGCCGTCGCCCTCCGCACCGAGCCGATTTTCGGCAGGGATGCGCATGCCGGTAAAGGCGATCTGGCATGTATCGGACGAATGCAGGCCCAGCTTGTGTTCGACGCGCACGACTTCATAGCCAGGCGTATCGGTCGGCACGATGAAGGCGGAAATGCCCTTCTTGCCGGCATCGGGATCGGTAACGGCGAAGACGATGATGACATTGCCGTTCTTGCCAGAGGTAATGAACTGCTTTGCGCCATCGATGACATAGTGGTCGCCGTCGCGGCGGGCGCGTGTCTTCAGGTTCGAGGCGTCGGAGCCAGCCTGTGGCTCGGTCAGGGCAAAGCCGCCGATCCATTCGCCGCTTGCCAGCTTCGGCAGGAAACGCTGCTTTTGCTTCTCCGTGCCGTATTTCAGGATCGGCACGCAGCCGACGGAGCTGTGCACACTCATGATGGTGGAGCAAGGACCGTCTCCGGCGGCGATCTCCTCGAGCGCCACGGCATAGGCGATCACACCCGTCTCCGAGCCGCCATAGGCTTCAGGCACAAGCATGCCGAGGAAACCAAGCTCGCCCATTTCCTTCAGCTCCTCGCGAGGAAAGCGACTTTTCTCGTCGCGCTCGGCAGCACCCGGTGCCAGCCTTTCTCGGCCGAAATCGCGCGCCATGTCGCGGATCTGGATCTGGTCTTCTGTCAGGATCATCTCCGGTCTCCTCCTCGAAACCGTTCAGTTCAGTTCGACGGCCATCGCGGTTGCTTCGCCGCCGCCGATGCAGAGTGTCGCCATGCCGCGTTTCATGCCGTAGCGCTTCAGCGCCGAAAGTAGCGTGACGAGCACGCGCGCACCGGATGCACCGATCGGATGGCCGAGCGCGCAGGCGCCGCCGTGAACATTGACCTTGTCATGCGGCAAGTCGAGATCGCGCATCGCCGCCATGGCGACGACGGCAAAGGCCTCGTTGACCTCGAACAGGTCGACATCCCTGAGGTTCCAGCCAGTGCGTTCACCAAGCTTGCGCAACGCGCCGATCGGCGCGGTCGCGAAAAGGTTGGGTGCCTGCGAATGCGTGGCATGGCCGACGATGGTTGCGATTGTAGCGATACCCTCGTGTTCCGCCTGGGAGCGTCGCATCAGCACCAATGCCGCCGCGCCATCCGATATGGAGGAGGCGTTCGCCGCCGTCACCGTGCCGTTTTCGCGGAAGGCGGGTTTGAGCGTCGAAATCTTTTCCGGCTTCGCCTTGCCCGGCTGCTCATCGCAGCTGACGATGAGCTCGGATCGCCCTGCCTTCACCGTGACGGGGATGATCTCGGCATCGAATGCGCCCTCTTCAATTGCATTTCGGGCACGGGTCAGAGATGTGACCGCGTAGTCGTCCTGTGCCGCGCGGGTGAACTGGTAGGCTTCGGCACAATCCTCGGCGAAGGTGCCCATGAGGCGACCCTTGTCATAGGCATCTTCCAACCCATCCAGAAACATATGGTCGATGACGCGGCCATGCCCGAGCCGGTAGCCGCTGCGCGCCCGGTCGAGCAGGTAAGGCGCATTCGTCATGCTCTCCATGCCCCCGGCAACCGCGACCGATGCGCTGCCGGCCGCGATCAGATCATGCGCCAGCATGACGGCCTTCATTCCGGAGCCGCACATCTTGTTGACGGTGGTCGCCCCTGCGGCAAATGGCAGGCCAGCCCCGATTGCTGCTTGTCTCGCCGGCGCCTGACCCTGTCCCGCTGGCAGAACGCAACCGAAAACTGTTTCCTCCACGGCCTCCGGGCTGATACCGCTTCGATCAAGCGCAGCACGGATAGCGGCGGCACCGAGCTCCGGCGCAGTGGCATCTTTAAGATCGCCCTGGAAGCCACCCATTGGCGTACGGGCTGAACCAACGATGACGATTGGATCTTCTCGCGTCATATCAAAACCTCCCGTGCCGAGCTTGCCTCAGTGTGGCGCCATGCGCAAAGCACCATCGAGGCGGATGACTTCGCCATTCAACATAGTGTTCTCACAGATGTGGCGTACCAGTGCGGCAAATTCCACCGGCCTTCCGAAGCGCGGTGGAAAGGGTACGCTCTTGCTGAGTGAATCCTGTACTTCCTGCGGCATGCCGGCCATCATCGGCGTCTCGAAAATACCCGGCGCGATGGTGACGACGCGAATGCCGCTGCGGGCCAATTCCCGGGCGATCGGCAGTGTCATGGCGGCGACGCCACCCTTGGAGGCCGCATAGGCCGCCTGACCGACCTGCCCATCGAAAGCAGCAATCGAGGCCGTATTGATGATGACGCCACGCTCGCCCTCCGCGTCAGGTTCTCCCTTGACGATTGCCGCGACAGCGAGCCGGATCATGTTGAACGTGCCGATAAGATTGATGCCGATTGCGCGGGCAAAGCTGTCGAGCCGGTGCGGGCCATTGCGACCGATCACTTTTTCGCCGGGCGCGACGCCGGCGCAATTGACCAGGCCGTGCAGATGACCGAAGCGTTCCAGCGCCGTGTCGATCGCGGCTTGAGCGTCCTTCTCCTGCGTGACGTCAGTCCTGATAAAGGTTGCGCGCGCCCCAAGTTCGCCGACAATGCCGGCACCAGCATCGTCATTGACATCGGCAATGACCACGTTCGCGCCTTCACCCGTCAGCATTCGCGCAACTGCCGCCCCAAGGCCCGAGCCACCACCGGTAACGACGAAGGTTTTTCCCTGGATCAACATGGTCGCTCTCCTCCAGCGCAGTCGATTTCAACCGAGGGCCTCCACGCTTCGTGCAGTCGCCCGCAGTATCGTATCCCCGGCAGAGCGCGATTCACCTTGCGCCTCGCCCAAGCTTATCGTCGCACGATATTGCATTCGATGACAAAAGCGTCTCAAATCATCGGCCAGTTTTACCATATTTCGTAGGTCCTGACGATGACGGAAACCGCACGGCGGATGATATCACCTTTCTTCGTGAAAGAGGCCATCGACTGCCTTCGGCGGCAGGGGAAATCTCCCGAACGATTGCTGGCGACACTCGGCCTGTCCGCTCAGATCGACGTGCCGATCTCCGCCGAAAGCTACGGTGCGCTCTGGCTTGCGATCGCGGCCGAGATAGACGACGAGTTCTTCGGCATGGGAGGCAGACCCATGCGTCGCGGCAGCTTCACGCTGCTCTGTCATTGCGTGTTGCATGCAAGGACCCTCGACCAGGCACTGCGGCGGGCGTTGCGGTTTTTGAACATTGTGCTGGAGGACCCGAAAGGGCATATCGACGTGGTCGATGGGCTGGCGCATATTGTGCTAACCGACGGGAAGGACGCGCACTCCGCCTTTGCCTACCGGACCTACTGGATCTTGCTGCACGGCATCGCCTGCTGGCTGATCGGGCGCCGCATTCCCCTGCGAATGGTCGATTTTCGCTGCGCCGAGCCGGGGCATGGCGCCGACTACCGGCAATTTTTCGGAGCGCCCGTGCGCTTCTCGCAACCGGCGAGCAGGCTTGCCTTCGATGCCTCCCTCCTGAAACTGCCGGTGACGCGCAGCGAGCAGGCTCTGAAGCAATTTCTGCGCAATGCGCCGGCCAATATCCTCGTGCGTTACCGCTACGACGCCGGCCTTGCGGCGAGCGTGCGCAAGCGGCTCCGCCAATTGCCGCCTGCCTCATGGAAAGCATTCGATGATTTGGCCGCACAAATGCGCATGTCTCCTTCGACGCTGCGGCATCGCCTGCATGCCGAGGGCCAGAACTATGCCGCCATCAGGGATGAAATCCGCCGCGATCTTGCAATCGAGATGCTGCAAACGACCGAGTTCGGCGTCGGGGAGATCGCGACACGCCTCGGCTTCTCCGAACCCAGCGCCTTCCATCGGGCATTCCGAAAATGGACCGCAAGAAGCCCCGCTGCATTTCGGAAGGAGATGACCGCGCGAAACCGGTGACTATGCTCGATGATTCCCGTTTCCCGACGGCCTGTCATGCGAAAGGCTCCGCTGGCATCTTCCTTGTCAGTCCGTGCTCGCCCTACCGCGTCAGCGCGTTGGCAAGCCAATTCGCAGCATGCTCCGCCGCAGGCTTGCGGCGTGTTCTGGCCGGGAGCAGAACATAATACCGGTCCTCGGTGGGCATCTCGGCCACTTCCAAGGCGACGAGAGTACCATCATCCAGAAAGGTCTGGACAAGAAGACGCCAGCCTAGCGCGATTCCCTGCCCGGCGCGTGCGGCCGCGATCGCCTCCGTATAGTGATTGAAGCGAAGATGCGGCCTTATTCGCAAAGCCCGGCCTGTCTCCTCGGCCCATTGCGGCCAGGACAGCCATGATCTGTCATGCACATCTGTCTCGATAAATTCGTCGGTTTCGCTGAGATTGCCGGACGGACGCCGGTGGAGATAATCGGGCGAACATACAGGGACGACAAAATCCTCCTGGGAGGCAACCACCTTCGCGTCGGCGAATGGCGGCCTCCCGTAACGAATGGCGATATCGATATCGCCGGCGTCCAGATCAATTCTTGCATCCTGCGAGACGACCCTGATCTGCACGCCCGCATTCTCCCGCCGAAACTCTGCCAAGCGTGGAAGCAGCCAGAAGGAGGAGAAAGCGACGGTCGCGCCGATCGTCACCACGTTCTGCTGGGAGGACCTGACCGCCTCGATCGTGTCCGCAATGTTCGCGAAGCTCTGAGCGAGCGTCGTTCCCAGGGTGAGGCATTCCGCGGTCGGTTCGATGGCGCGGTGCTTGCGTACGAACATCGGTAGCCCGAGTTCCTCCTCCAATGTTGCGATCTGGCGGCTGACGGCTGCCTGCGTGACGCCAAGCTCGGCCGCAGCCGCAGTAAAGCTCCGATGCCGCAGAACGGCCTCGAGTGTCATCAATGCCGTTAGGGACGGAATTCGCCGCCGAAAGTTCATCAAACATCCCTCGCATTACATAAAGTTATGGATTGCAGAAAATTAATGCCGTTGAAGCATAGCCGATGCAAGGGCAAACTGCGGACCGTCGAGGCATAAGAGGTTATCATGCTAAACAGGCTCCCATCTTCCATCTCTGCCCTCCTTGAAGCACGCGCCGATGGTTATTCCCTGCCTGCCGGCCTCTATATCCGCGAGGATGTCTTCGAGGCCGATATCGACGTCTTCTTCCACAAGCACTGGATCTGTGTCGGCCTCGATTGCGACGTGCCGGAACCAGGCGACGCCACCGTTGTCGATATCGGCAAGACCAGCCTGATCCTGCTTCGCGACGACGATGACGAGATCCGCGTGCTTCACAACGTCTGTCGCCACCGCGGATCGCGCCTGCTCGATGCTGGCAAGACGATCGTCTCGAAGCTCGTCTGTCCCTATCATACGTGGACGTACGAACTGACCGGCGAGCTAAGCTACGCGCCACACATGGGCAAGGACCTGGACAAGCAGTGTCATAGCCTGAAGCCGGTGAACTTCAAGTCGATCGGCGGCCTGATCTATGTATGCCTCTCCGACAATCCGCCGGAAGACATCGCGGCCCTCGAACAAGCAATGATCGAACGCCTTGCACCCTACGACATCCGCAATGCCAAGGTCGCTTATCAGACCGACGTCATCGAGGACGGTAACTGGAAGCTCACGATGGAAAACAATCGCGAGTGCTACCACTGTTCCGCCAATCATCCCGAGCTCTGCGTATCCTTCGTCGACCTCGACTTCGGCTTCGATCCGGAGACGCTGAACCCTGAGGACCGCGAGCAGGCCGCCGAGCATTTCCGGCTCTACGACGAACGGACAAAAGCCTGGGAGGCGGATGGCTTTCCGTCGGCGGCGGTCGAGCAGCTCGTCGATTGCGCCACGAACTTCCGCACCCAGCGCCTGATCATTGCGGGTGCCGGCGAATCCCAGACACATGATGCGACTGCGGCATCGTCGAAACTGCTTGGCCAGATGACTCGCAAGGATCTCGGCGATACGCATCTTTGGGGTCACAACAGCTGGAACCACTTCATGGGCGATCACGCCGTGGTCGCAACCGTCATCCCGCTGTCGGCTGGCAAGACGCTCGTCAGAACCAAATGGCTCGTCCACAAGGACGCTGTCGAAGGCAAGGACTACGACCTCGACAAGCTCACCGACGTCTGGATCGCCACGACGGACCAGGATGCGGACCTCGTTGCCCGCTCGCATGCCGGCGCGCTCGACCCAGCTTACCAACCCGGCCCCTATTCTCGGTTCTCGGAAACCAACCTGGACAAGTTCGCGGCGTGGTACATTGATCGGATGCGCGCCCATGGGTATTGAGTTCGCTCAAATGCAGCGCGGTCAGGCCGCTGTTTGGGATCCGGAGCACGACGAAACGCTTGTATGCATCGACGTGCACCAGGAGACGCATGACGTGAAGAGCTTCACGTTCGCATCTCCGGAAGGCAAGCGCTTCAGCTTCGATGCCGGGCAGTACTTTCTGTTCGACTTCCCGATGGGTTCGGATGGTGAAGCCCGCTGTTACAGCATCTCGTCGTCGCCCCACCGCGGCAACGCGTTCACCGTCACGGTCAAGCGCGTACCCGGCGGCAAGGTCTCGAACTGGCTGCACGACAACATGGCTGCCGGCATGACGGTCAGGGGTCAGGGACCGCTCGGTCACTTCATCCGCCCGAAAGGGGAAAAGGCTAAACTCCTGCTGCTCTCGGGCGGCTCGGGCATCACGCCCGTCATGTCGATCACGCGCGATCTGGCGGATCGATACGAACCCTCGGATATCGTTTTCCTTCACGCAGCGCGCACGCCTACCGACCTCATCTTCCGCCATGACCTTTCCGGTCTCGCAGCGCGGATGAAAGGTCTGCGTCTCCATTTCCTGCCGGAGACAGTGGTTGGCGAGCCGGCTTGGCCAGGGCTGACCGGCCGGATCTCGGCCGAATTCCTCAAGCTCGCGGTTCCCGACATCGCCGAGCGGGTCGTCATGTGCTGTGGTCCGGCACCTTTCATGGCCGCAGCCCGCTCGATTACCACCGCACTCGGCGTCCCCGCGTCAAACTATATCGAAGAGAGCTTCGATGCGACTGTCATCGACGAACCTGGGCTGGACGTCGAGCAACAGCCTGCCCAGAAGGTCTATCAGGTCGAATTTTCGAAGCAGAAGCGAACGCTGCAAGTCTCTTCCGATCAGACGGTACTCGCAGCCGCGAAGAAGGGCAGTATCAGGCTTCCTTCGTCCTGTTCGAATGGCATGTGCGGCACGTGCAAGTCGAAGCTCGTCTCGGGCTCTGTCGAAATGAACCACAATGGCGGCATCAGGCAGCGCGAAATCGACGCCGGGATGTTCCTACCCTGCTGTTCGAAGCCGCTTAGCGATCTCGTCGTTGATCGCTGACGAAGGATCGATGGGAGGGGAAATGCTGGGTGGAGAAGAGAATTCGTCGCCTTCATCCGCAGCACCCGTCTTCAAGGACGACCGCAAGCAAGCCTATCTCAACCCTGATGGTGCCGATCGTCCCCTGATCAGCCCGATTCCATCATCGACCCTGGACAGCGCAAGACGCTACCGTCTCGGGCGTTTACGGACGAAGATGAAGGAATGGGACTGTCCGGCGCTCCTGCTCTACGACCCGGTCAACATCCGCTACGCCTTCGACTGCTCGAACATGAGCATCTGGACGATGCACAATCCGTCACGATATGCGCTGATCCTCGCCGACGGACCGGCGATCATGTTCGAGTTTGAAGGATCGGAGCATGTCAACGACGGGCTGCCCGGCATCGACGAGGTTCGAACCTCGAAGTCCTTTCTCTTCTTCACGGCAGGAAACTTGGTCGAGGAGAGGATGAAGGCATGGGCGGATGAGATTTCCGATATCGTTGGGGCCTGCTGTCGCAACGGCAGAATTGCCGTGGACCGGCTTGAGCCCGCGCCCGCGGCAGAACTGCAAAGCCGCGGTTTCTCCTTGCTTGATGGCCAGGAACTGGCGGAACGCGCACGCTCGATCAAGAGCGCGGAAGAAATCGAGCTCATGCGCTGGACGATCCGGGTTTGCGAGGCCGGTATGGCGCGAATGTACGAGGTCTCCGAGCCTGGGCGCACCGAGCGGGAGATCTGGGCGGAACTTCACTTCGAGAATGCGCGCAGCGGCGGAGAATGGCTGGAGACCAAGCTCCTGACCGCAGGCCCGCGCACCAATCCCTGGTATCGGGAGTGCTCCGACTACATCATCAAACGTGGCGAGATGATCTCCTTCGACACCGATATGATCGGGCCTTATGGCTACTGTGCCGACCTTTCGCGGTCATGGACGTGCGGACACGTGGCGATGAATGCCAAGCAGAAGGAACTCTATTCGGCAGCAAGAGATCAGATCGATCACAATCTCTCAATCATCAGATCCGGCATGACGTTCCGCGAGTTCAACGAGAAGAGCTGGCGAATTCCAGAAAAATACATTCCCCATCGTTACACCCTGGCCGCGCACGGCACCGGCATGGCCGATGAATGGCCTGGAATTCTGCTGCATCCGGACTTTGATGAAAATTTCAGCGGCGTCATCGAAGAAAACATGGTGCTTAATATCGAAAGTCTCATTGCCGAAGACGGCTCCGAAAGCATCAAGCTCGAAACCCAGGCGCTTGTCACCGCTATCGGAATCGAGCGTCTTGATACATTCCCCTGGGAGGAGATCTGACCGCAAAGGGGATCGGTCGCCTCCGATACCGGGCTAATCGTATGGTCGTGCGGGAAAGTCAGATAATGGCGGCCATTGTCGCCGACCTTCACATAAAGCTGCGGCTCCCCACTCATGGATCTCGAATGCCCTACGAGGCACATCCACGGTGACCCTATAGGCCGTCCCCGTCAGCCGCTGGCAATCTTTGCAGTGACAGATCGATACCCATTCGGGATCGATTTCCGCCTTGTACGAAACAAATCCACAATGACATCTTCGGTCTATGTGCACCTGCCTCACCCCATTTCTCGCTGTATGCGATAGCTGAGGTCTAGGGCGGCGCCAGAACGGTTTCCACCGAAATGGCGCCGCCTTCACCCCCTTAGGCAGGCAGAGCGCCGCTCTTCCTGGCGGTCCAGGTGGCGATGTAGTCCATCAGGCCGGGCGACAGGCAATCATAGGGCTCGAGGCCGGAAGACTTCAGCTTCGACCGGACCTCGTCCATCTTCGAAGGATCGAACCCGCTTTCGATGATCGAGGAGACGAAGGCCGCAAAGCCCGGCTGCGCCCAGCCCTTGGCTTCGAAGCGCTCAGGGTGGATGAACGACAGTCCCTGGAAAGGATGCTCGCGTTCGACCGGCCCGTACATGTGGACTCCGCATTCCTTGCAGGCGTGACGCTGGATCAGAGCGGCCGGATCGACCACCGCGAGCTTGTTGCCGTTTTCCAGCACCTCGACCTTATCGGTCGGAGCAACAGCCACGACCGAGAAGTTCGCGCCGGCAGGCTTCCAGCACTTGGTGCAACCGCAGGCGTGATTGTGCGCGATATCGCCGCTGACCTTCACCTTCACCGTATTGTTTGTGCAATTGCAAACGAGCGTCCCGCCGGCAAAGCTGGCGTCGGTCGCCCGATATCCGGAATCCACAACCGGATGGATATTGATGCTACTCATAGATGTTCTCCTCCCTCCTGGGCCGGGCGGAATGCTCCGGCCGAGCTGCAGTCGCTCGTTTCGCCAGCCTTTCAGCATGGCAGCGGCGATGATCGTCCATGAACGTCGAATGAAGGAGCAGGAGTGGCCGCAACCCTCCTCCGTCCTCAATTTAAGCTCGATACTTGCAGCCTCGCAAGCGTTCTTGAATTCCGGAAACCATCCTCTATAAGCGCGCAGGCGCCGACATCGCGCCAGGCCGTCACATCGGCATTGCGATATTCTCAAAAAAACCAGAAGTGACCAACCGGCAGCGCTCGGAGGGCAGATCGGCACCAAGGCCGAAGAAGCTCCACGCTAAAGCGAGTGGCGATCTTCCAGATTCGCTTTTCGCGCTTTAGGTCTTTGATTTTCCCCGGGTCGTTGTCGCAAAGCCGCTGCGCGACATGCGTTAGATGTCCTTTGCGATCCTCAAGCCATCGTAGATCGCGGCATGCGTATTGCGCGCGGCCACCGCATCGCCGATCCGGAAGAGCTGGAACCTGCCTTCCGGATTGCGGATGACGGATTGCGGCTTCCCGTCCAGGAGCTGATCGTAGGAGGTCTCGCCCAGATTGCTCGAGAGCGGCTTAAGTTCGAAGTACAGCTCGTCGAGCGGGATCGTACCCTGATTGACCACGATCTGATCGACGACACGTTGTTTGGAAACGCCGCCGTAGTCGCTGCCGACATTGGCGACGATCTGGTTGCCGTTCCTTTCGGCCGATTCCAGCCGGAACGTCACTGTGAAGGTAACATCAAGCGTCTGCAGTGAACGCATGTAGGGAACGAGATTCATCGCCATGACTTCGGGAGCAAAGGAGCGATCCGGCGTCATGATCTCGACCTTCGCTCCGGCCTTCGCCAGGAATTCTGCCGCCTGCAGACCTGCGTGGTCGCCGGCATCGTCGAATATGAGCACGTTCGATCCCGGTTTCACGTCGCCCGAGATAATATCCCACGAGGAGACTACCAGTTCGTTCCCCTTCGAAAGCACATCGGTATGCGGCAGGCCACCCGTCGCGATAATGACAACGTCGGGATTTTCAGCCGTTACGGTTTCGGCCTCAGCCCATGTGTTGAAGTGAAAGGCAACGCCAAGCTTCTCGCACTGACTCATGCGCCAATCGATGATGCTGATCATTTCGCGGCGACGTTCGCTCTGCGCCGTGAGACGGATTTGGCCGCCTGGGTCGTTCGCCGCTTCGAATACGATGACGTCGTGTCCGCGCTCGGCTGCCACCCGTGCGGCTTCAAGGCCCGCCGGCCCTGCGCCGACGACGACCACCTTCTTGCAGATCTCCGCTCTCTCGATGATGTGAGGCATCGTCTGCTCGCGCCCGGTCGCCGCATTGTGAATGCAGAACGCCATGCCGCCCTGATAGATGCGGTCCAGACAGTAGTTGGCGCCCACGCAGGGACGGATGTCCTCTTCGCGCTTCTCGATGATCTTGCGGACGATATGCGGGTCCGTCATGTGAGCGCGTGTCATGCCGATCATATCGACCTTGCCCGCCGCAATGGCATGACGTGCAGTGGCAACGTCCTGGATCTTGGCGGCATGGAAGGTCGGAAAGCTCGTCGCAGCGCGGATTTCGCCCGCGAAATCGAGATGAGGCGCACTGGCCATCCCCTGGATCGGGATGACATCGGTCAGGCCAGGATCCGTATCGATGTGGCCACGGATGACGTTCAGATAGTCGATGAGGCCGCTCTCCTTGAGCATCCTCGAAATCGCTATGCCATCAGCCTTGTCCGTCCCGCCAGGAAGGCGCTCGTCGGCGGTGTAGCGCACCCCGAGGATGAAGTCGTCGCCGACCCGTTTTCGCATCGCCTTGAACACGTCAAGACAGAAGCGCATGCGGTTCTCGAGCGGGCCGCCATAGGGGCCGTCGAGTTCGTTGGTCAGCGGCGAGGCAAACTGGTCGATGAGGTGGCCATAAGCCTCCAGTTCCACGCCATCCATGCCGCCGGCCTTCATGCGCTCGGCAGCGTCGGCGAAATCCTTGATGATGCGTTCGATGTCCCAGTCTTCGAGCTTCTTTGGAAACGCGCGATGAGCCGGTTCGCGGTGGTGGGATGGCGACACAACGGGCAACCAGTCTCCCTTGTCCCAGCGCGTACGCCGGCCAAGGTGCGTCAACTGGATCATGATTGCCGCCCCCTCCTCGTGAACCGCGTCGGTCATCTCCCTGATCCACGGAACGATCTCGTCCTTGTAGGCGAGAAGGTTGTTGAACACTGGCGGACTATCCCTGGATACGGCGGCTGAACCCGCCGTCATGGTTAGGGCCACGCCACCCCTCGCTCTCTCCAGCGTGTATGCGCGATAGCGTTCCTTCGGCATGCCGTCTTCGGGATATGCCGGTTCGTGAGACGTGACGATGATGCGGTTGCGCAGCGTCAGATGCTTGAGTTGATAGGGTTGGAGAAGAGGATCGTTCGACATGTGCCGGGCTCCAGATTAGGAATGCAGCAGGACGCTAAACAGTAATGTACACATGTGTCAACATCGGAAAACACAGAGGTCATCTTTCCGGACACTTCTGTACATTTTCGTTGTGCGGGTTCTACCGATTTGTTAGGAAACGACCATGGATCAGAGTTTGAACGATAGCGGCTGGCGAGGATCGCAGGAGGGGTGGCTGGAGGCCGCCTATTCGCTGCTGATCGATTCCGGTATCGATTCCGTGAAAATCCTGCCATTGGCGAAGAAGCTGAAGCTGTCACGCACGAGCTTCTATTGGTTCTTCAAGGACCGCGAAGAACTCCTTGAGGCGCTGGTGGGGAAATGGCGGTACAAGAATACCGGGAATCTGGTCAAGCAGTCCGAGGCCTATGCGGAATCTCTTGTCGAGGCGATGCTCAATGTCTTCGACTGCTGGCTGAACAAGGACCTGTTCGATTCCCAGTTTGAATTCGCAGTGCGCAGTTGGGCCTTGCAATCCCCTGATATCCTCAAGGAAGTTCGTGAAGCAGACCAGGCGCGGGTAGAGGCGCTCTCACGGATGTTCATGAGGTTCGGTTTGGACCCGGCTGCCGCCGATGTTCGCGCGCGGACGACCTACCTTGTCCAGATCGGCTACATCTCGATGCAATCGCAAGAGGATATCGCTCTTCGAATGAAGCGCATTCCGGAATATATCGCGATTTATACCGGCCAGATTCCGCAGCAACGAGAGCTGGATCGCTTCTTCTCCCGACACGGTTACAAACCAGGCTAAGAGGAAATACAGAACGGATCGAGAAGGACTGGCACGTCGCAGACCTCGGTTGGCTCGGAGGAGCAATTGCCGGCGGCTTGATCGAGGTCGCGGCAATCGCCGAAAATGATCTTCCCTCTCCTGCGTTAGCTGGCCAGCATTGCGCTGACCAGCTGAGCCGTGCGGGGCGCCAGGGTCAATCCGATGTGCCCATGCCCGAAGGCAAGGATGACGTCCCTGCCGCCTTTTGATGGCCTGATGACCGGCACGGAATTGGGCATTGAGGGCCGGAACCCAAGCCAGGAACGACTTGGCGCCCCGAGTTCGGGGAAGAATCTGCGCGCATTCCTCACAAGGGCTTGCGTAAGCCGCGGATTCCCCGGAGCGGTCAGTCCGCCAAGTTCCACCAGGCCGGCAACACGCAGCCGCCCCTGCATCGGGCAGAAGTAAAAGCCGTGGGCGGTGGGGCAGACCGGCCGCTCGACCGGCAGGTCCGCCATGTCATATTCAACGTGGTAGCCACGCTCGGTATCAAGCTGCACGGCATCACCGAGCGATGCAGCCAGCTTGCGCGAATGGGCACCGGCAGCAATGACGACCGTGCGGGCGCGCAGCTCGTAACCCGAAGCTGCGATGCAAAGGCCGCTTCGCTCGCGCACGATGCTGCTAACCGATGCCTGAACGAATTCCACGCCTGCCCGCTTCACGGCTGCGGTGAGGAGGTGCATCACCTGGCCCGGATCACTGAGATTGATCGCGTTCGGGAAGAAAACCCCGCCTTCAAATCCAGTGAGGCGAGGCTCCAGCCGGGCTACTTCGCCGGCCGAGAGAAGCTCTTGCGAAACGCCATGGTTGCGACGCAGCTCTATATCGGCACCAGCCGCCTTGAATGCCTTTCGCGTCTCATAAAGGTAGAGGCAACCCTTTGCGGATAGAAAGTTCGAAGCGCTTATCTCCGCGGCGAACTCCGTCCAGGCGGACGAGGCGTCCGAAACAAGCTCGGCAATCCGGCCGGCATTTCCACGATAGCGATGTGGGAGAGACTCGTAGGCAAACCGGGCGAGCCAGGGGAAGAGGGTCGGCAACGCCGATGTCCGGACCGCCAAAGGGCTATCCGGACTGAGGATAAGCGACAGGAAATTTCGAAGCACCGACGGAGTTCCCACTGGTATGATCGCATAGTCCGCCACGGTTCCCGCATTGCCGTAGGAGGCGCCTGATCCCGGCTCGTTTGGTTCAATAACGATGACCTCGCGCCCATCGGCGCGAAGTCGAAGGGCGATCGCCAGGCCGATGACGCCGCCGCCCACGACGGCGATATCTGTCGAAATCCGTTTCATTTCTTCCATATTTTTCAGAGAAAAGCAGTCACTGGCGCAGTCGCAATACCAGGGCGGCACGGCTGGAAACTTCGCGCTCAGCCTGGTTTTGCGTATCTTGCGACATAAGCGACCGTTCGAGGTTCCCTGGGATTATCAAGCACATCCGCAGCCGGACCCTGCTCGATAATCCGACCGCCGTCGATAAAGACGACCCAATCCGATACCTCCCGGGCAAATGGAAGTTCATGCGTGACGATGATCATCGTCATCCCATCGCCTGCAAGCTCGCGCATCACACGCAGCACTTCACCGGTCGATTCCGGATCGAGCGCGGAGGTCGGCTCGTCAAACAGGAGCACGGTTGGCGACAAAGCCAGAGCCCGCGCGATCGCTACGCGCTGCTGCTCGCCGCCCGACATTTGTTCCGGATAAGCAAGCGCCCGGTGCACAAGGCCAACCCGGGTCAGCAATCGCACGGCGCGCTCCACCGCCTCGCGCTCCCCGACGGCTGCAGCATGCATCTGCGCCAGCACTACATTTTCCACCGCGGTCAGATGCGGAAACAGATTGAAGCGCTGGAACACCATGCCGACCCGCTGGCGCAGCTTTGCAAGATCTTTGCAGGTCACCGCTCCCTTCGAAAAGATCGCCTCGCCGTTTATGTCGATGGCGCCGTCTTCGGGCTGTTCAAGCAAATTCACGCAGCGCATGAGCGTTGTCTTGCCGCCGCCGCTTTGCCCGATGATGCTGACAATCCGACCGCGTGGAACGTCGAGGTCTATGCCATCGAGAACCAATCTTCCGTCGAAGGATTTTCGAAGCCCCCTGATCTTGATCGCGGCGGCGTTGTCTGGCGCAGTCACTGGGCGCTTTGCTTCAACTGTTACCTGAGCCATTCGTCTAGCTCCCTGCCTGAATCAACGTTCTTGCCAGCCTCAACCGCCGGCGGCGACCAAACGACAAGGGTATGCCGTCATGGATCGTACGCTCGAGCCAGAGAAGGCATTGCGAGACGGGATAGCAGACGGCAAAATAGATCGCCGCAATCACCAGATAGACCTCGAGCGACCGGAATGTCTCCGAAGCGATCAATTGCGCTCTCGTCATCAGCTCCGCCGCCGAGATCGTCACCAGCAATGAGGTCGACTTCAACAGATCGACGAACATCGTATTGGTGCCCGGCAGCGCAAGGCGGAGTGCTTGCGGCAAGATCACATGACCAAAGGTGGTGGCACGACCAAGACCCAAAGCATGCGCCGCCTCATTCTGACCCGAGTGAATGCCTGCTATCGCCGCGCGAAAGATTTCCGACAGATAGGCTGCATAGAACAAGACCAGGCTGAGCACACCGGCGACAAAGACGCTGAATCTGATCCCGACCGAGGGCAAGCCGAAGTAGGTGACGAAGATGATGGCAAGCAGGGGCACATTCTTGAAGACTTCCGTGTAGATGGTCGCCGGCAGGCGCACGATGCGCAACCGATTGAGGCGCATCAAGGCAAGCGCGAGTCCGAGGATCGCCGCCCCAACGAAGCTAGCCACCGTATAGGCAAGGGTCCGTAAAAGACCCTCGCCGAGATTGCCTGCATAGTCGCCCCAGGGAACTTGAAACAATTGAGCAAGAGGCTGCCAAAAGCTCATGTCCGTTCCTCCACTCAATCGGCGACGGATGGAGGTGACCAAGCCTGCGGTCGGTCGACGCCACGCCGCTGTGCCGCCATCTCCGGCGACGGAACCAGGAACTGCTTGGGATCGCCGCCCCATTTCGTCACGAGCGCGGCAAGCGAGCCGTCCTTATACATCGCATCGATCTGATCGGAGATTGCCTGTGCGAGCTTCGGCGCCTGCTTGGGCAGATAGAAGCCGGTCATATAGGGCTGGAAATATTTGTAGTCGGGATGAGAGGCAACCTGCTCTGCGGTCGGCGCATTGAGATAGGCAACCCGAAACTTCATGTCGGGCCGTTGCTGTTGCTGATAGATGATCAGCAGCGGATCGAGAAAACCGATGTCGAGCCTTCCCGATGAAAGATCCGAAAAGACGCTATCGGCTGTCGGATAGGTGCGCGCATCGGCCTTCGGAACTTCGGCAATCGACTTGGCCCAGACATATCCTGTCACCGTGCCGAGTGCCTTGCCCTCCAGGCTCTTTACGTCGGGATAGGAAGCATCGCCATGCACGGCCATGGCCGGCGGCGAATAGTAGGGCGGATCGGTGAACAAGCCCACCTTCTGCCGTGCATCGGACCATGCGATGCCGCCGATCGTGATATCGGCGCGTTGTGACTGTACCGCGGCAAGCATGCCGGGGAAATCGGTTACCATCGTCTCGATCTTGAGGCCTAGCTTCTTGGCGACCGCGTCGAGAATGTCGCTATCGAGCCCGACGAGCTTCTCATCCTTCAATGCCGTGTAAGGCATATAGGGCTCTATTGCGACCTGCAGCACGCCCGGTTTCAGCGTTTCCAGGTCTTCGGCATTTACAACCGTGGATAATGACACCAAGCCAAAGCCAAATCCCAGGATTGCTGCCATCCCGCGTTTGAAACGAGAATGCGGGAAAATATCGTTGCTAATCATGTTCACCCTCCTTATATTTTTGTAATATATTACAGAGTATATTATCGAGGTGCATTGTCAAGTGATTCAGCTCAAAGCGGATCGGATCACGCGCACGGATGGAGACGAGGTGTATGGACACTTGGATGTCGGAGGAGATGCTCGACGACCCGGAAGCGTCGCTGACTTTGGCCGAACGCACCTATCTGCAGCTGCGCGAGGACATCATCACGGTGCAGCTGGCGCCAGGTACCATCCTTAAGGAAAATGACGTGATGCGCCGGCTCGACGTCGGCCGTACGCCCGTACGGGAAGCCTTCCTGCGACTGCAACGCGATGGTTTTGTCGACGTCAATGCACGACGAGGCACCTTTGTCAGCAGGATCGACATCAGTGATCTCACCGCAATCTATGAGGCCCGGGCCAGGATCGAATCCTGGGCAACGCGACTGGCGGCAGAACGCTTGCGCGAACCGGAACGCCGCGAGGCCGGCGAGCTGATTGAGGCGCTAAAGGCGCTCTCTCTCCCATCGGAACTGGACGCGCTGCTCGCGCTCGACCGGCGTATTCACCGTTTCATTTATCGCTGCGCCAAGAACCGGTATCTCTTCGACACACTCGACCACTACCATAACCTTTCGCTCAGAATCCTGCATGTCGCGATGCGGCGGTTTCCTGAACTTTCCCCGGAACTCGATAAGGTCGTGCAGGAGCAGATCCTTATGCTTGAAGCCGTCTGCCGCGGAGATGCCGATACTGCGGAACGAATTGCCCTGCATCATGTCCTCAGTTTCGAACAGGAGGTCCGCAAGGTCATCTGACCGCGTTGAAGAAGCTGAAGCTTTCCACCTCGCCGCACCATTGATTCGATGAACTTCGACGATCGGCTCCGAATGCTCGTCTAGTGACGATGATCTGCCAATTTTTTCAAGGCAATCTTACCGCCAGTGCTCGCATGGCTAACCAATTGCCGCAACGCTAGAGATCGACCCGAGTACTAAAGTGTACGTTTATCATATCAAACTTGGTGCAGACGATAGAATGTACAGCTTTTACAAGAAAACGCCTTCTTCCGATTAAGATAACAAGCATGCATCCGATGGTTGAGGCAATTGTTTTTTGATTAACCGTGTGCATTTCAAATAATGTAACAACATATATGCCATAAATGGCGCATTACTCTATGAGCTGCGCTATGGAAATACTAAAAGCCAAACAGAAATTTCAGCGTTTTATGTCCATTCGGTCCGATAATCCGGACTTGCTGAAAGCTCAGTACCGCGCTTTCACACGGCAGATGCCGATGATGTATTTGATCCTGATTTCGAGTACATGGGCGCTTTCCATTACCCATATGCAATCAGCGCCGACTTGGCTCACCATCGGTATCCCAACTTTCTTCACGCTCGGCTGCATGCTCAGGATCACGTTCTGGTGGAGGACACGCAATGTCGATCCCCAGCCCGAAGTGGCTTATGCAGCGCTCGTCCGCACCAATCGCCTGGCTATCGGGATCGCCACTGCATTCACCATTTGGTCATTCTTGCTGGTGCCCTATGGCGATGCATATGCTCAATCTCATGTCGCCTTCTATATGGCGATTACCGTCATCTCATGCATTTTCTGCCTGATGTATGTTCGCTCCGCGGCATTCATAGTCACTGTGATCGTCAATGGAGCATTCGTTTTATTTTTCGTGGCCTCAAGGCAACCGACTTTCATTGCGATCGCTATCAATGTGGCACTGGTCTGCGCGGGCATGATGTCGATTCTCCTGACGAACTACCGCAATTTCGAGCGCATGGTTATCTCGCAGCAACGCACGGAAGCGCTTAGCAATGAGAACCTCTTGCTTGCAAATATCGATAGCCTGACGGAACTACCCAATCGCCGCGCGTTTTTTACGCATCTGGAAGCCGAATTCGAAAGGGCCAAGGCCGAAAACACGCGACTGGCCCTGGGCGTCATTGACCTCGATGGCTTCAAGCCGGTCAACGACCTTTACGGACACTCCGTGGGGGATAGGCTGCTGATCGACGTCAGCAGGCGCCTAACGACCAGCTTGAAAGCCAGCCGGGCGTTTCGATTGGGCGGCGATGAGTTTGCAATTGTCGCTCCGCTCGCGCCTGAAGATGCTCAGCTCGTTAAAAACGCGAATGCGATTTCCGAATGGCTCGGAGCGCCTTATCATCTACCGGAAGGAACGGTGCATGTATCCGCATCGATGGGAATAGCAGTCTTTCCAAACCTCGCTTCTACTCTCGAGCAGCTTTTCGACAGGGCTGATTATGCCCTCTACTATGCCAAGAGAAATCGTCGCGGGGGCGCAGTCCTATTTGACGCTGAGCACGAAAAGCAGATCAATATAGAGGCGCGCATTGAGCACCTGCTCAAGCAAGCCAATCTGGAAGACGAACTCTCGGTCATGTTCCAACCGATTGTGGACTTGGAAAATGACCAGACGGTTGGCTTCGAGGCCCTGGCCCGCTGGCACAGCCCGATTCTTGGGCAGGTCTCGCCCGCACAATTCTTTCCCATTGCCGAACGGGCTGGTATCGTCGGTTCGCTGACGCGGCCTCTGCTCAAGAAGGCACTGGCCTTCGCATCGGAGTGGGAAGAACCTTTGCGCCTGTCGTTCAACCTGTCCGCCTTCGATCTCAATTCCAGCGAAGGGGCGCTGTCGTTGGTCGGAATCATCGAGAGTAGCCGCTTTGACGCGAAACGTCTTGATCTCGAAATTACCGAAACGGCCTTTACGCACGATTTCGACCAGATCAAATCGTCGGTCGAAATGCTGCGGCGCCTCGGTTGTGGCATTTCACTGGACGACTTCGGCACCGGTTATTCCAGCCTGACGCGGCTGCATGCTCTTCCCTTGACCAAGATCAAGATCGACCGCAGCTTCGTCACAGATTTGCACAAAAGGCCCGCCAGCTACAAAATAGTGAAATCTCTTCTCACCCTCAGCCGAGACATGGGGCTGGAATGCGTGGTTGAGGGCGTTGAGACACCCGAAGAGCTTGCGGCCCTTCGAGGGTTGGGAGGTACGCTGGTGCAAGGCTACCTCTATTCGCGGCCACTGAGCGAAAAAGGCGCTGCCGAATGGTGTTTCACCGCCGCGCGGCAAGCTGGCTCATCAGCAAGCTGAAACCCCAATATCCCCGATACGTGCCACAGATGACTTGCTCCTGATGGGAATAAGGGCTCCGGCTGCCTGGCAGGCCAGAGCCCTGCTAGGGGTGTGGATGGTGTTGGCGCGACCACCGTTGCGCGTGAAAGGTCATCCGCTCGAGCGAATTGCCGCGGTCAAAGGAAGCCGGCTGGCGACGGTTGCCGGTAATGCGCCACCCAGAATGCCGATCGCAAGTCCGAGCAGACCCGCCGTCGCCATCACATCGCCAGTTACGGAAAGCTGGAACGCCATGCGCGCGCCATTGGCACCAACCGTGCTTGCCTGCCAGCCATTGAAGACCAGCCAGGATGCCATCAGCCCGAACGCCACGCCAAGTGCGGCAAGCACGATCGCCTCTACCCATGTGCCGAGAAACGCGGACATTCTGCTGAAGCCGAGTGCCCGCACCGTTGCGATCTCGACGGTACGGTCCGACACGGAGTTCATCATCGTGTTGAGTGCCCCGGCGGTCGCGCCAACGGCCATCAACAGCGCAAGCGGCCAGCCGAACAGCCGGATGAGGCTGGCCGTGCGGGCCGATTGCGCCGCATAGAGATCGGCCTCCACAACGGCGCGCAGCGGCGTCGTCCTTATTGTGTCGAGCTTGGCTTGCAGCCGTGGCAACAAGGCAGGATTGGCAAGGCGCAAGCGCAGGCTCTGGACCTGCCCCTGCCGGTCGAAAGCCGATCGAACAGCGTCGAGATCGCCCCAGATCTCGGACTCGAAGGCGCTGCCTCGCGCCGAGAACAGGCCGACCACCGTCCAGTCAACCGTGCCGAGCCGCAGGGTGCTGCCGATCGATATTCCGAGCTGCTGCGCGAGGCGGTCCCCGACGACAATCTCGCGCGAGCCGGATGTGAACTGACGGCCGGCCGACAAGGCAATATGGTCTCGGATCGAGGGACCGGACTGATCCATGCCGCGAAGAGCCAAGGTCCGACCCGCGTCTGAGCCGCTCGATTTGACGTCGACTGCAACGACGATCTCGCGCGAAAAAATCGGCACGCTGTTGGCGTCTCGCGTCACGCCGATATCGTCAGTCATTGCGCTCAAGGTGCGAATGACCGAGGACGGAACGTCGGAGCCGTTTTCCTGATTGGTGCCGCCACCGAGGACAACCGCGACCGAATTGGACCCAGCACTTTGCAACGCCGTCTCGAACCCCCTTGCCATGGCCAGGAAACCTGCGAGAACGCAGACGACGAGCGTCACGGAAAGAACCATGGAGGCGGAGATGGCGATGCGTCGCGGCAGGCTGAGCAGGTTTGCCCTGATCATGACGAATGCTTGCTTGGCATTGGAGGACATGAATCTACCTCGTTCTGAATGCGGAGATTATCGGGATCCTGAGCGCGTTCAGGGCCGGAAGCGCGCCGGTCACAAGCGCTAACAGGGTAACCATCGCCAGGGCTCTTGCAAAAATCGCATTTGAAAAGACGAGGCCGATTGCTGGCCCCGTGATGATCGTTGCAAGCAGTGCAAACATGAGACCGATGGTGGCGCCGACCACGAATATGAAGAATGTTTCACCCAGGATCAGAGCCATGATCCACGAGCCGGAAAAGCCCAGGGTTTTCAACATGCCGATCTCGAAGGTGCGCTCGCGAACGGCAAAGACCATGGTATTGCCGACGATCATGAGCAGCGTGACGAATGCTGCCCCGACCACCATGTCGACGATCAATCCGATATCGGCATATTGGCGCAAGAAGGCCTCGAGGAACTGTTTTTCCGACCTGGTCTGTGTCGGCGCCGCAGAATTGGCGAACAGCTGATCTATCTTCGAGGCAAGTTCTCCCGCCTGGACACCTGGTTGAGGTCTGACGATGAAGGCATCGACCGTGTCCTTGTTGCGAGCTCTGAGCGCATTGACATAGTCGTATTGAGCGACCACGAAATAGGTGTCCGAGGAGGCGTTTTCGCCGTCGAAGACGCCGACGATTTCAAAGGACCAGTCGCGGCTGCCATCCTGCTTTGCCGTATCGAAGCTGGTGACGGTGATCTTCTGGCCGACGCCCCAGCCTTGCGCCTCGGCAAGCGCCCGGCCGACGAGGACAGTACTGCGATCCTTGCCAAGTGCGCTCATCAGATCCGGCGTTAGCCCGAGCTCCTTGCCGTTCGAACTGAAGAGCCGGGCAGGCTCGGCAGCACTCACGGGAATGATGTTCTTTTCGACTGTTACAAAGCCGCGCAGGCGCGACATATAGCCGACAGTGGCTACACCTGGTTCGGCGCCGATCCGGTTCAGGTAGGAAATCGGCAGTGGCTGGGCGCGGCCGGCCGCGCTCATGACGCCAAGGATGTCCTCGCTGGCCGCCGACGAGCCCTGGCTACCGTCAATGAAGCTCGTCGTCAGGCCGTAGATGAGAAAGGCCGTGGCGACGCTGACCATCAACAATATCGTGCGCAGCGGCTTACGCCACGCACTCTTTCGCACGAGATCGAGGAACGTCATGCGTCCGCCCTCCGCTCTTCGACGAACTTGCCCTTGTCGAGATGAAGCGTTCGGCCGGCATAGCGTGCGGCTTGCGGGTCGTGGGTCACCATGATGATGGTCTTGCCGAGCTCATGGTTCAGAAAACGCAGCATTTCCAGCACCTCGTCCGCCGAACGGCGGTCGAGATCGCCCGTTGGCTCGTCGCAGAGCAGCAGGGCCGGGTCCGCGACGATCGCCCGCGCGATGCCGACGCGCTGCTGCTGGCCGCCCGACATCAGCTTCGGATACTGCTTCTGGCGACCCGAAAGTCCGACCAGATCCAGAACCTTGTCAACGCGGGCATGGCGTTCCCGCAACGAGAGCGGCTTCAGCAGAAGCGGCAGTTCGATGTTTTCGGCCGCGTTCAGCATCGGCAGGAGATTATAGAACTGGAAGACGATGCCCATATTGTGAGCGCGCCAGGAGGAGCGGGCCGACTCACCCATCTGGTCAAGATTGCTCACCCCGATGCGCAGGCGGCCCTGATCCGGCTCGTCTATGCCTGACAGCATGTTGAGCAGCGTCGATTTTCCGGATCCGGAAGGCCCCATGATTGCTGCAAACTCGCCGCGGGCGATTTGCAGGTCGAGATTGGAAAAAATTGGGATAGTCTCCGTCCCTATCCTGTATTCCTTCTTGACGCTGTTGAGCACGATATATGGCTCGTTGCCGGTAGAAGAGGTCATTGAAGATTGTCTCCTGACTGTTGGGCTGGAACGGTGGAAATACGAATACGGGCGGCCATGTTCGGCATGATGCCGTCGGGTGGATTGAGGAGCGCAAGGCGCAGCGTGATCGTGCCTTTCTCCGCCGAGGCGACCGGCCACAGCTGCAGGATCTCGATCGCGAAAGGCTTGTCCGGGAAGCCGTCGAGGACGGCCTCGCCGCGAAGACCCGGCCGAAGCTCGCCGATATTCGTCTCGGCGACGTCGGCGTCGATCACCAGGTTCTTGGTATCGGTGATCGTCAGCAGGCTTTCATTTTCCTTGATACTGTCTATTCGGGCCAGCACCCGGCCGCCGATACGGGCGTCGAGCCGCGTCACCGTGCCCGAGATCGGGGCTCTGACGGTCAATGCATCGACATGTTCTTGCGCGATCTGCACGCCGAGTTGCGCTCTGGCATAGCTTTGGCGCGCCTGGTCGACGGCATTCGACGCCGTGTCCCTGGCTGTTTGCGCCTCCTCGACGGATTGGATGGAGACGGCGCTCTTTGCAGAGAGCGCCACATTACGTCGCAGCGAGCTGTCGGCCTGCTTGAGCGCCAGGATCTTTCCGTCAAGGACGAGCTTTGCGGCATCGTTGTCGGCCCTGGCTTGCTCGAGCGAGAAGTCGGCGCTGACGTCATCGATTCCGACGATGATCTGCCCGGCTTCGACGCGATCGCCGATGCGCACGCCAATCGATGCGATCTCTCCCTCATATTTGGAAAAAACCGTCACGATGCGTGGCGCAACGACGAAGCCGGACCCGGTTATCTCGGGCGCTGATGCCAATCTGGGCGAATTGGCGGAAGGGATGGGCGAACCAGTACCGGAACCCGCCCGACTGGGTGTCACGCTTGGTTCGCCGTCGGTTTGCGCTGTTCCCGACGTCACGACTTCCGGCTGGAGAGCGGTTTTGAGGCGAGGCGCGATATCCGGCCAGAAGAAAGCGACTGCGATCGCGCTGATGGCAAGGGCAAACATAGCAATTGAGAGGACAAGCCGCCGGTTCTTCCTGACCGGCGACTCCACTGTTTGGAACGAAGGCTCAAGAGACAACGACCTGAGCGTTTCGGCGAGTTTGCGAGTTTGTTCGGTGTTCGTGTTCATGCCGCCAACATGAACAAGACCCGCAAAGACTCGACCTCAAACGCGTTCCAGCTCGTACTCGATCGCGATCTGGTACTTTTTGCCCTTGCCTCGAAGCGGTCTTCTTGCGCCACTCCGGGGGCGTAGTCTCCGTTGCGCGGCGAAAGCCGATGAAAACAAGAACCAGGACAACATCGATCGCGCCGTGCCAGAAAATCAGGGGTATCAAACAAGGATCGCCGACGGGCAGTGGACGCCGTCGTCATTTCCTCCTACTTGCCGGAAATCATGGCCGTTTCCGATCGCATTCTTGTAGTCAAGCGCGGCCGCGTTGTCGAAGAAATGACGGCATCGAATGCATCCGAAGAGAAAATCATGTTTGCAGCCGTTCATTGATCCCCTCCCGATCCAGGCTCCTCAGCAGGTCGCTTGCACCGAGCATCGCAGGCGGCTTTTTTCTACGGTCGATCTTGTCATGATCGCATGGCGGAATATGCTCACCTTCGGAGGGGTCGATCGGTATCGATCGGCGCAAGTGAGACCACAACAATCATGCCGAATATCAATCTGAAATTGCTGCAAACCTTTCTTCTTGCAGCGGAATCCGGAAGCTTTCGTAAGGCTGCGGAAGAAAGCAACCGGTCACCTTCTGCAGTCAGCATGCAGATCAAGGATCTCGAGGAGCAGATAGGCATCAGCCTGTTCACACGCACGCCGCAGCGGGTCAACCTCACCAGCGAGGGCCAGGTGCTATTCGAGGAGATAGGGCTTGCCATGGCCGATGTGCAGGCAAGCCTCGACAAGCTGACGGAACTCGCCGCCCGTCGCAAGGGAAAGATCCAGATCGCTTGCGCCCCGACCCTTGCCACCAGCCGCCTCGGCGACATCCTATCAACCTTCAAGCTGCGTTATCCACGCAGCGTGGTCGAGGTGCAGGAAACCCCGCCACAGGCGGCGCTCGCCATGCTGCAGCAGCAAGAGGTCGAATTCTACATCGGTCCGGAGGTGCCCAACCTCAACGACTTCCATTTCGAATCGATCATTGACGATCCGCTCGTTGCCTGCATCCCTGAAGAACTCTATGCGGGTGAAAAAACGATCCGGCTGGACGCAATCACGCAGTTCCCGCTGATCATGCTCAATCGCAAGACCGCCGTTCGCGGCCTCGTCGATCGCCTGACGCGCGAGGAAGGCATCGAGCTCAATGTCCAGTATGAAGTCGAGAGCGCGCAGACCGCCTTGGCGCTTGCCTCGTCCGGACTTGGCGTGTCGATCGTGCCGGGCATCGCGCTCGGGCGGAACGTCGACCGCCGCATTCGCGTTGTGCCGCTCGACAATCCCAACGCCCGGCGGGCCGTCGGCATCATCACAACCCGTGGCTACGTGCAGCAGCGCTATGCCGAGCAGCTTATCGCCCTTATCCGCACCAATCTGCGCGGCGAAGGCTGAGCCCTGGAGCAGCTCAACGCTTCACGGAATCGCTCAACTGCTCTATCTCTTTGTTTTCACGCAATTCCGGACGGAAAACCGCTGCGTACTTTTCCTGGAATTGCTCTAGTCGGTCTGTATCCATACGGCCTTGGTTTCGAGATATTCGTGAAGGTGCTCGATGCCGCCCTCGCGCCCGTAGCCGGACATCTTCATGCCGCCGAATGGCACGGCCGGATCGAGCGCGTGATACATGTTCACCCAGACCGATCCCGCCTTGATGCGGCGTATCAACTTGTGCGCCATCCCAAGATTCTGGGTGAAGATGCCAGCCGCCAGCCCATAGGGCGATGCGTTGGCGCGCTCGACCGCCTCCTCGATCGTGTCGAAGGGCATGGCTGAAATGACCGGCCCGAAGATCTCCTCGCGGGCGATCCTCATCTCGTCCCTGACATCGCCGAATACGGTCGGGGCAATGAAGTTTCCCTTATCGTAGAGAGAGCCGGAAAGGCGCGTGCCGCCCGCAACCAACGCGGCGCCTTCACTCTGTCCGGATGCGATGAAGCTCTCGACGATTTGCGCCTGGCGGGCGGATATCAGCGGCCCGATATCAGTCTCAGCATCAATCCCATGACCGATCCGCAGCGAGCGGGCAAAGTCGCCGACTTTGGCCACGAATTCCTCGTGGATCTCGCGCGCCACGAACAGGCGCGAACCGGCGATGCAAATCTGCCCCGAATGCGCAAAGACCGCCATGGCGGCGACAGGCACGGCACGATCTATGTCAGCATCACGGCAGACGATCACCGGCGACTTGCCGCCAAGCTCGAGCGAGACCCGTTTCAGATTGCCGACTGCGGCACGGGCGATCGATTGCCCGGTGGCGGTGGATCCCGTAAAGACGATCTTGTTGACGTCGGGATGTTCGGCCAGCCGGGCACCGGCGACCGACCCCTTGCCGGTGACGATGTTGACCACTCCGTCCGGCACGCCGGCCTCTTGCATGAGTTTGGCAATGAGCAGCGGCGTGAGTGGTGCATCCTCCGAAGGTTTGAGCACCACCGTGCAGCCTGTTGCCAGCGCTGGGGCGATCTTCCAGATCGAGGCCGCGGTGGGCGCGTTCCAAGGAATGATCGCACCGACAATCCCGATCGGCTCCCGACGGGTGAAGGTCACGATCTCCCCGGGAATTGAATTGTCGATCACCTCGCCATGAAGCGCGGTCGCCATGCCGGCATAAAACCGCAGCATGCCGACGACCCGCCGTTTGTTGGCAAGCGTGCGCATGATCGGCATGCCCATGTTCAGCGTGTCGGAAACCGAGAGGCGCTCCCAGTTCTCCTCGAACAGGTCCGCGATTTTCAGGAGCAGCGTCTGGCGCTCATAGGGCGAGAACTTCGACCACGGCCCTTCCAGAGCCTGACGCGCCGCGGCAACGGCGCAGTCGATATCGGCGGGGGCAGCCAGCGGAACCGTTGCAAGGACCGCCCCTGTTGCCGGATTATAGGCCTCGCTGACTTCGCCGGATTGGGCGGCAACCCATTGGCCGCCGATGAACATCGGCCGGAAGCCGCCATCGTAAAGCTCAGCCGCCATCTGCTTGGCGTCGAAAGTCAGTGTCATGGCGCGGTCTCCCAGTTTCATTCTGTGGTCGATATTCACTATCAGACCGCTACAACACAAATAAAGAAACCTAAAAAGGCGTTCAGATAATCGGACTGTGAAATCGCTCCAACTTATCCGATGCTGGAGCAAATGGAGGACCTTGATATGCGTCTTAAAGAAAAAGTGGCGATCGTCACCGGTGGCGGATCGGGTTTCGGAGAGGGAATCCTCCGGAAATTCGTAGAGGAAGGTGCGCGGGTCGTTCTCGTCGACCGCGACCTTGCTGCCGCGGAACGAGTAGCAAAACAGCACGATAGATCGGTCGTGCCACTTGCTGGCGATGTTGCCATGCTCGAGAGCCTCGTCGCAGCGCGGGATCTGGCGCTGGCACGCTTCGGCGGCTTGCACATCCTCGTCAACAATGCCGGCATCGGGCAACCGCCGATGCCGATGGAGGACATGGACGAAAGCCTGTTCGAGCGCATCTTCAACGTCAACATCCGCTCGATCTACAATGGGGCACGCGCGGTGTTGCCGCATTTCAAGGCTGAGCGGCAAGGCGCCATTCTGAACATCGCCTCCACCGGCGGCGTCTCCCCTCGCCCCAACCTCACCTGGTACAACGCCTCGAAAGGATGGGGCATCGCCGCCACCCGTGCGATGGCCGTGGAGCTTGCTCCCTTTGGGATTCGCGTCAACGCGATCAATCCTGTCGCCGGCGACACGCCGTTGCTCTCGACCTTCATCGGCTCCGACAGCGACGAAAGCCGGGCGCGGATCGTCGCCACCATCCCGATGGGACGGCTTTCGACACCTGCGGATATGGGTAACGCCGCCGCTTTTCTCTGCTCGGACGAAGCGAGCATGATCACCGGTGTCGATCTCAATGTCGATGGCGGCAAGTGCATCTGAAGAGGCTGCCATGAAGGATGTCTATGAGATTGCGGTGGTTCATGGCGATGGGATCGGCCCGGAAGTCTGCGCGGCGGCGATCGATGTCGTCAAGGCCGCCCTGGGCAATCGCTCGTCCCTCAATTTCCGGCGGTATCCCGCCGGGGGTGCAGCATTTCCTCAAAACGGGCGAGAGCTTTCCTGAGCCGACCTTCAACGCGTGCCGAGTGATGAATTGCTGCAACAGCACCTCATGTCTGCCAGCGGAGTTGAGTTTGCCCTTGCGTTGTCCTGGATGATCGCTAAGTCATATGGGCGTGGCTGCGAGCCTTATGTTAGGCGAGCGACATCGGCAAAACAGAATTCGACGATCGAAGGTAATTCAATGACCGGACAACTGTCTCTCCCTCGTGATCGGATCTCCGTCCTTCTATTGGAAGGGATCAGTCAGAGCGCGGTGGACTATTTTGTGTCATCCGGCTACGTCAATCTCATTCATTTGCCGAAAGCCCTCGATGACAAGGATCTCAAAAGTCATATAGCCGAAGCGCACATCATCGGCATTCGGTCGCGCACGCAGCTGACAGAGGAGATTTTCAGCGCCGCAAAGAAGCTGATGGCCGTCGGCTGTTTTTCCGTGGGAACGAATCAGGTCGATCTGGATGCGGCGCGGCGACGTGGAATCCCGGTGTTCAACGCCCCCTATTCGAATACGCGTTCGGTCGCCGAGCTTGTCATCGGCGAAATCATCATGCTGACCAGACGGATTTTCCCGCGTTCGGCTTCCGCTCATGAAGGTGGGTGGGACAAATCCGCCGAAGGCAGTCGTGAGATGCGCGGAAAAACGCTTGGTATCGTGGGCTACGGCAACATCGGCTCGCAGCTGAGCGTTCTTGCGGAAAGCATGGGCATGAACGTTCGCTATTTTGATCCTTCGGACAAGCTTCGCCACGGCAATTCAGAATCCATGGCTTCGCTCGGTGAGCTGCTGGAAATCTCAGATTTCGTGACGATGCATGTTCCCGAAACCAGCTCGACGCAAAACATGATAACTGAGGCCGAGCTGCGCCGAATGAAAAAGGGCGCCTTCTTCATCAATAACTCCCGTGGCACGGTGGTCGATCTCCACGCGCTTGCAAAGGTTTTGAAAGAGGGACATCTCGCAGGTGCGGCAGTCGACGTGTTCCCCAAGGAGCCGGCATCGAACAAGGAGCGCTTCGAAACGCCGCTGCAAGGTTTGGACAATGTGATCCTCACTCCGCATATTGGCGGGTCGACCGAAGAAGCCCAGGAACGTATCGGAAGGGAAGTTTCCAGGAAGCTTGTGGAATATTCCGATGTCGGGTCGACGCTGGGCGCGGTTAATTTCCCCCAGGTTCAATTGCCGCCGCGTCCAAACGGCACGCGTTTCATCCATGTTCACGAAAATCGCCCTGGTATCCTGAACAGTCTGAATACGATCTTTTCATCGCGCGGACTGAATATCGTCGGCGAGTTCCTGCAGACACACGGCGAAACGGGTTACGTGGTTATCGAAGTCGAAGGCGTTGGCCAAACGGCGAATGAGATACTTGACACCCTTCGCCAGATCCCGGGAACGATACGAGCGCGATTGGTTTACTGACGGACATTGCCCCCAGACCTGCCCCGTCCCGATAGATTTCTGCGATCGGTGTGAAGCTTCCGTTCGCCCGGTCTTAGCGCAGGATTTTCAACTGTTCTTGTCCTATCTCGTCTCTGCGCGAGATCCGGCGGCTCTTGGTAAGCCACTTGGAAAATCCATCGAGATAGAGGTAGACAACTGGCGTGGTGAGCAAGGTTAGGGCCTGGCTGACAGCCAAGCCATCGAACATAGCAAAACCCAGAGGCTGGCGCAGTTCCGAACCCGTCCCGTGGCCAAGCATCAGCGGCACCGCCCCCAGCATGGTCGCCATGGTGGTCATCATGATCGGCCGGAACCGGATCAATGCTGCTTTGCGTATCGCCTGCTCGCTCGTCAATCCCTCGCTGCGTTCTCCCTCGATGGCGAAGTCGACCATCATGATGCCGTTCTTCTTGACGATGCCGAGGATCAGGTAGACTACGACGAGTGCGCCGGCCAGCGGGAGTACGATGGAGCCCAGCGACTGCTGGAACGCCTGGGCTGTGCTTCGACAATGCTCTCGAGTTACTGTGAATTAGACCCGCCCGACGAGCCTTCTTCACATATCGCTTTTCCAGCTTCCTGGCTTCGCATGGCGGTCTGAGCCCCTTGCTGTTTGGCATCCGGCGAAAAACCGGCCAGCAACTGCGCAAGTCGTTCTTTCGACATCGGCGGGGCAGATAAGCGCATGATGGGCCTCCATTTCGACGTCTTGATCGTGCCCACGCACACTCATGGGAGCAATGGTGGGGTAGGATCATCCCCAGATAACTTCACTCAGAAGCATTTCCAGTCGATCCGAACGGGTGCAAACCCAGGGGCAATCCTACCCATGGCTGTAAAATGATAAAGGACAATTGGCCGAGCAGCCCCACCTGCCAATGTCTCCGATCTTCAACCGAGCTCGCCTGATGAGACGATGGGCAAGCTCGGCCTCGATCCGATACTCAATCGGCTCTTTTCTCCGCGTCCTTCACTGCCAACTTGGCCAGAGCGAGTGCCGCCTCTCGCGTTTTGGCGGCGGCAATAAAACGGCCGTTATGGCAGAAACTGGCGCCCTCAATTCCAGTGGCCACTTCCAGGTCATGACCGCTCAACCCCGCCCAGGCGGCCGGAAGGTCGGCGCGCAATTCAAAACCCTCCTCCGCTCGGCGGATTCCGGTCAGGCACCAATCGGCCTCGCGCGGATGGACCACGAACAAGAGATGGTCGGCGCGTGCTTTAACAATTGCCGGACGAAATGGCATGCCCATCGGCAGCTCGAGAACGCGGCTCTCGCCTGCAGATCCGATCGCCTGCAGCACCAACGCTTCAGCGCGCAGCTTCGCATGGATCCCGGCAATCTTTGCTTCGACAAAACTGCGGGCGATTGCAACAGCAGCATGGAATGCCCGGTCGGTCGCCTCCGGATCCGCATCGTCGAAGACGGGCTTCAACGTTTCGAGCAAGGACGGCAGGGTCAGTCCGGCGAGCAAGCCGGCGCTGTCCGGGCTGAGCGCGCCATTGTCAACCAGGTCGATCGGCAAGACGAAGCTGGCATCGAAAGCGGCATGCACGGTCTCGACGAAGCCGTTCGGAACGGCGAGGGCCGTCAGGTAGTCGTGGCCGAAATGTTTCCAGATCAACCCGAACGAACTGTAGGGCTGACTGTCATCGCGCTGCGGTGCGCCGCGCTGGTGATGGTCGAAAATCCCGGCAGCCCTATCATAGGCGCCGCCGACATCGTAGACGATGCGATCAGCGCCGGGCGTGATCCATTCCGGCGCTCTGCTGCGAACCAGCCGCGCATCGGGGAAAAGCCGCGTGAGAATGACACTGGACAACACTTCGTCGGCATGAAAGCCGCCGGAATGGGTGACGAGGAAACTTGGAGCCATACGGCCGTGACCTTACTGTTCGCAAATTGGACGAAGGGGCTGATAGCCAGTTTTGGCTGTCATCTCAACCGTTCATCATCAAAGTGACGGGACGAACGCAGATCGTAGAACGCAAGCGCTGCATCGAGCGGCGGTTGACCCGACTGCCGTCACTGTCGAGCAGCAAGGCGACGTGCCTGGCGTGTGTCAACATTTCAAGCAGCGCGAACTCGATCGCGGCCGCTAAGCTTGGCAGCGTAGAGAGCTTGATCGGCACGTCGGTACAAATCTGGCGCGCTGTCTGTTTCAAGGCAGGCAGCAATGCCAGCCGAACAGGTGTAACCGAAATCCGGTGAGTTGGTGAGCGGGCGGGAAAACCGGATCGTCGTCAACATCCGTTCTATGAGTTCGATTGCATCCTGTTGTGCTGTTCCCGGCATAACGAGTACGAACTCCTCGCCTCCGACCCGCCCGAAACAGTCGGTACGGCGCACATATTGATGAAGCCGGTGCGCAAAATCCCGCAGAACGAGGTCTCCGGCATCATGACCGTGCTTATCGTTGATCAGTTTGAAATTATCGATATCGAATACGGCAAGGCATCCGACGCCGCCGTCCCTGGCGCCAGTCAGCATATCGTCTATTCGCGCCATGACGAAACGGCGATTGGCGATCCCCGTCAACTCGTCGGTTTGGGAAGCCTTGATGGCCTGGTCGCGATCTTGCCGGACGCTCCGGCCATCGGCGCGCAACGTTGTTATATCGCTCGCAATGCACAGCATCCAACCATTCTTATGCATGGTCTCGGTCATCCAAAGCCAGCGACCATCGGTCAAATCTGTCTCGAAGGCTCGATAGCCTATCTTTCCGCGGCGTGACTGCGTCGACCGTAGCCATCCGTCGAAATCGGCCGTGCGAATGACCGTGCCGCGTCCAAGCGTGAAGTTGCGCCGCATCAGATCCGGCCATAGCGGCGTCTCGTCGGGATCGATAAAATAGGCTGACCGAAAGGCATCGTTCGCATATCGCAGCCGGTCCTCAGCATCATAAACCGCGATGAGCGTCGAACTGGTCGCAGAAAGGTGCAGAAGCTGTTCGATCATTTCGTCCATATCGAATCCTGCTAATTGAGCTACGTAATATTTACTGCAGAATCCCCTCGAGAAAAGGGGGCAGACATCTGGACGGAAGCACGCTGTCCCTTCCATTTGCCATACGTAGTATCTGGAGTATTGGCTGAGCAAGTGAGCAAGATAGTGGGACGCTTCTCATCTCGGAGCTGCCCCTTTAGACCTCCCGATCGATTGATCGGATGCACGATCGCATCTTCAACAGATCGGCTCGCGCCCGCGATAGAGCCGAAATCGGCGAGCATAGCGGAATCAGCAGGACGCCATGAGAACCTGCGAAAACTCGAACTTTGCGCAACGCTCTCAGCCATGAAATTCGGCGCGCCCGGTTGCCGTTGGTCAAGGAAGCAAGACTGAAACGATCATGCCGCAAAGCGACAATTCGGTAGAATTGAATGCTCGAAATAGCGAAATCGTTGGAAGTACTTATGCGATTTCCATTGTGGGCATCTTTAAACCTATGAGGGCAATGCTTAAGTCGTTTACCGTTATGTCTATCAAGGCAACACCGATGTGAGACGACTCACGACCACGCCGCTCCCCAGTGGGGACTGGAGACGCGCGGTCATTTCTCCCAGACAATGAGCAACCGAAACCTTCGACACACCCTTGGTGCGTCGACCGCATAGGCGCGCAATCTCCCCGTTTTATCAATCAATACCAACCGGGCGGCTGTCGGGTGGACGAACCCGTGCGCCCATAGGAGAGAAGAGATGGAAGCCCTCACCAATCTCAGTCCGATGGAATGGCTGGCGATCGAAATCGCCATTCCCCTTATCGTGCTGGCAATACTCTTTCGATGGAGCGGCGTGATCCGCTATATTCCCAACGACAGGCTCGGCATCCTCGAAAAGCTTTGGAGTTTTCGCGGCTCTGTCAAGAATGGCTTCATTGCACTCAACGGCGAAGCCGGTTTCCAGCCTGAAGTCGTGCGCGGCGGCCTGCATTTCTTCATGCCGTTCCAGTATTCGATGCATCGCGCCAATCTCGTGACCATTCCACAGGGCCAGATCGGCTATGTCTTCGCCCGTGACGGCAAGCCGCTGCCGCCGACCCAGACGCTTGCCTCGAACATAGAAGCCGATGATTTCCAGGATGTGCGCGGCTTTCTGGTCAAAGGCGGCCAGAAAGGCCCGCAGCGCAAGATCCTGCGCGAAGGCACCTATGCCATCAATCTCGCGCAGTTCATCGTGCTGACCGCACAATCAATCTATGCCGTCAATCTCAGTTCATCGGAACAGACGCTGTTTGCTGATATGTCGACGCTGATCACCGAACGCGAGGGCTTCGCGCCCGTCGTCATCCATGACGCCGAAGACATGATCGGTATCGTCACCATCCATGACGGTCCGGCGCTGCCAGACGGCGAGATCATTGCGCCGACGGTCGCCAATGATCCGAAGGATCCGAATTTTCACAACAATTTCCAGGACCCGGAGAAGTTCCTCAATGCCGGCGGCTATCGCGGCCGTCAGCTGCAGGTGCTTGCCGACGGCAGTTACTTCCTCAACCGCATCTTCGCAACCGTCGAATTGGTCGACAAGACGATCATCAGCGTCGGCACGGTTGGCGTCGTCGTCTCCTATACCGGCCGCCGCGGTGCTGATATCTCCGGCCAGTCCTATCGCCATGGCGAACTGGTCGAGACGGGTGCGCGCGGCGTCTGGTCGACGCCCCTTCTGCCCGGCAAATATGCGTTCAACACCTATGCCGGCAGCATCGTTATCGTGCCCACCACCAACTTCGTGCTCAAATGGACCAAGGAGCAGTTTGGCGAGCACAGGCTGGATGAAAATCTCTCGGAGGTGTCGCTGATCACCAAGGACGCGTTCGAGCCCGTGCTGCCGCTCTCGGTCGTCGTGCATATCGACTATATGAAGGCACCGCTCGTCGTACAGCGCTTCGGCGATATCAAGCGGCTGGTCGAACAGACACTCGATCCGATGGTTTCGGCCTATTTCAAGAATATCGCCCAGACCAAGACCCTGATCGAGCTCCTACAGGAGCGCAGTGAAATCCAGCGCAAATCCGGCGAGGAAATGCGCGAGAAGTTTGCCTCCTACAGCCTCGAACTGCAGGAAGTCCTGATCGGCACGCCGCGCGCCAGCAACGGTCAGAACAGCATAGAGCAGATCCTGATCCAGCTGCGCGAACGCCAGATCGCGGTCGAAAAGGTCGAGACCTATAAACTGCAGGAAGCGGCTGCGATCCAGGAGCGCACATTGCGCGAGAAAGAAGCGCTCGCCGAACAACAGGCCAAGATCACCACCTCTGCACTCACCATCGAGATCAGCGAGAACGAAGGTAAGGCGCAGCTTGCCCGCACCCGCCAGCAGGCGGAAACCATTCAGGTCACCGCCAAGGCCGAGGCCGAGAAAGTGCGGCTTGCAGGCCTCGGCGAGGCCGACCGGATCAAGGCCATCGCGCTTGCCGATGCAGAACGCATCAAGGCGACCGGCTTTGCCGATGCCGAAAAGGTGCGCGCCGTCGGTCTGGCGGAAGCAGAAGCGACCGAGAAGAAGGTCGCAGCCTTCGGCGGGCCGGACTACCAGCTCAACTCGCAGGTCCTCATGCGTTTCGCCGAAGCGATCGAGAACGGCAGGCTGCCGCTCGTGCCGCAGATCCAGGTTGGCGGTGGCGCCGGCGAGAAGGGTGCTACCAATGGCCTTGTGGAAATGATGCTGTCGATGCTGGTTGCCGATCGGCTTGGACGGCAGGAGCCGCCAGCTGCCGTATCTGCGACGATCGCACATGATTGATTGTGGATGGGCCGGCAATGCCGGCCCATCGTCCGTCGCAACTATGAATTTTCGATACTGCAATTTCGATCGCGTCAAGCGAAATGCTCGCGCAGTCCTCGCGGTCGAGGCTCCAAATATCGTCTCAGGGCGTCGGCCTTTGGCACTTACGTCCGCCTCAAGGTGGGGCGGACACTCCATCGGTAACTTTCGCCACATCGCTTTCTCGCGAACGCGGCTATTGATACCGAACACAACCTATTCGATAGTTGCGTACCCTTCCTCAATTCGGGATTTTCTGCACGGCCACAGTATCTACGTGGAATTGGGCTTTCAGCGATGCCGTTAAGTCGAATCGTTGACTTGAGAATCGCGGTTCGTGATGGGGATCTGAACTATGGACCGGTCGTCCACCACCCCATATTCGCTCATAAACTCCGATGCCAACGCTTGCCCGTCGGACCCGCTATCTCAAATCTCTCCAGTGAGGCGATGACCTGGTGCTTCCTACAGAGAGGGTGCCGACGCGCGTTGGACTGAGACCGACTTTCGAGTTTTTCCTCAACAGTTCGGCCAATCTCCCGGTCAGGCGGTACGGCGAGCGGCGGCGATCTGGCGGGCGCCGATGCTGGCGAGAGCGACGCTGAACAGGGTTGGATTGGTGGCGGTCATCGTGGGAATGACGCCATTGCCAGCGACATAGAGGTTGTCGAAGCCCCAGACCTTGGAGTTCCTGTCGCAAACGCAGGTACCATCGTCGCGTTCGCCCATGCGGATCGTGCCCTGGTAGTGCAGCGACGAGCCGACAGGCTGCACGAAGGTAGCAAAACCGGGAGCCGGGCGACCGATAATAGCGGAAATGCGCTGGGCATGCCCCTTGGCCTCTTCGAGGCGCGCCTTGTCACCTTCCGACTGACGCCACTGGATGGAAATTGCCGGCAGGCCGAGCCAGTCACGGCGATTGTCGTCGAAGGTGACGCGGTTGTCCGCGCTGATATCCGAGGGCACGAAAACGCCCATGCCGATCGGCTGGCCGCTCATGTCGCTGGCCTGCGGCATGGAGTGCAGGCTCGCCGGAGCGATGGTAACCGAATAGGGGAAATCCCTGGTGGCCGGAATCCAGCTCATCGCGGTCATCGGCACATCGGTCTGCATCTCGGTGATCTGCGAGACAATATAGTGGTCGTTGATATAGCGGCCGAGCGCTTCGGGGCGGATGCCCGAGGCATAGAGCAGCTGCGGCGAGTGCAGAGAATCACAAGCAACAACGACCGTGCCGGCGCTGACGATGAAGGTTTCTTCCGGGCCGGACCGGACCAGTTCGACGCCCGTGACATGGCCATTTTCATGGATCACGCGGCGGCAGGCGGTTTCAGAGAGAATATGAAAGCTCTCGTCCGGCTCGTCGACGAGGTCGCCGAGTACGACATCGGTGCCGTGATAGCGCAGGCCATCGGCTTCGGGCGTAGCCGCGAGCGGCATCGGCTGAACGATACGGTCGGACGTGCGACCGGGGTTGAAGACCTCGCCGAGACGCTCGCGCATGGCGATGGCCGTAACATCGCCGGCGCGCGGGTCCTTGTTGGTGCCGAGCAATTTCGCCGACACAGAGAGAGCCTTGTGCATCTCATCTGTGGGGATGAAGGGCACCAGTTCGATCTCGGATGGCACGGGCGTGCCGGTCGACCATTTGGTGCCCATGCCGCCGACATTGGCCGCCGAGAAGCCGGCAAACAGGTTTTCATCCTGGGCATCGGCGTCGTTGGCGATGAAAAGGCCCGAGCGGCGCAGCAAAGAATGGTCGAAGCCACCAGCCCGGCGGGCTTCCCACTCCTCCTTGTTGATCGGCATGCGCGGACTGCGGTCGCCACCCTGGGCGTGCACTTCGAAGGCCGCACGTTCATCGAGGTCAGCGATATTGTCGAGATGTGCGCCCTTTTGCGGCAGGATCTGCGGGCCGGCTTCCACCATCAGAATGCTTGCTTCCGGCCAGTTATTCCTGATGACCCGTGCATAGGCCGAGCCTGTCGGGCCACTTCCGATGATGACGACGTCGGCAGACTGACGAGACATTCCTGCTATTCCCCATTCTTAAATCAATTTGATTGTAAACAAAGATGTATCGTAGCCGAAGTCAACTGGGATTGTTAAGTTACCGAACAAAGTTTTGCGAAAGCACTCGAGGAGAGGCACGATGAAGATAGGTCTGAGTTCATACAGTTTCCGTCCGTTGATGCAGAGTGGCGCCATGCAGATCGAGGATGTCTTTGCCTGGGTCGGCAAACATGACGGCGATCATGTCGAACTGGCGACGCTTTCCGTCGCGCCCGAAGGACAAGATCTTCAATATGAACTCGCCAATGATGCAGAGATGCTGGAGCGGCTGAAGGGCGCGTCCCAGAAAAGCGGCGTGCCGCTTTCCGGCCTTTGCATGTCCGGCAATTTCATTGACGACGGCGAACGAGCATTCCAGCTTAGCCGGCTGAAGCGCTATGTCGAGCTTTGCGACAAGCTCGGCGTCCGCTTCCTGCGCCACGATGTCGTGCCGTGGTCGCTGCGAGCAACGGAGCCCGGCCAGTTCGAGGCAGCATTCCCGGCGATCGCCGACGCCACGCATGAGCTTGCCGCGCATGCTGGGCGCTATGGCGTGACCACGAGCGTCGAGGATCACGGTTTCTTCATGAACTCCAGCGAGCGGATCAAGCGGCTGCTGCATGCCGTCAATCTGCCGAGCTTCAAACTGACAGTTGATATCGGCAATTTCCTCTGCGTCGACGAGAACCCGCTGACGGGAACGCGCGCCTGCCTTTCCCAGGCAAGCTTCGTTCATCTCAAGGATTTCTATGTGCGCCAGACCGCGCCTGGCGCGGACTGGCTGCGGACGGTCGGCGGCCAGGCAATCCGCGGCTCGGTCTTCGGCTATGGCGACCTGCCCGTCAGGTCGATCGTCGAGGACATCGTCGCCTCAGGTTATGACGGCTTCGTCTCGCTCGAATATGAAGGCAACGAGCCGACGCAATACGGTTGCGAAACCGGCCTGAAGAATGCGAAGGCGATGTTTGCGGCCGCCGGCCGCTGAATCTTGCCGTTCTGCAATCGCAAGACTAGAGCGCGGCGATCCGGTCGACGCGCTTCTTGAGATCGGCGAGGCGGCGTCGGTCGCCGCCCGGCACCTCGATCGAGGCCCAGCCGGAATAGCCGATATCAGACAGCGCCTTGTTAACGGCAGCCCAATCGCAGTCGCCCTCGCCCAGCTCGACGTCAAAGCCCTTCCATGGGCCTTCGCTGTTCATCTTTTCGAGACTGTATTCCTTGATGTCGATCTTCAGGATACGCTTGCCGAGCGCCTCGATCCAATCTGTCGGCCGACCGTAGCGCAGAACATTGCCGACATCGAAATACCAGCCGAGCTTCGGATGGTTGAAGCGATCGACGAAATCGGCTGCCTCCAGCGGGCTCAGCAGGAAGTCGTTCCACACGTTTTCGAGCGCAATCGACACGCCGCTCTCTTCCGCGGCTGGCAGGATCTTGGCGATTTCCTCGCCGGCTCTCGCATAAGCGGTCTTGTAACTGGTGCCTGCATTGACGACGCCGGGGACGAGTAGCACCGTCGTGGCGCCATAGAGCTTCGCATCGTGCAGAGCCTTGACCATCGAATCGACGCAGGCCTGGCGCGCCGATGGATCGGGATCCGTCAGCGGGCGCTTCCAGTGCACGGCATTGACGAGGCCAGGGATATCAAGGCCGGTCTTGTCGCGGGCGTTCAAGACCTCATCGAACGGCAGATCATTGGGCGAGTCGAGCTCAACGCCATCATAGCCGAGATCGCGCAGGAGCTGGAATTTCTCCAGGACGGAAAGCGAAGGCTCCTCGACCATACCCCATTTCAGGCTGATCTTCGCCAAGGGGCGAACGGAAACGGGCGAGGCGTTACTGGCGGATTCGGTCATCGATGGGTCTTTGCTTGGCATGGACAGATAAGCGGCGCCACTATGTCAGCCAATGCAAAGCCGATCAATCGGTCATTGGAGGGCAAGACGCGATGCCACCACGCGCGGCTGAAATGGGGCCGCGGCGTCCCCAGTCTCGCAGTTGAAGATTTTCTCGCCATCATGCTGTCCAGATGACCTTCGACTTCCATCAGACTAAAGTCCTGCTCCTGATCGGACCTAGGTCCGAAGACGTAATCTTTGGTCCTAATGCCATGGATTGCCCCGAGCTTTGCGCCAGTTGTTTCCCGCGATGGAAGCGGCGGGATATCCGACCGCTATCGTAGTGCATGCGGAGAAGGTCGATGAACATGAACGGCGTCCTTGAAAGCGGCATCCCAGCCCCGGCATCTGCCGCAGTTTCCGAGGGCGGCAACTTCACGCTGTTGGCTGCGAGATAACCGGCATGCAGCAAACAAAACGAATCCTGGTTACCGGCGGAGCCGGTTTTCTCGGCTCCTTCCTATGTGAGCGGATCTTGCAGGAAAAACATGAGGTTATCTGCGTAGACAATTTCTTTACGGGACGGAAAAGCAACGTCTTCCATCTGCTTGACAACAAGTCCTTCGAAATCGTCCGCCACGATATCACCTTTCCCCTCTATGTGGAGGTCGACGAGATCTACAATCTCGCCTGTCCAGCAAGCCCGATTCACTACCAGTTCGATCCGGTGCAGACGACCAAGACCAGCGTCCACGGTGCGATCAATATGCTCGGCCTTGCCAAACGGGTCGGCGCCAAGATCCTTCAGGCCTCAACGTCCGAAGTCTATGGCGATCCCGAGATCCATCCCCAACAGGAGGATTATTGGGGCCGGGTAAACCCGATAGGGCCTCGCTCCTGCTATGACGAAGGCAAGCGCTGTGCCGAGACCCTGTTTTTCGATTACTGGCGCCAGCACAAGCTGCGGATCAAGGTCGCGCGCATCTTCAACACCTACGGTCCAAGGATGCGTCCCGATGACGGCCGTGTCGTTTCCAACTTCATCGTACAGGCGCTGCAGAACAAGCCGATAACGGTTTATGGCAGTGGCCAGCAGACGCGCTCGTTCTGCTATGTCGACGATCTTATCGACGGCCTGGTTCGCCTGATGGGAACAAAGGACGAGGTGACAGGCCCGATCAATCTCGGCAATCCGGCGGAATTTACGATGCTGGAGCTCGCCAATCTCGCGATACAACTGACCGGAAGCCGCTCGACGATAAAATACCTGCCCCTGCCGGCTGACGATCCCAGACAACGGCAGCCGGATATCGGGGTCGCATCGCGCGAACTCGGCTGGAAGCCGAAGGTTCAGTTGCGGGAAGGCCTTGCCAGAACGATCGCCTATTTCGAAGACTTGCTGTCGTCAGGCCGTTCGCACGCGATCGCTGCCGAATGAGGACGGTCCTTGTCACCGGCGGAGCCGGCTATATCGGATCGCATTGCTGCAAGGCCTTCGCCGAGGCGGGATGGTCGGTCGTTACCTACGACAATCTCTCCCGCGGCTGGCGTGATGCGGTGAAATGGGGGCCGCTGGTCGAAGGCGATATTGCCGACGCCGAGACGGTCGCGGCAACGTTGCGCCAATATCGCCCGGATGTGGTCGCCCATTTCGCGGCTTATGCCTATGTCGGCGAATCCGTGGAATTTCCTGAGCTTTACTATCGGAACAATAGTTTCGGAACGCTGGTTCTTATCGAGGAAATGCTGAAAGCAGGTGTCGACAGGCTGATCTTTTCAAGCACCTGCGCATCCTATGGCATTCCGACCCGTACCCCGATTGACGAGACCCATCCGCAATGGCCGATCAATCCCTATGGATGGTCGAAATTCATGATCGAGCGGATGGTGGAGGATTTCTCGCGCGCCCGCGGCCTCAATGCTGTGATGCTGCGATATTTCAATGCAGCCGGCGGCGACCCCGATGGTGAGATCGGTGAGCGGCACGAGCCAGAGACCCATGTCGTTCCGCTCGCTATAGAAGCGGCGATCAGACCGGGCCGAACCTTCACCATCAACGGCACCGACTTCGACACGCGAGACGGCACGGCCGTGCGCGACTACATCCACGTCAGCGATCTCGCGCAGGCTCATGTCCTTGGCGGAGAGAAGCTGTTGCGGGATGAGGGGGTGCATGTCTACAACCTTGGCACCGGCAACGGAACGACTGTCAAGGAATTGGCTGACGCCGTCAGCCGCATTTCGGGGCAAAACCTTCCGGTTGCCTATGGTCCCCGCAGGGCTGGCGATCCACCGGCTCTCGTCGCAGCAGCCGATAAAGCCGAACGGGAGCTTGGATGGGTGCCCAGGCATTCCAGCATCGACAGGATTATCGAAACAGCACTCGCCTGGTATCGCAGCCGGATGTGATCCTCACCTGCTTGCCGTTGTAAGAAACTCATCGAGAGCAGCGCCAACTGCTTCGATCGAAAATTTTTCCGTCACTCGCCTGCGGGCAGCCGCACCCAGTCGTGCTCGAAGAACTTCATCACCGCTCAATCTTGCCAAGGCCTGCGCGATTTCTTCCGGCCGCTCCTGCCCGACCATGAGACCGCCCGAGGCCTCGCCTCCGACCAAAATGTCCGGCAAACCCTGCGCATCGGAAGCGACGACAGGAAGGCCGCAAGCCATGGCTTCCAATGGCGCAACCGGCATGCCCTCGATACGGGAAGCCATGACATAGACGTCCGCGGCGGAAAGCCAGCGCCGGATCAATATTCGGTCCGTCGTATAGCTGGAAAGCCACTGCACATTTGACATGCCGCTTCCATGAAGCAGCTTTGCGAACGCCTCGCTATCCTGGCCCGAGCCAATGATTATCAGCTGGGCGGAAGGATTGTCGGAGAAGCGCGCCCAAGCCTTCAGAAGCACATCAAGCCCCTTGCGGCGGATATCGATGCGCCCGTGATTGAGGACGATGAAGCAATCCTGAGGCAGGCCGAGATTTGCTCGCGCTTCGCTGCGATCCATCGCTTGCCATTCATTGGTATCCAACGGATTAGGGATATTCGCCATATTGGGAGCAATGCGTGGATAGGCCTTGGCAAGGCGATCGCGCTCTGCGGCGGAAGCAACGATTAGACCGCGGCACGCGCGCAGAGAAAGCTGTCTTGCGGCAGCCTCGACCCAGGACAGCGTGCGATCTCCTCCCTGAAACGTGGCGTAGAGGGGAAGGTTTAGGCTGCGTGCCAGCCATGCCAGCGCGTCGAAACGCGTATATTCATATTCCTGGGCAAGCAACAGGTCGCATTTGGAGCGGGAAAGGATCTCGCGGAAGGCTGAAAGCGGTGTTGCAGACCAGCGCCGCAGGCTATAGGCGGCAGGAGAATAGCCTTGCCGAGCCCGTTTTGCCGGCGCAACCCAGATCGGCGTGCCAGTACCCAAATGCTCGTGGCGCTCTATTCCGGTCACCCGCTCGGATGCACAAACGATGATTGGCTTGTGGCCCACCGAACTCAGCGCAGCCGCATAGCCGAACAGCCAACCTCCTGTCATCCGTTCGATGAAATCCCGAAGCTCAAGCCCGATCGGCTCGAGAAACTCCTCGATCACATCGCCCCACGGAAAGAGAGCGATCACCTTCGACGTCTGGCCATCTCTCATTTGCGCCAAGCAAACGCGGTTTCCGTGCCGCGCGTGGATGGCCGGTGCATCAAGTAACCGAGGAAAGTCACGGGTGCGGCCAGAGCGTAGAGGACCTTGCGGCGGCGACGGCCGATGCGGGAAAACGAGACGTCATGGAAAAACGCCGTGGCGGCGTTGATGAAGGTGGCGCGCCGCTCCGGGCGCCTGTCGAAAAGGGCTGCGAGTTCCGGGTCCCGGTATCCCCGCCTGACATGGCCCCATTCGCGCATCAGCTCGCTTTCATGCGGACAATGGCGTTTCATGACACTGAAATAGGGATAATGCCAGTTGATCTCGGGGGTGGAGATCAGGACATAGCCGCCGGGCCGTACCACCCGCAGCGCCTCCTGTGCGGCGCGGCGGTCGTCCTCGATGTGCTCCAGCACATCGAACATGGTGACGATATCGAAACTGTCGTCGTCCATTGGCAGCGAGCAGGCGTCACCGCAGATGAAGGTCGATTTCGCCCAGGAGGGCTGATGGTCGGCCAGCTCTGGGTCGATATCGAGTGTGACGATTTCGGCTTGCGGATAGAGGATGCTGGCAAGGCCGCTGCGACCACCACCGATTTCCAGCACCCGTCCGGTGCCTCCGGTTTCGAGAGGAGCGACCCGATGGATGGCGCGCATCTTTTCGCGATAGAACAGACCATCCGTCAAGCCGTTCGGATAGGGGTTTCCAGACAGAAACTGGCCAAGCGCTGCTTTCCTGATCATCGCGATATTCCTTTTTCAGCCGTTGCGGCATTCCCCATCGGAGGTCGCCGCATTCTCCAGCCGAAGCGCGGCAGAAACTGCAGGCCGGCGAGCCAGCCCTCTACTTCGGCCGCCAAAATTCCGAGCCTGCCCGGAGGCCCTTCGAAGAGCGCCTTGACGAAGGTCTTGGCAAAATAGATCGGCAGCTGCTTGCCGATACGCACCATGTTTCCTCGATCGCCGAAATTATCGTATTGCGTCACAAGGGCCGCGACGTGGCCTTTCATATAGGCTTTGATCTGCCGCTTGAGGCCGGGCCAGTCGCTGCGATGGTGGTGGAAGACAACGGCCCGAGGCTCATAGAGGCACACGCCACCGGCCGCCAGCAGTCGGTACCAAAGCTCAGAGTCTTCGGAACATCCCGCCGCCCCCGCGCCCAAGCGTTCGTCGAACAGGCCGACCCGCTCGAATACGGAGCGTCGAAAGGCCATGTTGGCACCGGCGCCGATCTTCCAGACATGCGCCCCGCTTGGCCGTGTCTCCTCAAAGAAACGCCTGTCGAACGTGAGCGGCACGAAGGTCGAGCCGAACCCACCCATGGTGAATTGAAAGGAGCATTGCGCTGCCGTATCGAGACGCGCCGGCAGCACGAGACCGGTAAACGCCTCGACATCCCGTTCCGCGAAGGCACGCGCGATCTCTGTGGTCCAGCCCGGATGCGCTTCGACATCGTCGTCGGTGAAGGCGATGATATCAAACCGGCTTATTTGAACGCCGGTGTTCCGGGCTCGGCTTAGACCGGCATGGGGCTCGTGGACATAGCGAAAATCGGGGAATTGCCTGCAGATGTCCCTCGCATTGCCAGCTTGAGAATTGTCGATGATGACGACCTCGCCCGGAGCGCTGCGTTGTGCTGCAAGGCTGGTCAGGCATTTGCGCAGAGCCGGACCGCGATCGCGGGTGCAAATGACCACGGAGATGTCCTGCGCCGAAGCGGAGGATGGGGTTGCGATCGCATCAAGCGCCCCCACCAGATTTTGCGCTTCAAGCGCCGCCTCCAGCGAGAGCGCGGGCTTTGGCCGTCCTTCGTAGGTAGCTCGTAACGGTGCACCGAGCCCGATGCTGCGAGCCTGGAGTTGCGCGGCGGCATATTCGGCCGCAAGCTGACGCAATTGAGAGGTCCCGTAAGGTAGCTCGTCCTTAAGGGATGCCCGTGCTCCCAGCGGCAGGTCTTTCCACCAGAAGACCGACAATGCGGGCTCGCGATCGCTACCGATATCGGCAGCCGCCAGATCGACATGCCTCACCTCAAAACGTTCTGTCCTCATGAATTGCGCTCCCGGATCGATCTGATACGGGAGCGTGAGCGATCATATTCGCCGGCAAGGCCGTAAATTCCACCCCACAGCTCCGCTATGCCGAACCGCAATTCATGGCCGCGCAGTCGGCGAGCCGCGCGGGCAAGCGCCTTCAACTGGTCGAAGAACCACCAGCGGACCATGGCGCGATGGCGCGATCGCATCTCGTCATCGGTGCGATAGCTCTTGACGAGAAAGGCCATCATGCCGAGGCCCCAGGTCCAGTATTGCCGCCTGAGCTGCGGAATGGTTTCGCGATGCTCGTGATAGACGGCATATTCCGGCTCATAGATCATCGGGCGTCCGGAGCGCAGCACGCGGTAGAATATATCGAGATCGCCGCCTCCGGGCAGCGGCGCTCCCGTATCGAGCGCCTCATCGAAGCCGCCAAGCTCGATCAGCAATTTGCGGTCGAAGGCCATGTTGCAGCCGGCGCCGAGAACGCCGGCACCGACGGGGTGGAGCGGGTTGTCAAAGCGAGCCCTGTGAAACTCCCTGCGCGCAAAGCCGCGGCCAAACCCACCACGCCGCTCGAAAAAGATCTGCGCCTCGGTGTCGAGACGAAACGGCAGCACGAGGCCGGTGAAGCCGCCGACGCCAGGGTTGTCGCGGCACGCTTTGGCAAAGCCTACAAGCCAATTGCGGTCCACCACGACGTCATCGTCCAGATAGGCGATGATATCGCCCCAGGCTGCATGAAGAGCGGCGTTTCGGGCGAAATCCAGCCCAGCCTTCGGTTCGAAAACGTAGCGGATATCGCGGAAGCTCTCGACGGCTTCGCGCGTGGCCGTATCCACCGAGGCATTATCGACCACGATGATTTCGACGAACTGGAAGGGAGAGTCACTCCGAACCTGATCGAGCGAGCGCAGCAACCGGGAAAGGCGCTGTGCACGATCCTTGGTGCAGATTGCGATGCTGAGGCTCGGCAGCATCGTCTCGTTCGCCGGCAAGCGCGCCCTCAGCTCCTCCTCCAGCTTCGCAACGAGGATGCATTCGGCAAATCGCTCATCGGCAAGGGCTTTCAGGCTCTCGGCCGACAGCATAGAGCCAGCCGGCCGCCCGATCATTTCAAATGCGATCAGCCGGCCCTGCCATCGTGCGATCAAGCCGACGCCGGTCTGCTCAGCCGAGAGTTCGATCGACGCCAGGGGCTCCGACAACTCGATATCAATAAGCTTGTAACTCATCACCTAACTCCCGCCCGCTGCGGCGGCCGTGCTGAAATTCGTGGAGCCTGGAAAAATGTCCCTGCCGCTTGAAAAGCTCGTCCGGCGAACCCGCCTCGACCACGCGACCCTTTGTCATCACGATGATCTGATCAGCCGCCAGAACGGTCGACAGACGGTGAGCGATCACGACAACGGTGCGGTTGTGCGAGTACTTGTCGAGCGCCAGCTGAAACGCCTGTTCGGTTTCGGCGTCGAGCGCGTTCGTCGCCTCATCCAGAAGCAGAATGTCAGGATTTCGAAGGATCGTTCGGGCGAGTGCTACGCGCTGCCTTTGCCCACCCGACAGGCGCATCCCCTGATCGCCGATCCGTGTCTCGTAGCCATCCGGAAGCAGCCGGATGAAATCGTCCGCCTTGGCGATTTCGGCAGCCTTGCGGATCTCGTCTGGCCCGGCATCCAGATCGCCATAGGCGATATTGGCTGAAATCGTGTCATTGAAGAGGTGGACCTCCTGCGACATCAGCGACAGGCGCTTGCGCCAGCTGCGAAGATCGAATTCGGGAAGAGGCATACCATCGGCGACGATTTCGCCGGATGTCGGATCGATAAAGCGAAAGAGCAGTGCCATCACTGTGGATTTTCCCGCACCGGACTCGCCCACGATCGCAGTGGTCTTGCCGGCGGGAATGCTGAAGGAGACATATTCCAGCGCAAGCGGCTGACCGGGCGCGTAGCGGAAAGAGACATTGCGGAATTCGACGGCTTTCCTGAAGGTGGGCGCCTGTACGTGCCCCTCCGAAAGAAAGGGCCTCTCCGTTGTGCGGAGGAAGTCATCGACATCGTCGATGCTACCGGCGAGCCCATCGAGCGCGATCTTCGATTGGAGCAGCTCCCGCGTTGGGCCTTGAAGACGATATAGTAGCGAGAGAAACGCGGCCAGCGCCGCAATGCCCAGGCCCACCGATTGAGCCACCAGGACGAGCGCACCGATCAGGATTGTAATCGAGATTTCCGAGACAGGCCCCGGTGTCGCCCACAACATATCGAGCTTCAGAAGGCGTCGCCGCACTTTGTCGGAAGTCTTCCGGAAACGGTTGCGCTCATAGTCTTCCTGGGCGAAAGCGCGGATCAATTGCAGCGCGTTGATGCTCTCCCACATCCTCAAGCCGAACTGCTTGTTTTCCTCGACAACAGCCTTGCCGGTTTCGTCTGCGCGGCGCGTGGCCAGGCGAATGGCCATAGCCGCGAAGAGCAGGAACATCATCGAGAAGAAGGTCAGCCGGACGGAAATCAACAGCATCAGCAGCATGAAGACGACGAAGGTGCAGGAGCAGATCATCAAACGGTAGGCAAGGCTCAGGGCCTGACTGACCTTCCAGGTGTTGTTGGCAATCGTCGTGATGATATCGGAGCGTTTGTTTTCCACCCGGTAGTCGATGCATGAGCTGATTGTCTGGTCGAAAACCCTTGCCCTCAGCCGATGTGCAACGAGACCATCGATATACCGGGTCACCCAGGTATTGATGAGATGGACGGCATTCTTAAGAAGGATGCTGACGCACAGCACGCCTACCAGGAATGCCGTCAAATGGCTTTGCGGAACGGGTGCGAGAAGCCGGTCGAAAATTCGCTGCCATTCTCCCTCCTGCGCGGCTGCGGCGCCAAGGCTCTGAATAAGAGGAATGAAGAGAAAGAGGCCTGCACCCTCAAGGACCGCAGCGGCCAGGCCGAGCCCAACTATGGTTGGTCCTGCCCAGGTCGGCGCCTCTGCCAGGCGGAAGAGCCGTTGCAACCGCATGAGGAACGAACTCCCCGACCTCACGGGATCGTCTCCATATAGAGCGGCCGCAACTCGGCGTTTCTTTGCAAGCCCCTCAGCCGAGCCTTGAGCCAATCTGGAACCAGCCTGGCGCGGCAATATACGTCCAGTATGTTCGGCAGACTTGAAATCGCCAGGCGCGGCGCCAATGCCAGAAATCGCCTCAACAGATCACAGCCATCGAAAAATCGCCCGCTGACAAAGGCTCTGACGACAAGCCAGTGGATCATGTCGACCAAATGGGCGTCGAGGTCGCTGCCATATTGAGGATATTTTCCGCGATACTCGGCAAGGACGATTTCGCATGAAGACAGCATCCGCTTGACGTCGCTCGACATGTTCGTGTTCGTCATGCGGTAGCCGATCAGGTGCTGCTGTATGACGCGGAATTCGTAGTTCTCCGCAATTCTGAGGCAGATCAGAAGATCCTCGCAGCCCTGGGCGTTGCGCGCCCTTAAGGACGGGTCGAACTGCCCGGCTTCTTCGAACGCGGAACGACGCATGAGCATCGAGCTGCCGTTGCCGACGAAATTATTTCTGCACATGCGCTGGAGCACATGCCCTTCATGGCTCGGCCGGTTATGCAGCGAAAATACGCGGCTATGCTCGTCGATAAGCGCATACCAGCAATAGGCCAGTCCGACCGATGGTCCGCCCTCGTCAAGCGCTTGCCATTGAAGGGCAATCTTTGACGGAGCCCATAAATCGTCGGCATCGATAAATGCGAGAAACTCGGCATCGGTCGCAGCCGCACCATTGTTACGCGCTGCAGCGACACCGCTATTGGCCTGCCGAAGGATCCGGATTCGCGGATCCTGCTTTGCGTATTCAGCCACGATGGATAGCGATCGATCCGAAGAACCATCGTCGACAATGATGATATCAAGAGCCTGATGCGTCTGGCGGCAGATGCTGGCCAGGGTCGCCCCGATCGTTCGTTCGGCGTTGAACATCGGCACGATGACCGCAACGGTGGTACTTCGCTTAGCTTCCACAGTCATTGCCACCCTTGGCGGCGAGGCCGACGAACCCGATGATAGCGTTGCAGCCGGGAGCATTGGCAAGCGCCGGAGCTGGGATGCCGCTTTCAAGGACGCCGTTTACGTTCATCGACCTTCTCCGCATGCACTGCGATAACGGTCGGATATCCCGCCGCTTCCATCGCGGGAAACAACTGGCGCAAAGCTCGGGGCAATCCATGGCATTAGGACCAAAGATTACGTCTTCGGACCTAGGTCCGATCAAGAGTAGGACTTTAGTCTGATGGAAGCGGCTTCGTTGCCAAAATCAGCGAACGATTGCCGGCTGCGATGGTTTTCAGCGAGACTTTTTACGGGCAATTCCAAGTGGTCTCATTTCGGGAGGCGATGATTTTGCCGGAGGGCATACCTTCGCCGCAGCTCATCCGCATTTCCATCTGACATTGATCCATTCAATGCGCCCGACACCGGAAAACAGGTGTTTCGCTACTGGCCACGACGAACAGGGACAATGTGAGACACCAACTGGAGGCGTCAGCAATTTCAAGGCACCGGCGCGCTCGTGGCTGCTGAACGGTGCGACGACAACGGCTGCGATAACGCATTGTTGAAGTTTACCCATCGTCGATACCGGCGTACCATCCCCTGGCAATTCCGTTGATACGCCGATTTCACCGTCAGGCAGGGATGGAAACATGCTCACTCTGAATATCAATGAGCAATTGCACGAGGTCGATGTCCCGGAGGACATGCCGCTTCTTTGGGTGCTGCGGGATCACCTCAATCTGGTCGGTACGAAATATGGCTGCGGCGTCGCCCAGTGCGGCGCCTGCACCGTACATGTCGCTGGCAAACCGGTGCGCTCCTGCCAGCTGACCGTCGGCGACGTCGGCACCCGTGCCGTGATCACCATTGAAGGAATTGGCAAGACGCCGAACGGCGCCAAGGTCCAGCAAGCCTGGATGGAAGCGTCTGTGCCGCAATGCGGCTACTGTCAGGCCGGTCAGATCATGTCGGCGACGGCCTTGCTCAACATCAATCCCCAACCCGACGATTCCGACATCGATGCGGCCATGGCGGGCAATCTCTGTCGATGCGGAACCTACATCCGCATCCGCCGTGCGATCAAGAACGCCGCCGCCAAGCCGGCCTGATCATGAAGAAAATCATCGGCATCCTCCTTGCGGTCATTGTCATCATCGCCCTTGGCTTTGTGGGATGGTTGCTGCTTGGCCGCGATCCGACCTCCTTTGCCGGCGGCTCGACGGTAGCGCTCGACGATTATCAGGCTGGCACCGTGAGCGGTGTTCCGGCCCAGCTTGCCAGTGCCGATAGCGTGAAGCGCGGCGAATATCTCGCCCATGCTGCGGACTGCCAAGCCTGTCATACAGCGCCGGGCGGCATTCCCTTTGCCGGCGGCTTTGCCTTCAACATGCCATTCGGCACCATCTATTCCACCAACATCACGCCGGACAGGGATACCGGCATCGGCAATTACACCGATGCTCAGTTCCTGGCGGCCGTGCACAAGGGTATTCGCGCCGACGGCGAGAAACTCTATCCCGCCATGCCCTATGCGTCCTACACCTATATGACGGACGCCGATGTGCTGGCGATCAAGGCCTATCTCGTGACGCTGCCGCCGGCGCATGCGCCAGCGAAGCCCGATCAGCTTTCATGGCCCTTCGACCAGCGCGGCCTGCTGTCGCTGTGGAGCGCTGCGTTCAACACCGACGAGCGCTTCCGCCCCAACACAGGTCAGAGCCCGCAGTGGAATCGCGGCGCCTATCTTGCCGAGGCACTCGGCCATTGCGGCGAGTGCCACACGCCGCGCAATCTTGTCTTCGCGCTCGACAATCACCGCAAATTCGCAGGCGCCGTCACCGCCGGCTGGCACGCCTATAATATCAGCAGCGACAAGAATTCCGGCATCGGCGACTGGAGCGACGAGGATATCTACCTCTACCTTTCGACCGGCCACGCCAATGGGCATGGCGGTGCGGCTGGACCGATGGGCGAAGCCACCGACGACAGCCTCAGCTATCTGGTGCCGGACGACGTGCATGCCTTGGTAACCTATCTGCGCAGCATACCGGCCCACGCAACCGACCTGCCGCGCACCGTCACCACGGCAGCGCCGGCATCGCACAAGGAGGGCGTGGCGGATGTCGACCCACGCGGTGAGAAAATTTTTGCCGGCGCGTGCGCCAGCTGCCATGATTGGACCGGCGTGAGCCCGGTCACCGGCTATGCGACGCTCACGGGCGTACGCGCCGTCAACGATCCCGGCGCCACCAACGTGGCGCAGACTGTTATCAACGGCGTTAACCGCACGACCGCCGACGGCAGGATCTTCATGCCCGCCTTTGGCCAGGGTTATTCGGATGACGACATCGCGGCCGTGGCCAACTATGTGACCGCCCGCTTCGGCGCCAAAGGCGCGCATTTGACGGGCAAGGACGTGGCCAACCTGCGAAAGCAGGCGGCCCAGCAACCTCATCCCCCGGAGGCAAACAATGGCTGACATCAGGTCTGATTTCGCCGAGTCCGACGCCTATCTCCAGGCGTTGATGCGCGAGGTACGTTCGCTCTCTGTGGCCGATACCGCGCTGAGCATGGGACGGCGCAGCTTTTTCAAGCTCGCCGGCAGCGGCACGGCTGGGCTGATCCTGGGTTTTTATCTCGGCGGCGAGGCTTCCGCGGCCGAGGCGTCTGACGGCGCGAACCAGGCGATGAATGCGTTCATCCGCATCGCTCCGGACAACACGATCACCATTTTCTCCAAGTGTCCGGAGATAGGCCAGGGCATCAAGACCTCCTTTGGCGTCATCATTGCCGAAGAGCTCGATGCGGATTGGAACCATGTCGTGATGGAGCAGGCCGACATCAATCCCAAGGTCTATGGCGGTCAGGGTGCTGGAGGTTCGACGTCGATCCCACGCGCATGGGACCAGTTGCGGCAGGCCGGCGCCAGCGCCAAGGCGATGCTGATCGCCACGGCCGCCGAACAATGGGGGGTGGATTCGTCGCAGATCACCGCACAGGATTCGGTCTTGACCCATGCCGCCAGCGGCAGGTCTGCAGCCTATGGATCACTGGCCGCTGCGGCGGCAACAATGCCAGTGCCCGATCCTCGAAGCCTGAAGCTGAAGGCACGCTCCGAATATCGCCTGATCGGCAAGCGGTATCACGGCGTCGACGATCCGAAGGTGATCAGGGGCGAGCCGCTGTTCGGCATTGATGTCCAACGCCCCGGCATGGTCTATGCCAACTACACCAAATGTCCGGCGGCGGGCGGCAAGGTCAGATCCTTCAATGTCGACGAGATCAAGGCCGAGCGCGGCGTGTTCGATGCCTTTGCCCTGGACGGGACAGGACAGGCGGTCGAGGTCATGCCGGGTGTCGCCATCATCGCCAGGGATACCTGGAGCGCCTTCCAGGCGAAGAACAAACTGAAGGTGGACTGGGACCTCGGCGAGGCTTCAACGGATTCCACTTCGAAATTCTCGGCCGAGGCCAGGAAGCTCGCAGCCCATTTTCCGGAAAAGCCGGACGACGATGTCGGCGACGTGGACAAATCCTTCAGCAATGCTGCCAGGACCGTCGAGGCCTATTATGAATATCCCTTCGCCGCCCATGTGCCGCTGGAACCGATGAACACCACCGCGCACTGGCATGACGGGGTGTTGGAAATGTGGGTCCCCACCCAGCAGCCCGATCGTGGCTTGCCGGTGATTGCTAAGGCAGCCGGCATAGCGCAGGAAAAGATCGTGATGCACCAGACCCGCGTTGGCGGCGGTTTCGGGCGGCGGCTGGTCAATGATTATGCCTGCGAGGCGGCAGTCATCGCGCGGAAAGTCAACGCCCCGGTCAAGCTGCAATGGACCCGGGAAGACGATTTCGGCCACGACTTCTACCGCCCGGCCGGTTACCACCAGTTCAAGGGGGCGATCGATAAAGATGGCGGCCTCGACGCCTGGCAGGAACATTTCATCACCTTCACCGCCGACGGCAAGAAGGAAGCCAGCGGCGCAGGCCTGACCGACAATCTGAAATATTCCATCAAGGCTCCCAACCTGCGCCGCGGCAAGACCATGCTGCCGCTGAAGATCCCGACTGGCGCCTGGCGGGCGCCGGGCGACAATGCCCAGGTCTTTGCTGCGCAAAGCTTCATGCACGAGATGTCGCTGGCGTCGGGCCGCGACCACGTCGAATTCCTCGTCGCTGCCGTGAACCGCGACGTGCCTGAGCTTGCACCCAAGGACAAAAGCGTCAACTTCAGTCCCAAGCGTGCGACCGACGTGATCAGGATGTGCGCGAACAAAGCCGGCTGGGGCAAAAAGCTGCCTGATGGCAGCGGATTGGGTCTCGCCTGGTGCTACTCCCACGCCGGCCATGTCGCGCAGGCCGTCGAGCTTCGCGTCGACGCCCGTAAGCAGATCAGGATCGATCGCATCGTCGTGGTGCTCGATGTTGGCCCCATCATCGATATGGCCGGCTCCGAAGCGCAGGCGCAGGGTGCGTCGACCGACGCGCTCTCCACCGCCATGGGCTTGAAGATCACCATCGAAAGCGGCCAGATCCAGGAGCAGAACTACAATGCCTATCCGATCCTGCGCATGCCCTTCGCGCCGATGACGATCGATGCCTATTTCATCCAGTCGGACAATCCGCCGACAGGCATGGGCGAACCCGCCTTCCCGGCATTAGCCCCTGCCCTCGGCAATGCCATATTCGCAGCAACGGGAGAGCGGGTGCGCCGCCTGCCGTTGCGTGATCTGGGTTACTCGCTGGCAAGCTGACATATTGCCTTCGCTCGGCCTTCATCGCCTTGATTCATTTTCATCGTGCTCTCGCCCTTTGCGTCGCAATCGAGGTGCAATCCACTTGCACCAAAGCCCAGATGTACCGGCGTACCTGGGCGGCACCCCATTGCGCATGTGTAGCGGATTACGGAACCTAGATCCGATTCCGGATCCGCGGTAAGAATGTAAGCCGTCAAGCACGATCCTCGGCAATCTCCTCATCGGGGATGCCACCTACGGCTTTAGAGCAATTCCGGGAAAAATGCGTAGCGGTTTTCCGACTGGAATCACGTAAAAACAAAGGGATAGAGTGTTTTCACGATTCTAAGAAAAGCCGAAAGCTCTAGTCGACAGTTTTCCCACGGGCCTGTCATTGATGCGCGTATTTATCGGCCTCTTCAACTCCTCCCAGGCTCGATCTCCATCTACGTCACCGGGATAGATGGCGCTCGAGTGCATACTGTTTGATTGTCGGCTTTCTTCGAGGACCATTTCTCAATAGAACCTGTCATTAAAACATGCTCCACAAGTTCGAGACGCTCCATCAGATAAAGTTGCGGCTCTCCAATACACCGATCGCAATCCATCAAACATTGCAATAGCGCTCCAAGGACCTACAACCATTCATTGAATACGCGAACTAGTTATTTGCATCGATGAACAATTGTTCGCATTGCTCTTGAAAAATGGCGTTACAGCAGTTGCCTACGCTTACCTCCGCCTTACCTTGTCGACAAATATGGACGTCTGTCGACATGGAGGAGAGCATCGTTATGCCAGGTAAGCAATGGTTGATCGGTTTTGCAGATCAAACGAAACTGCAGTGCCACGAGCAACTCCGCCAGAAAATCGATGCAGCCGTGCAGGAGCTTCTGCAAGACGGATGGGAACCTCAGTGCATAGCGGAAACGCTGCTCGAAATCGCCGACAACTATTTCGACACAGTCATTGGTGACATGGAGATGACGCCTTCGACACCATTGCATTGATCTGACATCGACGCTTCGTGTGGCGCTACAGGTTGTTAGCCCGCGGATTTTGTCCCACCACCTGCTCTGCATCTACGGGTACCTCAACCAGGATGGATGGGTGACCGGGGCTGTAGCTTTCGCGCATGATCTCGGCCAGATTGCTCAGATCCGGCATCAGCTTGCGGCTTGACCAGCCGCATGCGCGCGCCATCGCCCCAAAGTCGATGCGGTGCAGATCGCTATGGTAGCGGCTGGATGAATAGTCGGGAATGACCACGGGCAGGCCCTGCACCATGATACCAAGTGCGCCGTTGTCCAGCACGAACAGGACGATCCCCAATGATCGCGCTTCGGCCAGGCAACCGGCAATCAGCCGGAAGCAGCCATCGCCCGTAAAAGCGAATACGGTCGCGTCCGGTTTTGCAAGCTTTGCGCCGATTGCCGCGCCGAATGCTCCGCCCATTGCCGAACCGCGATAAAGCGAATGGAAGCGGGCGTTTGGATGCGGGCGCTGCGTGACATACTGACGATCTTTGTAGGCAAGGCACACGTCATCGAACGCAATGCTTCCCGGCTGCCATTGACGATCAAGCTCCTGGTAAAACCGGGCAATATCGATCGTTCCAGGGCGTGGCGGCATGATCTTACGATCATTGAGATCAGCCACAAAAGCCGGTGCTGGGGGTCGCGATGGCCGAAGATCCTCGAGCCGGCCGATCGCTTCGCTCAGAACCTGATCGATTGGCCCTCGAACATCGAAATATTCGCCGCGCACACGATGCCGAAACCCGCCCCCGACACTGCCATATGGCGCGACGAGGTTGGTGAAATTCCATGTCGTATGGGCAGGTATGTCAGAAAAATTAAGGGTGTATTCGTCAGGGCAGAACCCGAGGGTAATAACAATATCGTCAGGACCGAGACTTTTCCAGAGCTGCATCGCGCGATCATTGCCGCCGAAGCCCAGATAGCCGAAACCGAAGCTATTGTTGCGCGCCACCGCATTCGCCCCGTTTATGCTCCAGACGATCGGCGCCTGTAACACCTTGCACAAACGTGTGGTGAGGACTGGCATGTACGAATACATGGCCGCCTCTTCGCCAGCGAGAATGACCACCCGACGCCCAACCACTTGCCGCGGGAATTCGGCCAAAAAATGGGCGAGCGACCCATGGTCGATCTTGTTCGGTTTATGAGCATAGTCACCGCGCCAAGGCGTATGGACCGGCTCAGACACCGTCTTTCCGAGCGCCTCCGGCGGCATCAGAAGAGCGACGGGCGAGCCTTGATCGAGATGTTTGCGGGCCTGCTCAAGTTGTTCTCCGATATGGTCTGGATCGTTCAAAACGAATGTGCCTGATGGCAGCTCGGCCTTCAACTGAGCCACGACGTCGGCACCCTCCGGGCTCGTGTCCTGCAGCGGTGCACGGTATCGCGTATCCGCCGGACTGAGAGGAATGAGGTAGATTGCGGGAATATTGTGCAGTTTCGCATCACTCAGGCCGCAGGTCAGCAACCGCGTTGCGGCTCCTGTCGTTGCAATGGCTGCACTGACTTTCCCGCTCGCCAGATAGTATCCCAACGGAATGAAGCCAGCGACATATTCGCCGATATTGAAGAAAACCGGGAGTTCGCCGCCTTCGTCGGGGACGGCCATCGGCTCGAGATGTTTGAGCAAATGGATGACCCCTCCCCCCGTGACGCCGGCATAGTGACGCACATGCCAGGTTGCGAGCGTGTCGATCAGGAATTCATACCCTGTTTTCGGCTTGGCTACTCGAATATCGCTTGCCGTTTCGACTACAAGATCCATCGTCATTTGCTCGCTTCTCCGCTATGACCTTCGTTCCTGAATTCCGCAAAGTATTGACGTACGCTCTCCCCGGGCCGGATCTGACCCGCAGCAAGCACGGCTCCGGCACATGGCCGATCCCGATTGCATGTTCTGGAAGCAGAATTACACGATGCGTTTTTCCGGGGAGAACGCTTCCATACCCACAACCGTCGCCAGAAGATCTTCATCGCGAAGCGATGCCTTTTGATCGGCGATATCCTTGAAACGGGAGAAAGCGAGATCGAGATCGGCATCGGAACCGAACTCGACACCCAACGAGCGCATGCACATGCGAAAACCGTTACGGCCCGAATTCTTTCCGAGCACGAGCCGATACTCATCGGCGCCGACCTCCGCCGCCGTCATGATTTGATAGGTCAACGGGTTCTTCAGCATGCCATCCTGGTGAATGCCGGATTGATGCGAGAAAGCATTCTTGCCGACGATCGCCTTGTTAGGCTGCACAACGAAACCGGTAATCTCCGAGACAAGCCTGGATGCAGCCGTCAATCGACGGGTTTCGACCGATGTCCGGCATCGGAAAAAATCCTCGCGTGTATGCAGTGCCATGACGATCTCCTCAAGCGACGCATTGCCCGCTCGCTCACCGATACCGTTGATCGTGCATTCGATCTGGCGCGCCCCCTGCCGGGTTGCTTCGAGCGAATTGGAAACAGCCATGCCCAGATCATTGTGACAATGCGCCGAGAACACGGCCTTGTCGGCATTCGGTACGACATTGCGCAGATAGGTAAACAGCTTGCCGTATTCGTACGGCGTCGCGTAGCCGACCGTATCCGGCAGGCTGACCGTGGTCGCACCGGCTTTGATCACCTGCTCCACGAAGCGGGCAAGAAACTCCGGCTCCGACCGGCTCGCATCCTCGCAGGAAAACTCGATATCCTCGGAATAGCGTCGCGCGTGGAGCACCGCGCGAACGGCATGTTCGAGCACATTTTCCGGCGTCATCTGCAACTTGTATTTCATGTGAATGGGCGAGGTCGCCAGCACGATATGGATGCGGGACGAGGCCGCAGCGGAAACGGCTTCCGCCGTCAGGTCGATGTCGCGCTCGACTGCGCGGCTCAAGCTGCAAATCGTACTGTCCTTGACGACGCGCGCCACGGCTTTGATCGCCTCGAATTCGCCGGGACTGGAGACGGCAAAGCCGGCCTCGATCACATCGACCTTCAGACCTTCGAGCATAAGTGCGATCTCGACTTTTTCGCCGGCGTCGAGGTTGATGCCGGGGCTTTGCTCGCCGTCACGCAAAGTAGTGTCAAAGATAATGATCTTCTCGGTGTTCATGCGACTCTCCCGATCGATTGAAGCATCGGCGTTGCCGAATTCGTAAGGGTTAGCTGTGTGGCATTACGCGGAAGTCACGGATGATCGACGCTTCGGGCGCATTTCGTGCCGGCGGCGAAATCCATCACATGGTGCAAGTCCTGTCAGATCTGATCCTGTTTGCCCCTGGCTTTGCTGGCACGCTGGAAACCGGACAAACCACTCCACGTTCGGCCGGCGTCGACACCCGCGTCGTCGTTGCAATTTCGCAATTCCTGAAGTGCGCCCCCATCCACATGCCTGGCTTTCGATCTGCGCTGGCATCCGCAACCCATGGCAGCGTCGGCTTCGGAGCAAAAATTTCAAACCCGGAGAATTGAATGTCCATGGCGCACCGAATGGTTACGATGGTGAGAATGGCTGCATTCGAGACGGCGGTATTTTAGAAAACTATGGACTATTTTTAGGAAATAACGGTTTCTGCTTGGCCACCAACAGGTGTCTCCGCTTTGCCACACGTACTTCTGCAGGATTATTTCAACGATATGGCGAGGGCAGCATCTGCCTCGGCTTGCAAGCGAGATGAGACAGCGCGCCCATCACGCACGGCCCCTCGGGCACGCGTTTCGACGCCAGGTTTGAAAATCCCTCGTACGGCCGTCTCCTGGCCTGAAGGCGCCGTTCTCGTTCCCGCCCGGCTTAAGGATTAAGAACCATTGAAACTACTGGCGCCCTGATGAGCACGACGCCTGCACTTAGGCGCCCGCACCAAACCGCCGACGTACGGTGCCACGGAAGCATCGTCGCCAGGAGCCGGAAAACGCATGCGCCTGGAAAAAACTCCGTCCGCATCGAGGCAGCAAGGCTTGCCTGCCCTCGAAACGTCGGATGCTTGCAAGAGCACGGATGGCAGTTGCAGCTTACGCGGTCTGCTTGGGCCGCCAGCGCAACAGATAGGCTTCGAGCGCATAGGCAAGCCGGTTAAGGGTGAATCCGACAAGGCCGAGCACGAGGACACCGACCATGACAAGCGCCATGTCGAACCGCTCGCGACCGGCAATGACCAGACCGCCGACGCCGGGGCCGACCGCCAGGAAATACTCTGCCCCGACAGTCGCGAGCCAGGCATAGATCAGGCCAAGATGCACGCCTGTCGCGATCGACGGCATCGCGGAGGGAATGTAGATGCGCAATGCTTTCTGCCTTGCATTGAACTTCAGCGCCCTTGCGACCTCCAGAAGATCAGCCGGGGCCTCCCGCATGCCGTCATAGGTATTGAGAACGATGGGTATGAAGGCCGCGAGCGCGACGAAAACGATCTTCGCCTGCTCGCCAAAACCGAACCAGACCGAGATCAGCGGTATCCAGGCAAGAAGGGAGATCTGCTTCAACCCGTTGAAGGTCGGCATGATCAACCGGTCGGCAATCCGCGAGAGCGCCAGCAAACTCGCAAAGCCGACGCCGAGCACGCATCCAATCAGGAAGCCGGCGATATTGCGCATCAGGCTGAAGCCCAGTTCACCGATGAGATCATTGTCGATCAGCTCGCGCTTGCCTGTGGCGACGACATCCTCCAGCGACGGCAGAAAGCGCGCATCCACCAGACCGGTGCGGCTTGAGACTTCCCAGGCGACGAGGAGAAGGATCGGCAGCGTTATGCCGCGCCGAAACCGGACGAAAGGGCTGGTTTGCGTCATTGTCAAATCTCCTGCCGTTTCCAGCGCTGGATCAACAGCTCCGTGCGATCAAGGCCCTTGTCCATGACAAAGCCGACCAGCCCAATCGCGATCATCGCGACGATGACCGTATCGAGCCAGAACATCTGCCGACTCCAGACCAGCAGGTAGCCGAGCCCCTCGGAAGAGGCGAGCAACTCGACACCGACGAGCGAAGTCCATGAATGGGTGAGGCCATAGCGGATACCCGTGAATATCGACGGAAGCGCACCCGGCAGCACGATCAGACGCAGGGTCTGCCAGCGGCTGAAACGCAACGCCCTGCCGACTTCGAGATATTTCGGCGACACGCCGCGGATTCCGGCGAGCGTGTTCATCGTCATCGGCACGATGGCACCCTTGGCGATGATGATGATCTTCAAGGTTTCCTCGATGCCGACAAGCAGCATGAGAAGCGGAATCCATCCGAGAGTCGGAATTTGCGCAAAGGCGAGGAAGAGCGGCTTCACATAGTCCTCGACCGTTTCGGAAAGCCCCATGGCAATACCGAGCAACAGACCGAGGCTGGCGCCTATGGCAAAGCCAATGATGACGCGGCCGAGGCTCACTCCGGTATGATAGAGAAGCTCGCCGCTGAGGATCATGTCGCGGCCGGTCTGATAGACATAGGTCGGCGGCGGCAGGATCTGCTCCGGTAGCCAGCCTCTGGCGGAGGCTACCCACCAGAGAACAAACAACCCGAGCGGAAAGATAAGGCCGGTCGCGAAAACCGCGATGTGCCGTAGCCTTGCGGACGATAGCGGGAGGCCAGCTCGACCGGTAGTCTCAGCCACAACGCTCATACAAGCCTCCTTCGCTCACTCGGCTGGCGACGATCAGGAGGCGGCCGGCTTTCCATCGGCGCCATAAGGCTGCCAGAACTTTGCCAGACCAAGCCTTTCCAGCGCGCTGTTGAGGTACTTCGGCTCGAACCAGCCATTGAGATCGACATCACGGCGGATCAGGCCATATTCCTTGCTCTTGATCGCCTGTTCCTTGTACTGCGAGACCAGGAGATCATCGATCAACGGCGAATTGCGATAGGCCAGCGTATCGTTGCGGAAATATTCCTCTAGGATCGGTACGGGCGTGCCGGACTTGTGCCAGAGTTCGAAGAGCGCTGCACGGTTTTGCTCCTCGGACGACCATTGCGCCGCCTTGACGAAAGCATCGACGACACGCTGCGTGATCTCCGGATGGGCGTCGATGAAGGCCTGGCGGCCGATGACACCGGCATTGCGCCCGAAACGCGGATCGTCGCCCTTCGTCGTGTAGATGATATCGGCGCTATCCTTCGCCGCCAGATTGATGAGCTGCGTATCGCCGAAGGCCGCATCGATATCCTTGCTGGTCAGGGCCGCGACCGTGCCGGCTGTATCGAGGTTGACGACCTGGATGTCGCGCTCGGTCAATCCATGCGCCTGCAGGATCTTGATTGCGGAGAGATGGCCGTTGGTGCCGCGCTGCAGCGCGACCTTGCGCCCCTTCAGATCCTCGATCGCCTTGATGCCGGATCCCTTGGCAACAGCGAGATAGAGCGGCTTGCGTGCGCCGCTTGCCAGCAGAAACTTCGTCTTCAGGCCCGTTGCCCGCCCGATCAGCGCGGGAAGGTCGCCCTGATAGGCAAAGTCGAGCTGGTCGTTGGCAAAGCCTTCATTGACAGCTGGACCTGCCCCCTTGAAAAAAGTCCATTCGATCTTGACGTTCGGATCGTTGGCAAATTCCTTTTCCAGAAATTCGCCGGCGCGTGCCGTCGCCGCCGACGTTCCCTCGGCATAGGGCTTGTTGTCGACACCGATTGCGGCGTATCCGACGTGAATGACGAGGGGGTCCTGCGCCCGGGCGGGGGCGGACAATAGCGTCAAGGCGATCGCCGCACCGGCGACCAAACGGGAAAGAATGGACAGTTTCATCTGTTGCTCCGTGATTATTCTGCAGCGACGACGGCAGGCCGGGCTTCAACCACCGGACTTGTGATGCCGGATGAAGCGCGAGGCGTTGATGTCGTGGCGTTGAGGCTCTCAAGAACGCGATTGCGGATTTCGACCAGCCGGGGAGAGGTGCGTTCGCGCGGGCGCGGCAAATCCACCGCAACGATGTCGCGGATGCGACCCGGCCGGGGTGACATGACCACGACGCGATCACCGAGATAGACGGCCTCCTCGACATCATGCGTCACAAGGACCATGGTGATGCGTTCCTTCGCCCAGATCGTCTGCAACTCGTCCTGCAGCCTTGCCTTGGTGATGGCATCGAGCGCACCAAAGGGTTCGTCGAGAAAGAGTACATTGGGGCGGTTGACCAGACCGCGAGCGATGCCGGCGCGCTGGGCCATCCCGCCGGAAAGCTGGTGTGGGTAGGCTTTGGCAAAGCCGGAAAGCCCGACAAGTTCAAGATGGGATTCGACGAGCCTGCTCTTCTCCGCCTTGGACAGGCCGGAGTTTTCCAGGCCGAGCGCGATATTGCGGGCGACCGTCAACCAGGGGAAAAGCCGCGGCTCCTGAAAGACGATGCCACGCTCGAGGCTCGGCTCCTTGACCGGCCGCCCGGCATGACCGACGAAGCCCGATGTCGGAAGATCGAGACCGGCGCCAAGACGCAAGAGCGTCGACTTTCCGCAACCACTCGCTCCGACGATGGTGACAAACTCGCCCTCGGCGATATCGAGGCTGACATCGTCGAGCGCGGTCAATGTCTCACCGTTCACCTTGAACTGGCGGGTGACATGGCCGATCTGAAGGTGCAGGGAATTGCCCATGGCCTGCTACTCCGCAGCAACGGCGTGCCGCGCCGGATGCAGCGGTACTTTCAGTCCGAGATTTTCGCGCAGCGTCGGACCCTCGTAGTCGCTGCGGAAAAGCCCGCGGCGACGCAGCTCCGGCAACACATGCTCGACGAAATCATAAAGGCCGGTCGGCAGTTGCGGCGGCATGACATTGAAGCCGTCGGCCGCGCCCGTCCTGAACCATTCTTCCATCTGATCGGCGATCTCGATCGGTGTTCCCAGAATCTGCCAATGGCCGCGCGCGCCGGCAATGCGAAGGTAGAGCTCTCTGATCGTCAAGTTTTCGCGCCTGGCAAGATCAAGCAGCAATTTCTGGCGGCTTTTGCTGCCATTCGTTTCCGGCAGATCCGGAATGGGGCCGTCGAGCGGATAGTGCGAGAGGTCGACACCGCCGGACATGCCGTTCAGCATCGAAAGGCCGACAACCGGATGGACGAGATCCTGAAGCTCTGCAAATTTTTGCCGCGCTTCCTCGCGCGTTCTGCCGACGACCGGGAAGATGCCGGGCATGATCTTGAGGTCGTCATGACCTCGGCCATATTTTTGAAGACGGCCCTTGAGATCCGCATAAAAGGCCCGGGCATCCTCGATGGTCTGATGAGCCGTGAAAACAACCTCTGCTGTGCGGGCGGCCAGCTCCCTGCCGGGCTCGGACGAGCCGGCTTGCACGAGAACGGGATGTCCCTGCGGAGCCCGCGCCACGTTCAGCGGGCCGCGGACCTTGAAGTGCTTTCCGTTGTGATTGAGGATGTGCTGTTTATTCGGATCGTAGTAAATGCCGCTCTGCTTGTTGCGGGGAAAGGCGTCCTCTTCCCAGGTGTCCCAGAGGCCGAGCACGACATCGGCGAATTCTTCGGCCCGTTCATAGCGTTCGGCGTGCGCATAATGTTCGTCCCTGCCGAAATTATGCGCCTCGTGATCGCTCGACGAGGTCACGAGGTTCCAGCCGGCACGGCCGCCGCTGATATGATCGAGCGAGGCGAATTTGCGGGCGATATGGTAGGGCTCGTTGAAGGAGGTCGAGGCAGTGGCGACAAAGCCAATGTTTTTCGTCACCGCCGCCAGCGCCGAAAGCAATGTGATCGGCTCGAATTGCGCGACATAGCGCTGCGCCGTACGCTGCAACGCCTCGGTATCGTCTCCTCGGGTGCCGACGCCGTCGGCCAGGAAGATCAGGTCGAATTTCGCGGCTTCGGCAATTTGCGCAAGCTCGACATAATGGGCAAAATTGGAGCCGGCATCTGCCTGCGTCAATGGATGCCGCCAGGCAGCGATGTGATGGCCGGTCGGGTAAAGGAAAGCGCCGAGCTTCAGTTGTCGTTGTTTACCCTTCATCATCGTCTCCGTGATCGCAACGGAAAGAAGGCTAAACTTTAAAGATAATAATCTATAGAAATTATATTCTATTTACCGCCGTTACTTCGGATTCGTTCGTCGCCGGGGATGTCGAACCGGCTAAGATCGTTTCACGGTGATAAGCCCTGAAGGCTGGAAATTGCGGCCGTGGATTGCTCACCGCCTCACCGGGGAAAGAATTTCTTCCCGCCGGATCAAATAGATATTGCTGGACTTGGGCCTGTTATCACCGAACCCTTCGTGCCCGGAAGCGGCGGTGTGCCGCTCACATCCATAGGCGTGAAATGCACATGTCTTTTACATCAGACCTCTCCGATCCACTCGTCGCCAAAGCGATCGAACTCAGGCAGGCGTTCCATCGGGATGCGGTGGCGCGCGACAAGGCCGGCGGCCGACCAACTGAACAGATCCGCCTGCTGAAGCAGAGCGGCTTGCCTTCCGCGCAGATCCCCACGCGATACGGCGGCAAAGGCGCTTCCTGGCTCTCCATCCTGCGTGTCGTACGGGAATTTGCCCGCACCGACGGGTCGCTCGCGCACCTCTTCGGCTACCATCACCTGCCCCTGAACGTCGTTCTCTTCCGCGGCTCCGACGTACAGAGGGAGCGCCTGCTCAGGGCCTCCGCGGCAAACAATTTCGTCTGGGGCAATTCCGGCAACGCCATGTCGAAAACCTCGTCTGGACGCCGGATCGACCATGGCTGGCTGGTCAACGGCAAGCGACCCTTTTCCTCCGGCTCGCATATATCAGACTATATCCAGATCTCCTTCGAAAACGCCGATGGCGAAAGGCTGACGGCTGCCGTTCCCGCCAATCGGAACGGCATTGTCATCGAGGACGACTGGGACGGCATCGGCCAGCGCCAGACCGGCAGCGGCACGGTCAGTTTCCATGATCTCGAAATCGCGGATGACGAGCTCATCAGCTCTCCGGCAGTTCCACTGACCCCCTACACCTCGCTGACGTCCCTGCTGCAGCAAAGCGTGCTGCTCAACGTCTTCGTCGGCAGCGCCCAAGGCGCTCTGGAAGAAGGCCGGGCCTACACGACGACGTCCTCACGGCCTTGGATCTATTCGGGTGTCGACAAGCATACCGACGATCCCTGGATCAAGCGGCAGTACGGCGACCTCTACATCCGCACGCTCGCCGCCACCGAGCTTGCCGACAAGGCGGCACGCAGCCTCGACGACGCCTTCAACCAGGGACCCGGCCTGACGCATGAAGACCGTGGGGCCGCCGCCATCGATATCGCCACGGCCAATGTCTATGCCGGCGAGGTCGGGCTTGCTGTCTCCAGCGAGATATTCGAGGTCATGGGCGCGCGCTCGGCAACGACAGCCAATGGCTTCGACCGCTTCTGGCGCAATGTGCGCACCCACACGCTGCACAACCCCGCCGAATACAAGAAGCGGACGCTTGGCACCTTCCTGCTTTCCGGTGAACTTCCCATTCCGGCAATGTACCGCTGAAAGGACATCTCATGGCTAGACGCAAGGACCAGATCAAGCTCGGCGCCTTCCTGCTCTTCACCGGTCATCATGTCGCCGCCTGGCGGCATCCGGAAGCGTCCGTCGGGACCGAATTCGAGAACTATCTGGAGCTTGCCAAACTCGCAGAGGCCGCCAAATTCGACACGATCTTTTTTGCCGACGGCGTTGCCGCGCGGCTGAAGGATTTGAATGCGGCAAGCCGCAAGGCGCACAGCGGCATCTATCCGTTCGAGCCGATCACGCTTCTGTCGGCGCTTGCCAGCGTCACCCGCAATATCGGCTTGATCGCGACCGCCTCGACGAGCTTTTCCGATCCGTTCAACCTTGCGCGCCAGTTCGGCTCGCTCGACCGCTTGAGCGGCGGCCGCGCCGGCTGGAACCTCGTCACGTCGTCCGATCCGGATGCGGCCTTCAACTTCGGCCATGACGCTCAGGTCCTGCATGCCGATCGTTATGAACGGGCCGAGGAGTTTGCCGATGTCGTGCTTGGCCTCTGGGACAGCTGGGAAGACGACGCCTTCGTCCGTGATCGCGAGAGCGGCCGCTATTTCGATCCGGAGAAGCTGCATCGGCTCGACCATAAGGGACGCTACTTCAAGGTGCGTGGGCCGCTGAACATTCCGCGCTCGCCGCAGGGACGTCCGGTTGTCGTGCAGGCCGGGGCCTCGGAGCCGGGTAAGGAACTGGCCGCGCGCACGGCCGAAGCAATCTTCGCCGCGCAGATTACGCTTGAGGAGGCCAAGGCGTTTTATGCCGATGTGAAAGGCCGGCTCGGCAAATATGGCCGCTCGCCGGATGACCTGAAGATCCTGCCGGGCATCTTTCCTGTCGTCGGACGGAGCGAGGCGGAAGCCGAAGACAAGTTCCAGTCCCTGCAGGAGCTCATCCAGCCGGAGGTCGGCCTCAACCTTCTCTCGCAGCTGACCGGCGTCGATCTCAGTTCCTATCCGCTTGACGGTCCGGTGCCGCCCGAGCCGCCGGTCACCAATGCCGGCAAGAGCCGCCAGGAACTGGTTCTCGATCTCGCCCGCCGCGAAAACCTGACGATCCGTCAGCTCTATCTTCGCATCGCCGGCGCCCGCGGTCATTGGCAGGTAGTCGGCACCCCGACGCAGATCGCCGATGTCATGGAAGAACGCTTCGAAAACTACGGCGCCGACGGCTTCAACATCATGGCGCCGATCATGCCCGGCGGGCTTGCCGATTTCATCACGCTCGTCGTGCCGGAGCTGCGTCGCCGCGGGCTCTTCCGCAGCGAATATGAGGGCACGACGCTGCGGGAAAATCTCGGGCTCAAACGTCCAGCCAACCGTTTTTCCGCAGAAAATGCGGTCGCAGCAGAATAGGAGACCATCAGATGGCGCGTGACAAACTTTTCCTCATTTCACCGGGCTTTGCCGATCCGAAACATCCGGGCGTCAGCTTCGTCTGCCCCTATTGCAACGCCATCGAAGGATTGCTTGCTTCCTTCCCCGATCTCGCTTCGTCGATCGATGTCGAAAGAGTCGCCTTCCTGCGGCCGCGCCAAAAGGTGATCGAGGTTGCCGGCGAGGAAAACCAGTCGCTGCCGCTCCTGATCCTTGCGGAGAGCCCGCCTGATGATGCCGGCAACTGGCACGGCACGCGCTTCGTCAATTCGACCGATCGCATCCTCGAGCTGCTTGCCGAACGGCACGGCTTTCCACGCGTGCATTAGCAACGAGGCTCACCATGACCATAAAGCCAGACGGCTTCGAACCACCTTATCCCCCGCCCGCCCTTTTCGAGGCCGACACATCGAATCCCCATCTCGCCAAGGCCGTCGAGCTTCGAGATGTGTTCGCGAGCGACGCCACTGAGAGAGATCAATCGGGCGGCAGGCCTGCCGAGCAGATCAAGCTCCTGAAGGACAGCGGCCTCGTCAATCTGGTCATCCCGAAGGAGTTCGGCGGCGCCGGCGAACCCTATTCCACCGCCCTGCGGATCGTGCGCGAATTTGCCAAGGTCGACGGCTCGCTCGGCCACCTCTACGGCTATCATTTCAGCCCGCTGCAGAATGCAGTCACCACGATCAAGGATGAGCGATCCCAGAATATCCTACGCCGCTCGGCCACTGGACGCTGGTTCTGGGGCAATACGACGAACAGCTTTTCCAAGAGCCTCTTCGGCCGGCAAGAAAACGGGAAGGTCATTCTCAACGGTTTCAGGCCCTTCGCCTCCGGCTCGCATGTCGCCGACTATCTGATGGTCGCCTGGGAAGACGAGACGACCAACAAGCGGAGCTTTGCCTATATCCCGGCAGACCGCAAAGGCATCGCCATCACCGATGATTGGGACGGGATTGGCCAGCGACAGACGGGAAGCGGCCGTGTCCTCTTCAAAGACGTGGAAATCGACGAGAGTGAAATCCTGACCGACCGGCCACAGGAACCCATCGCCCTATTGGCACCCTTGCAACAGCAGAGCGTGTTGCTCAATGTCTTCGTCGGCTCGGCACAGGGGGCATTGGCAGCCGCACGCGACTATACCGTGACGAAGTCGCGTCCGTGGATCTATTCCGGCGTCGAGCGGCATGCCGACGATCCATGGATCAAGAGGCAGTATGGCGAGCTATGGATCAAGGTGCAGGCGGCAACGGCGCTCGCCGACCGGGCGCTCTTGGCAGTCGATGCCGTCTACGCAAAAGGACAGGATTTGACCGCCGAGGAACGTGGCAGCGCAGCGATCGCGGTCGCATCCGCCAACGTGCTCGCCGGCCGGGTCGCCCTTGAAGTGACGAGCGAGATCTTCGAGGTCATGGGCGCAAGATCCGCCGTCAGGCCGCTCGGCCTCGATCGCTTCTGGCGCAACGTCCGCATCCACACGCTCCACAATCCCGCCGAATACAAGACTCGCAATGTCGGAACATGGTTCCTGGACGGCGAGTTTCCGGAACCGGGGATCTTCCAGTGAGCCGGAAACGCGAACTTCACCTCAATATCAACATCCTGCACTCAGGATTCTCACCGGCCGCCTGGCGCATGCAGGGAAGCGACCCGCGCGCATCCTTCGATATCAACCACTACATCAACGTCGCCCGCATCGCCGAACGCGGCACTTTCGACGCGATCTTTCTCGCCGATCAGGCGGCTATCTCCGATCGCGTCGATTTCAGGCCGCTGACGTCTCTCGAACCGACCATCGTGCTCGCATCGGTCGCGGCCCATACCGAGCATATCGGCCTGATCGCCACGGCTTCCACCACCTATAACGAGCCCTACAATATCGCGCGCCGGTTCGCGACGCTCGATCATGCGAGCGGCGGTCGCGTTGGCTGGAATATCGTCACCAGCGCCGATCTCTCGCAAAGCCGGAATTTCGGCCTGGAAAAGCCGGTCGCACATCAAAGCCGGTATGAACGCGCAGAGGAGTTTACATCGGTCGTCAAGGCGCTGTGGGACAGCTGGGAAGAGGATGCCTTCATCGGCGATGTCGCCAGCGGGCGGTTCGTCGATACGAGTAAGGTCCATGCGATCGCCCATCGCGGCAAGCATTTTTCCGTGCATGGCCCTCATAATGTCCCGCGCCCGCCACAGGGTCATCCCGTCATCGTGCAGGCCGGCGGTTCGAACGATGGGCGGGAGCTGGCAGCCCGGCACGCCGAAGCGGTGTTTTCTGCTTCGCAATCCCTGGAGGAGTCGCTCGATTATGCGCGTGACCTCAGAACGCGCGCGGCTCGCCACGGTCGTACCCCGGACAGCCTTCTGATCCTCGCCGGCCTTGCGACCATCATCGGCAGTAGCGAGGCGGAAGCCAGGCGGCGACAAGAGGAGCTGCGCGAGCTCATTCCGCTGGAATACAGCCTTGCGCGCCTATCCGGCGTCCTGCAGGTCGATCCCGGCAGGTTGAAGCTGGATGAACCCCTGCCGGACGATATTCCGTTGCCGGCCGACGGCGGCCACACCTTCTTTCGGGCAACCTTGGCCCTGGCACAGCGCGAGCAACTGACGGTGCGTGGTCTGATCCGCGCATTGAACGGCGGGACCGGGCACCGCACCATCGTCGGCACGCCTGAGGCAATTGCCGATGATATCGAAAAATGGTTCGAGGCAGGCGCTGCCGATGGTTTCAATCTGATGCCCGACGTGCTGCCGCATGGGCTGGAGGCATTCGTGGACGAGGTGGTGCCCATCCTGCGCCGGCGCGGATTGTTCCGCAAAGAGTATAGCGGCCGCACCTTGCGCGACCATCTGGGCCTCTCCCGGCCCGTCAACCCCTATGCCATCGCCGCCGAGTGAAGGAGAAACAGCATGACATCAGCAACGACCGCGAGGCTTCCAGACGACGATCGGCTCGCCGCTCTTATCGGAGAGCGTTATCGCAACAGCCAGCATATCGGTGCGGACTGGAACGAAACGATCGAGACGCTGCTCTCCCATCGCACGGTTCGCGACTATCTGCCGAAAGCGGTCTCCGACGATATTCTCCACCTTGCAATCGCAGCGGCGCAATCGGCACCGAGTTCATCCAATCTGCAGGCCTGGAGCGTCATTGCTGTCAGGGACGAGGCGCGCAAGGCCAAGCTGAATGCCGTTGCCGGAACGCAAAGGCAGATCACACAGGCGCCGCTCTTGCTGATCTGGCTTGCCGATCTTTCCAGGCCGCGCCGCATTGCGGCAGATCAGGGTTCCGCGGCCGATGGACTGGATTATGTCGAGAGCTTCCTGCTCGGCGTCATCGACGCAGCGCTTGCGGCGCAGAATGCCGTCGTTTCGCTTGAGTCTCAAGGTCTCGGCACCTGCTATATCGGTGCGATCCGCAACGATCCCGAAACCGTGGCGCGCGAACTGGAATTGCCGGAAGGCGTGTTTCCGGTCTTCGGGCTGACGATCGGCTATCCCGATCCGGCCACACCAGCCGCCGTAAAGCCGCGGCTGCCACAGACGGCCGTCCTGCATCATGAACGCTACGATCGCAGCCGCAGGTCGGACGATCTGCGTCACTACAATACGGTCTTGCAGGACTTTCAGGCCGAACAGCGCATGCCGCGCATAGACTGGACGGTACAGGTGAAAAACCGGATCGGCACCGTCGAGGCCTTGAAGGGACGCCATCTGCTCGGGGTTGCTGCGCGCCGCCTCGGTTTCAGGCTGAAGTAATCGGCCTTATTCAGCGGCAGCGATATCGAGTTTGCGGAGCGAGTGCCACGATAAGACATCGCCAATTGCTCGCAATGCCCTGGCCTCCGCCTGCAGCCAATTGCGGAAGAGCTCGACACGCATCAGCCGCGCATTGGCAGCCGTCGTCACGAAGAAATAGGAGAAGCTCACCGGCTGCGGACTGCCAAAGGGACTGACAAGGCGTCCGGCCTTCAACTCGGCCTCCGCCAGCCGGACCTTGCCGAGACCGAGTCCCTGCCCTGCGAGCGCCGCATCGATGACAAGCGATGACTGGTTGAGGCGGAAACCGCCCTGCGGCAGCCGACATGACAGCCCTTCGGCCCGCAGCCAGGCACTCCAATCGGGGCAGGAATGATCGTGCTCGACCCCGTCCTCGTGCAGCAGCGGCACACCCTCGATCGCCTGCGGATCATTCCAGAGCCAGTGCCGCTCGGCAAATTCCGGGCTGCAGATCGGCACGACGGCTTCAGGGAAGAGATGGTCGACGACCAGGCCCGGATAACCGCCGCCGCCATAGCGGATAGCGCAATCGGTGTCGCCGCTGTTGAGATCTGTCAGCTGCGTCGAGGCGTCGACGAGGATCTGCAAGCCCGGTGCTGCCCGCCTTAGCCCATCCAGCCGCGGGATCAGCCATTTGCTGGCAAAGGACGGCGCAACGGACACCCGGATCGGCAGATCATGATCGCTGGCGACGAATTGCGTCATCGTCTCGAGAACGGCGTCGAAAGCATCTGTCAGCCCGGGAACCAGTGCCATACCGGCAGCCGTCAACTGCAGCTGTCCGCGTGCACGATGAAAAAGCGGCTGTCCGAGATAGTCTTCAAGCAGCCGGATCTGCTGTCCGACGGCGGCCGAGGTGACGTGCAGCTCCTCCGCCGCACCGAGGAAATTCAGATGCCGCGCCGTCGCCACGAAGGCACGCAGCGAGGTCAATGGCGGTAGCCGCGCCAAGGTCGGCTGGATGGCTTTTTTTCGGGTGTGCGCGATCGTGTTCATGACGCGGATTGCAGCACAATACGGCCATCAAAGACGAGAACGCGCTTTGCGTTTACCGGCAAGCGGACGGACATTTTCTTCCATGCCCGGAGAGCATCAGGGAAGCAAAAACTAAAAATCCGGAATAGTCTATATTTTTAATAGATAATCGTATTTGACTATCCCCGGGCGAAACGAATTTCGCGAAGCTTTTCTTTCTCAACGAGCGAGAAAAACATTCTTCCGTTTTACCGGCTTGGGACCCGAAGATGCGCCGACCGCGTGCGGCTCAAGGCCGCTCTGCGCCGTCCGCCACACTTCGCATAGGAACCGCATCTGTTTAGCCGGCAAGGAAATCCAATGACCATCAATCGCCGCCGTTTCAATCACCTGCTGCTACTCTCTACCGCGGCGACGCTCCTCCCATCCTTCGCGGCACGCGCGGCGGAGCCGACACCGGCAAGAGGCGGCACGCTCAATTTCATCGTCGAACCCGAGCCGCCGACCATCCTGGCGCTAGCCCATACCGCCGGTGGAACGCAGAAAATCAGTCCGAAAGTGACCGAAGGCCTGCTCACCTACGACTTCGGCCTCACGCCAAAGCCGCAGCTCGCAACCGAATGGTCGGTCGCTCCCGATGGACTGACCTATACGTTCAAGCTCAGACCCAACGTCAAATGGCACGACAGCAAGCCGTTTACCTCGGCGGACGTGGCCTATTCGATCGAGCTCCTGAAGCAGGTCCATCCGCGTGGGCGCGGCTCATTCGCCAACGTCATCGCGATCGATACGCCTGATCCGCTGACCGCGATATTCCGCCTCTCCAAGCCGGCGCCCTATCTCTTGAAGGCGCTTTATGCGGCCGAATCCCCGATCGTGCCTAAACATATCTATGAGGGCGTGAAGATCGCCGATGTTCCGACCAATCCCAACGGCAGCGCGCCCATCGGCACAGGCCCCTTCATTTTCCGGCAATGGGTACGCGGCTCCCATATCATTCTCGAGCGCAATCCCGACTACTGGGATGCCGGCAAGCCCTACCTCGATCAGATCGTCGTGCGTTTCGTGCCCGATGGCGCCGCCCGTGCGGCCGGCTTCGAAACCGGCGAACTTGATCTCGGCGGCGACAATCCCATTCCGCTCGCCGATCTCGAACGTATCAAGGCGCTGCCGAATATCGGCATCGATTCGCGCGGCTACGAGACGAAGGGCGACCAGACACAGCTCATCCTCAATCTCGACAACGAGCATCTGAAGGACGTCCGCGTCCGCCGCGCGATCGCCCACGCGATCGACCTCGACGTCATCCTCAATACGGTCTGGTATGGCTACGGGCACGTCTCGCCGACGCCCATCAGCACCTTCCTGCCGCAATATCTGGATACGTCAATCAAGCCCTATGCCTTCGATCTCAAGGCGGCCGAGCAATTGCTTGACGAAGCCGGCTATAAGCGAAACGGCAGCGGCAACCGCTTCTCGCTACGCCTGACGCACAACTCCTACAATGAGGGCTTCAAGCGCGTTGCCGAATATCTGAAACAGAACCTTGCGCGCATCGGCATCGATGCAAGGATCGACTCCTACGATTTCTCGACCTACATCCAGAAGGTCTATACCGAGCGTGCCTTCGACCTGACGGCGGAATATCTCGGCAACCAGTTCGACCCGACGCTCGGCGTACAGCGCATCTATTGGTCGAAGAACTTCAAGCTGGGATTGCCCTTCTCCAACGCAAGCCACTATCAGAACCCGGAGGTCGATCGCCTGCTCGAGACGGCATCGGTCGAGGTCGATGAAGCAAAGCGCAAGCAGGAATTCAACGACTTCCAGAAGATTATCGCCGACGAGCTTCCCGTCATCAATCTGATCGCGCTCGAAAATGTCACCGTCTTCAACAAGCGCGTCAAGAACCACACGACTGGCGCCGAAGGCGTGCAATCGAATTTCGCCGACGTCTATATCAAGGAAGGCGAAGGCTGACGCGCGGAAACGGCGTATTCTCTTCAGGGGGCGATGCGGCCCCCCTTCTTTTCTGTCGACTTACGAAGCTGCGAGAGCAAGAGGAGTGAGTTTGCTCAGGATACGATCCGCCAGCGCGATCGCCTGAGCACGCTGTTCGGTGATCGAGCTCGACTCCCAGGCAACACCTCTAAGTGGATGGCCGATGGCGCTGATATTGCGGTGAACCCGCCCCTCTTCGGAGATGACATCGCCCTCTGGTGTGGCATCGATGCCGAAGCCGGTGCTGTGCGGACGCACTTCGCCGCTTTCGACAAGGCTCCTGACGAAGGGATCGGAAATGCGTCGCCAGTCGTGCAGCTGATGACCACGGCAATCGATAATGCCGCCGAAGGACTGCCTATGAGTGCCTGATCGAGTCTTTAGCGTGGCTGCGATCAAGTCGCCGGCGGGCTTCAGACCGAACAATCGTGCCGGCTGATGCCGGAAGCGGCCCTCGGCAATCGCATCGGTGACGGCGCGATAGCTCTCGGGCGCGGCCCGATGGGCGGTCACGTCCCAAAATGCACGCAGATGGCGGGCAAATCGTAGTCTCTCCGCATCATCAGCCTTTTGCCATAGAGGCAGAATATAGGGCCGGATCGCAAGCGGCAGCGCTTGCCAATCCTTGGCTGCAGCGGCCAATGCGCGGCGCTCGGCCTTGACGATCGATAGCAACGCGCGCGCCGTCCTCGGCAAAGGTCCTTCGGCGAGAAAATCACGCTCGAGCGCGACGTTTCGCCGGCTTTCGATCAATTGGCCGCGCCTGGATATCGCCTGATATCGGCCGCGAAAACCGCGCGCTTCCATGCTGGCGACCGCATCGACCATCGACAGGCTCGACCCGATGAGCAGGATTTCGTCGGCATTCACCACGCGATCCAAGGCAGCTGCATCCCAGGGAGACGCCACAAAAGCGGGATGATCCGCAACGGAAGTTTCCCGTGGATTGAGTGGAGGCTGGAAGACACCAAGCGCCAGGACGACTTCGTCAGCCTCCAGGCTCTGACCCGCGCTCGTCGTGATCCGCACTTTGTGCGGAGCGGAAACAAGGCCGGTCGCCGAAGCCTTGACATGCCGGAATGTCGATCCTGCTCGTGCGCCCGTGATTGCACGGTTCAGCTCATCGCGGACATAGGTTCCAAAGATGTAGCGCGGCGGGAAGCTACCGGCGATATCGGCGGGCGGTGTCCAGCCGTATTGGGAGGCATTGCCGGCGAGCCAGCGAACGAGATGATCAGGCTCCTCCGGATAAAGGGAAAATGTGCTCGCCGGCCCATTGACGAGATGAACGGCCTCGGTGGTGCTATAGGCGACTCCGCGCCCGAGCTCCTCGCGAGGTTCCAGTATCGTGATTGAAAGCGGCACCTCCGTCTTGTCGAGCAGCTTGATCGCCGTCAGGGCGCCAGCAAAGCCGCCACCGACGATGACGACGGAATGATGAGAATGCGGGTCGATGTACATGGCTCAGAAGACCTTGCCTTCTTCCAGATGCGCCGTCGTACCGTTGATGTAATAGTCACCCACCACCCGCGCCTTGTGCAGCAGCGGGTTATGATTGAGCACGGTGCGGATATTGCGCCAATGGCGGTCGAGATTGAGATGGCGCGATGTCGCCGAACCGCCGCCGAGCTCGAAGACGTTGGTCGCGGCGGCAAGGGCAAGTTGCGATGCGACGATCTGGGTGCGCGCCGTCGTCAGCGCGCTTTCGACCAGAGCCGTCTCCAAAATCTGCGGATCATCGCCGGCGAAGGCCGCAGCCGTCCGATCGAGCGCGCGGGCGCTTTCGCGGATCAGCGTATCGACGGCGAAAGAATTGGCTGCGATCTCGCCCAATATTTTTTGCACGAACGGATCGGCATTGGCTGTCTCGGCCGCACTATGAGCCGCCGAGCGCGCCTGCCTGCGCACGTAATCCGTACCCTCGTTCAGCGCGCCGCGAACCGCACCTGCCATCGAGGCGGCGAGATGAAGCTGACGCAGCGTGGACGTATGCCTGCCGATCAAGGTGTTCAGCCCACGCCTCGAAATCTCATGCGGCAGCACTTCCACGTCATCAAGAAGCACGCCGCCGCTTGCCGTCAGGCGCTGCCCCATGCCATCCCAATCGTCGAGAATGGTGATCCCCTTGCGATCGACCGGCAGCAAGACGCTGACGAGCTGGTCTTCATCGTCCTTGGCGCTGAACGAGGCAAAGTCGGCAAACGCCGTGCCGGTCGCATACCACTTTCGCCCGTTGAGCCTGAAGCTATCGCTGGATTTCGTCAGTCGTGTCGTCACCTCTCCGGGGCGTTTCGTCCCCTGTTCCGTGTGGGCGCCACCGAAGAGCTTGCCGCTCAGGACGCGGGCAAGCTGCGTGCGATCGACCGCGCTGCCCGGATTGAGCGATAAGGCCTCGGTGAAATTGAAATGACTCCTGAGCGCATGAGCAACGTTGGAGTCCGCGGCGGCGATCGCCATCACCATCTCGATGTAGTCGAGCACCGATCCGCCAGGCCCGCCAAGGCTCGTCGGTATGCGCAGCGCGCCAAGGCCCGCTTGCCTGAACAGCTCGAAAGCCTCATGCGGCAGCTCGCGCTCGAGGTCCCGTCTTGCCGCATCTCTCGCGACTTCCGCGGCAAGATCTGGCACCCTTGCAAGCAGCGTCGCCCGATCGGTCGTTGCGGGAGCGGAAGGTATGACTGATGAAACGATGGTGGGCATGAACGGTTCTTTTCGCGCCGGAAGGAGAGGCCCTGCTCAAGCAGGGCCTTGGGCTTGGTCGTTACGCGACGGCGCGGGCAAGCGGGACGACGTTTTCAGCATCGCCGGCAGCGCTCACGGGAACCCGGCCTTCGACTGGATGGCTCGGATCATTGAAGCCCGGCGTGGACGGATGGCCTGTCGTGACAAGGCGATCGACCAGGGCTTCGTCCTCGGCGGTGAGCTTGACATCGAGGGCACTTAAATAACTGTCCCAGTGCTCTTCCGTACGCGGCCCCGTAATCGCAGAGGTGATCAGCCGGTTGTTCAGCACCCAGGCAATGGCGAATTCGGTCGGCGTAACGTTCTTGGCGGCAGCATGCGCGGCAATTTCCTGGGCGATGGTGATGGATTCAGGACGCCATTCGGTTTCAAGAATGCGCTTGTCGCCGCGGCCAGCGCGCGTGTCTGCCGCCGGCGCCTGACCGGGCTCATACTTGCCCGTCAGCACGCCACGCGCCAGCGGCGAGTAGGAGACCACGCCGAGACCATAATGATAGGCGGCCGGCAGCTGCTCGGCCTCGGCGGTACGATTGACGATATTGTAGAGCGGCTGGCTCGCGACGGGCCGATCGATGCCGAGCTGGTCGGCAAGATGCGAAATCTCGGCGATGCGCCAGCCGCGGAAATTCGAGACACCGAAATAGCGCAATTTGCCGGCGCGAATGAGATCGGCAATCGCACGCACCGGCTCTTCCAGCGGCGCATCGAAAACGGCGCGGTGGAAATAGAGGATGTCGATGTAATCGGTGTTGAGGCGGCGCAAGGAGTTCTCGACCGTTTCGATCACCCACTTGCGCGAATGGCCGCCGAGATTGGGGCCTTTCGTGTGCGAGTTGACGAACTTCGTCGCCAGCACCCAATGATCGCGATTTGCCTTGATGCCACGACCGACTACCTCTTCCGATTTGCCGTCATGATAGACATCGGCGGTATCGATGAAATTGATGCCCTGATCGCGAGCCTTGTCGATGATGCGGAAGGCGACGTCGTCGGGCGTCGGGCCGCCGAACATCATGGTTCCAAGAGTAAGGGGCGATACTTTCAGCGCGCTGCGCCCGAGATAGCGATAGTCGACCATGTCATTTCTCCATTTCATTCTGCGTGATGGCAGGCAACCGCATGGCCGCTGCCCATTTGGCGGTAGGCCGGATCGTCGGTCCGGCAAATGTCTGTTGCGAGCGGACAGCGCGTGTGGAAACGGCAGCCGGATGGCGGATTGTGTGGGCTTGGCAGGTCGCCGGTGATCGGCGCGGCCTGCTTGCGCCGCGACGGATCAGGCACGGCGGAAAGCAGCGCCTGCGTATAGGGATGCTTGGCATCGCTCCAGAGCCTTGCCGTCGGCGCGCTTTCAACGATGCGGCCGAGATACATGACCAGCACGCGATCGGCGAAGTAGCGCACGACCGAAAGATCGTGGGAGATGAAAAGATAGGAAAGCGACAACTCCGTCTTCATCTCGACGAGAAGATTGAGGATCTGCGCCTGGATCGACAGATCGAGTGCGGAAACGGGCTCGTCGCAGATGACGAGCTCCGGCTGCAGGACCAGCGCGCGGGCAATGCCGATGCGTTGACGCTGGCCGCCGGAAAACTCATGCGGATAGCGATCGAGCGAATCCGGGGGCAGGCCGACATGAGCAACCATCGAAGCCGCTATGGCATCGCGGCTCTTGCGATCGCCGATGCCGTGGACTGCAAGCGGCGCCGTCAGGATCGCGCGGATCGTCTGGCGCGGATTGAGCGAGGCAAACGGGTCCTGGAAAATCATCTGGATGTGCCGGCGGATCGCCTGCAATTCCTTGCCCGACATTGCAGCGATATCGCGTCCCTTGAAGGTCACCTGTCCGGAGGTGGGATCGATGAGGCGCATCAAGGACTTGCCAAGGGTCGACTTGCCGCAGCCGGATTCACCGACCAGCGCCACGGTCTCACCCTCAAGGATCTCAAGCGATACGTCATCCACGGCCCGCACTGTCCCAGCCGCGGCGGGATAGTGCGTGGAGAGCCTATCGACCGACAGAAGCGACATGGGCTCTCTCCACAACGGCTGGAACATAGGGACAGGCGACCTCACGGCTGGCCGAAACTGCGACAAGCGGCGGTACGGCTTGCCCGCAGGCCGGTCGTGCCACCGGACAGCGCGGCCGGAACGAACAGCCCTGCTCGCCAGCTGCCGAGACAATCGAACCACGAATTTCGGTCAATGGCCCGTCGCGATAGTGATAGTCGGCTTTCAGCCGCGGCGAAGCGGCAAGCAAGCCTTGCGTATAGGGATGATAGGGCGTCTCGAACAACGCGCCGGGCAGGCCCTGTTCGATCTTTCGGCCAGCATACATCACGACGACACGATCGGCCCATTGCGCGACGATGCCGAGGTCATGCGTGATGAGGATCACAGCCATGTTGAGCTGGCTGCGCAGGCGATCGAGCAGTTGCAGCACCTGCGCCTGGATCGTCACGTCGAGCGCCGTCGTCGCCTCGTCGGCGATCAGTAGCCGCGGATTGCAGGCGACGGCGATGGCGATCATCACGCGCTGACGCATGCCGCCCGAAAGCTGATGCGGATAGTCGTCGACGCGCTTGCCAGGCTCCGGGATGCTGACAAGGTCAAGCAGGTCGATCGCACGCTGGCGCGCCTGTTTCCGGCTCAATTTTTCATGAATGCGCAGCACTTCGATGATCTGGTCGCCGATCGTCAGTACGGGGTTGAGCGAGGTCATCGGCTCCTGAAAGATCATGGCGATGTCGTGCCCGCGAATGCCACGCATCTCGCGCTCGGGCAATTTCAGGAGATCGCGTCCGTCAAAGACGATCTCGCCCGCCGTCTTCGCATGCCGGGGCAAAAGCCCCATCAGGCCGAGAGCCGTCAGCGACTTGCCGGAACCGGATTCCCCGACGATCGCCAGCATCTCGCCGGCTGCGGCGCTGAAGTTGACACCCTTAACGGGCTGTGCCGCGCCGAAGCCGACGGAGAAATCGCGAACATCCAGAAGCCCGGTCATCAGCGCTCCTCCGAGAAGCGGGGATTAAGCGCGTCGTTCAGGCCATCGCCGATGAGATTAAGCGACAGGACCGTGAAAACGATCGCAAGGCCCGGCAAGGCGGTGAGATACCAGGCCGTGCGGATCACGTCGCGTCCGGCACCGATCATGGAGCCCCAGGAGACACGGTTGGGATCGCCAAGCCCCATGAAAGACAGCGCCGATTCCATCAGGATCGCGCTGGCGACCATAACCGAGGACGTGACGATCAGGGGTGGCAGGGCATTCGGGAGGATCTCCCGCAAGATGATGCGGGCATGGCCGAAGCCTAGGCTGCGGGCGGCGAGCACATAATCCTTTTCCCGAATGGCGCGGAATTCGGCGCGGGTCAGCCGCGCAACCGTCGGCCAGCTGACGATCGCGATCGCAATCGTCACGGTCGATGTGGTCGGCTGCGCGATCGCAACCAGAACCACGAGGAGAACGAAGCTTGGTATGGTCTGGAAAATTTCGATGAGCTTGACGAGGAGATCATCGACCAGGCCGCCAAAATATCCGGCAAACGCGCCGACGGTCACACCGGCACCAAGGCCGAGCAACGTCGCAGCGATACCGACCGTCAGGGAGATCTGAGCGCCGTGCAGAATGCCAGCAAGAACATCGCGGCCCATGGAATCCGTGCCCAGCGGATAGGTCGGATTCTGCCCCGGCCACAGGAAGGGGCGCGCCACCATCTCCAGCGGATCGCCGGGATAGAACACCGGCGCAAGCAGGGCGGCAAGCACGATGCCGAAGAGGACGGCTAAGCCGAAGAGCGCATTGGGGTTGGCAAGAAAGATCCTGAGCTCGCGCCGGCGCCCCTGCCAGCGCCCGCCCGATACCGCTGTCGTGCGCGCATCGGGCGCGTGAACATGGGTCCAGCGGCGTTCCGGAACAGGCGCAGCCTTTGCCTGTGTTTCTGACGCCTCTGCAGGAAAGTCACGTGCCGTATCCGCATAGACTTTCAGCTCCTGCGCTTTCATCGGCTTGCTCCGATCCTTGGGTCCAGCCAGGCTTGCAGAAGGTCGACTGCAGCGTTGGCGATGATGACGAGAAGTGAGGAGAGAAGCAGGATGCCGAGGAGCACGCTGAAATCACGGGCCATGACCGCCTCGAAGGCCAATCGCCCGAGACCGGGCCAGCTATAAACGGTTTCGACGACGACGGCGCCACCAAGCATCCCGCCAAAATGCATGCCGGCCATGGTGGTGATCGGGATCAACGCGTTGCGCAGCACATGCCGCGTCGTCAGCATGAATGGCGAGACGCCTTTCGCCCGCGCGGTACGCACGAAATCCTGCGACTTGACCTCCAGCATGGCGGCGCGCGTCAGTCTTGCGTAGATGGCGAGATAGAAGAGCGCGAGCGATATGGCCGGCAGCACCATGTAGCGCACCCGGTCAAGCAGCGCCGGCAGACCGGTCAATCGCGAGCCGATGGTGCTGTCGCCGCCGCTCGGCAGCCAGCCGAGCTTCACGGAAAACAGGAGGATCAGCATCAGCCCGATCCAGAAACCCGGGATCGAATAAAAGAGCAGAGAGACGATCGAGATCAGCCGGTCCGGCAGCCGTCCGGCAAAGCTCGCCATCAACGATCCGAGTGTCAGGCCGATCACGATCGCAAAGATGAGCGCGGCCAACATCAGGGTCAGGGTGCCAGGCAAGCGCTGGCCAATCAGATCGGCCACCGGCATGCCGTAGCGCGGCGAAAAGCCAAGGCTGAAATGCGCGAGATTATTGAGATAATTCGCAAGCTGCACGAGGATCGGATTGTCGAGACCGAAACGCTCTCGCAGGGCTGCCATCGTCTCGACCGTTGCCGAACCGGCTTCGGCCGCCATGACATCGGCCGCGTCACCCGGTGCCAGCTTCAGTAGGAAGAAATTCAGGATGACGATGCCGAATACGGTCGGCACTGCCTGAATGGCTGTCCGGCGTAGCGTTCGCCCTATCCGCATATATGCTGACATCAAAACCCCTCGGCAGCGCCACAGATTTCTGGCCGCTGCATCGCAATAGTAGTTGACTAAATCTGTAGGTTTTGTCAAATCAATATCGGTAGATATTTCCATAATTTCTCAAATTATAAGGCGAAATTGGAATAAATCACCAAGTATTAAATAAACTAAAGTTATTTTTCCTAAGAAATCAAACAAAGAGAATAAGGGAACCTACGGGAACCACTCTCATCGAGAAGATAAAACCAGCCGCCGCTGGCAAATCGCAGCGCGGTCACAGAGACACGAGGCAACCTTAGATGATCAGACTCCCAGCAATTTCTCGCCGCAGTTTTCTGCTGTCGTCCGCGGCCTTGGGCGCGACCGTCATGACGGGAACGGCGGTATTTGCTGCTCCAACCCGTGGCGGCTCGGCAACTCTGCTGCTCTCTGCCGAACCGCCGGTTCTGACCACTATCGCCCACACGGCTTTCAACTCGGTCTATGTGTCGCCGAAGGTGACCGAGGGGCTTCTGACTTACGACTTCGACCTCAACCCGCAGCCTCTGCTGGCCAGACAATGGACAGTCAGCGACGATGGCCTTCGCTACAGCTTCAAGCTGCGCGAAGGCGTCAAATGGCATGATGGCAAGCCGTTTACGGCTGACGATGTTGCCTTTTCGATTAGGACACTCAAGGACGTTCACCCACGCGGGCGCAACACGTTTCTCAATCTTGTCGATATCGAAACGCCCGATCCTCTGACCGCAATTCTGGTGCTTTCCAAGCCCGCGCCCTACCTGATTACTGCACTCGCGGCGTCGGAGTCTCCGATCGTTCCCCGGCATCTCTATGAGGGCACGAAGATCGCCGAAAATCCGGTCAATCTGGCGCCCGTCGGCACGGGACCATTCAGGTTCAAGGAATGGGTACGCGGCAGCCACATCGTCTATGAGCGCAATCCCGATTATTGGGACCAGCCTCGCCCCTATCTCGATCAGCTGATCGTCCGCTTCATCCCCGATGCCGCTGCCCGCTCCATCGCGATCGAAACCGGCGAAATCGATCTGGCGCCATCAACGCCCGTCCCCTTGAGCGATCTCGAACGCTTCAAGAGCCTCGACAGCCTCGCTTTCGAGACAAGGGGCTATCAATACGCCAATGGCGTCAGCCGCATCGAATTCAATCTCGAGAAGCCGGTCTTCAAGGATATTCGCGTGCGACGGGCCTTCGCCCATGTCATCGACCGCAAGGTGATCCGCAATACCATCAACTACGGCTACGGCGAGCCTATCCCCGGCCCGATCAACCCCAACCTGACGAAATGGTATGTCCCCGATCTGAAGACCTATCCGATCGACCTTAGCGCCGCAGAAAAGCTGCTGGATGAAGCCGGTCATCCACGCGGCTCGGATGGCGTGCGCCTTCGCCTCAATCTCGACTATGTGCCGAGCGGTGAACCCTATAGCCGCGGCTCTGAATATATCCGTCAGGCGCTTGCAAAGGTCGGTGTCGAGGTAACGGTGCGCAGCCAGGATTTCGCCACCTATACCAAGCGCATCTACACCGATCGCGACTTCGATTTCGCCTATGAAGGAATGAGCAATCTCTTCGATCCGACCGTCGGCGTGCAGCGGCTTTACTGGAGCAAGAACTTCAAGCCCGGCGTGCCCTTCTCCAATGGCTCCGCCTATAGCAATCCGAAGGTTGATGCTCTCCTAGAGGCCTCGGCCATCGAGGTGGACCCGAAAAAGCGGGTCGAACAATGGCGGCAGATCCAGGAGATCCTCGTCGAGGACCTGCCAGCTCTCGACATCGTCAGTCAGCCGGAACTGACTATCTACAACAAGCGCATCGCCGATCATACGCTCGGCGGCGAAGGCATAGCGGGCAGCCTTGCCTACGCCTATGTCGCGACCGCCTGAAGCATCGAAAGCACGGAACGCCATGTCCATCCAGCACCCTCCCGGCTCCATCGTGGGTCTGCCGAAATTCGCCGCGCCGACCGATTTTCCAGATAGCCCGCTGTCGCAGGCGCTGAAACAACCCGTGCTGCTCGGCCTCTTTCTGCCGATCCAGGCCGGTGGCTGGACGCAATCGACGCTCGAACGCTCCACCGACTGGCGCTTCGACTATAATAAGGCGCTGACGCTGCGTGCGGAGGAGCTGGGTTTCGATCTCGTGTTCGCACTGTCGCAATGGCTTCCCAAGGGCGGCTATGGCGGCGTCTTCAACGGCCAGGCACTCGACAGTTTCGTCTCGACGGCGGCGCTCGCCGGCCTCACGAAGAAGATCATGCTCATCTCCACGATGCATGTCCTTTACGGGCCATGGCATCCGCTGCACCTTGCCAAGTTCGGCGCTACGCTCGATCACATCACTGGCGGCCGGTGGGGCATCAATGTCGTCACCGGACATCGGGCCATCGAGCACGAAATGTTCGGCTGGCAGCGCATCGAACATGACAAGCGCTATGAGCTTGCGGCCGAATTTCTCGAGGTCGTACAGCGACTTTGGAGCGACGACGAGAACTACTCCTTCGAGGGTCAGAGCAGCTGGAAGCTCGGCGGCGGCTTCGTCACGCCGAAGCCGAATTTCGGCCGGCCGATCCTGGTGAACGCGACCGGCTCGGATGCCGGCATCGCCTTCGCCGCCCGCTATTCCGATATCGTCTTCATCACCAGCCCGACGGGTGCCGATATCGACAGCGCTCTTGCCTCCCTGCCCGCCCATACGAAGAGGGTGAAGGATGCCGCCGCCGATGTCGGACGCACCGTGCGCACCCTGCTCAATCCGATGGTCATTTGTCGGCCGACCGAAAAAGAGGCTTGGGAGCTGGCGGACCGGATCGTCGCCCATGCCGATCAGCGCTCCCCGCAGGGTTTCCAGTCGCTGAACTCCGACGCCCAGGCCTGGAAGGGCCGTGATCCGCAGGACCCCTATCGTTTCGTCGGCGGCAATATCCGCGTCATCGGCTCTCCCGAACAGGTGGTCGATCAATTTCTCAAACTGAAGGCAGCCGGTATCGACGGCCTTCAGCTCAGCTTCTTCGATTTCCGCGACGACCTCGAATTCTTCGGAAGCGAGGTTCTGCCGCTGATGAAACAGGCCGGCCTTCGCAACTGAAAGGAACGATCATGACCAGCAATGCAATTTCCGAAATCTGGTACACGCGTTGCCCCGTTCCGACACCGGTCGGACTTGCGGCACAACTCGGCTATCTCGAAGATGGCTTTCGTGCCGAAGGTGTCGCGCTGAAATCCATCATCGACTCTCCGGATCGCAACATCCGGCAGAGCCATTTCAACCATACGCTCGACTGGTCCTTCCGGCATGGCGGCAATGTGCCGCCCATTCGCGCGCGCTCGGAAGGACGTCGCACCCGCCTCGTCGGCATTACCTGGACGGATGAGTTTCAGGCGATCATCACGCTGCCGGAAACCGGTATCAGGACGACGAAGGATCTCAAGGGTCGGCGTTTCGGCATTGCCCGCCGCCCGGAAGGGATCGTCGACTTCATGCGCGCCACAGCACTTAAGGGTCTCGTCTCGGCCCTTTCGCTCGAAGGCCTCTCCATCAACGATGTCGAGATTGTCGAGATCGCGCTTGCCGACTCCGTCCTCGCGAGCCAGGAAGGTCCCTCCCTCTTCGGTCTCAAGCGCAGGCAGGCCTATGGCGAGGAGATCGCCGCTCTGCTGCGCGGCGAAGTGGACGCCATTTATGTCAAGGGAACCGCCGGCATCAACGTCGCCAATCTCATCGGCGCCATCCAGGTCGCCGAATTCGGTTTCCATCCCGATCCGAAAATCCGCATCAATTCCGGTTCGCCACGCGTGCTGACCGTCGACGACCTGCTGGCCGACGAACGCCCCGATCTCGTGCGAAAGCTGATCGAGGCGATCTTCAAGGCAAGCTCCTGGGCGGAGGCGCATCCGGAAGAAACCCGCCGCTTCGTGGCGCGGGAATCCGGGGCGACGGAGGAACAGGTCCTTGCCGCCAATGGCCCGGAAATCCATCGCCATCTCGGCCTGGGATTGGAACCGGAACTCGTCGACGCCGTCGAGCACTACAAGAATTTCCTGCGTGATTTCGGCTTTCTCGCCGGCGATTTTGACATAGGCGAATGGGTGGACCGCCGTCATCTCGACAGTTTTGCCGAACGTGCCGTCGCCTGATTGATGTTGTAACAACGATGGCCGACACAATCACCGATCTGGTCGGCAAGGCCAAATGCCTTGCCGACGATTTTGCCGAAACCGCCGCCCATTATGATGCGAGCGGTGCATTTCCGTTCGAAAACTTCGACAAGCTGTTCGATGCCGGCCTGCTTGGCCTTGTCAGCGGTCGAGATCACGGCGGCCATGGCGAGGGCCTGACGTCGGCGCAGGCCGTTATCAGTGAGATCGCCCGCGGCGAACCGTCAACCGCGCTGGTGCTTGCCATGCACTACACTTCACACTTTGCCATCCGCCGCTTCGGCAAATGGCCCGCGCATCTGGCTGAACGTGTTCTATCGGCAAACAGGCAGGGTGTGGCGCTGATCAACAACGCCCAGGCCGAACCGCGCATCGGCTCACCGGCCCATGGCGCCCTGCCCGAAACGGTCGCGCGCCGCGACGGCGATCGCTGGCGCATCACGGGTCATAAGAGCTATGTGACCGGCATCCCTATTCTTAAATGGGTATCGCTTCTTGCCGTCACCGACGAGCAGGAACCGCGCCTTGCCTCCTTTCTGGTGCCGACGAACGCTACTGGCCTGCGCGTCGAGAAGAGCTGGAATGCGGCCGGCATGCACGCGACGGCAAGCGACGATATCATCCTCGAAGATGTGTCGGTGCCGCTCGACGATCTCATCGAGGCGCAGCCGGCCAGCGAACCGATCCGCCGCGACGAGCATGCAGCCGCCTTCTTCTTCGGCTTGCTGGGCGCGGTCTATCATGGCGTCGCGACATCAGCACGCAATCGCGTTCTTGGCTTTGTGAGCAAGCACGCCCCCGCCAGCCTTGGCGCGCCGATCGCGACCGTGCCGCGCATCCAGGACGGGCTGGGTGAAATCGAGGTACGGCTTGCGACAAATGCACGGTTGCTTCGCTCGCTGGGCGAGGATGTCGATACCGGCAGGCCAGTGGGGATGGATGGCATGCATGTCCGCCATGTCGTCATCGACAATGCCGTTGCCATTACCAGCCTGGCACTCGAACTTGCCGGCAATCCCGGCCTCAATCGCGACTTCCAGCTCGAGCGCCATCATCGCGACGCAATCACTGCCCGGTCGCATGCGCCGCAAAGCCATATGATCCGCACAATCGCAGCCAGAAACGCATTGAGCCGGCTTGTATAAGCCGGCTCTTTGATAGCGGCGCGCGAACTCTCCGGGCCTCTCAGGCGTTCGGGCTCAGCCATATCTGGCCGAAGCTGTTGTTGATGCCCTGCGCTCCCGGTGCGAAGTTCTTCACCCGCTTGTTGGCAACGATCTGCGCACCTGCCGCCACCAGATCGACGGACACAATATCATCATGGATGATGTGCTGGAACTTGTACCAAAGCTGCCGGCGCTTGTCCTCATCCGGCTCGACGGCGGCAGCTTCAAGAACAGCGTCGACCTCCGGATTGGAATAGTGGCTGGCATTGGAGAACACCAGGCCGATCTTGAAGTTCTTCGACCAATAGGCGCGTTGCACGCCGAGCGTCGGATCGAACGTATTGGATAGGGATTCTATCACCAGGTCCCAGGCGCGATCCGTGTAAACGGTCTTCAGGAAAGTGGCGAGATCGAGCTTCAGGATCTCGGCATCGATGCCGATCGCGGCAAGCGATTGCTTGATGAAATCGGCATAGGAGGGCTGGAGAAAAGAGTTATAGGCAAGACGCAGCTTGAAACGTGTGCCGTTTGCGCCGCGCGGATAGCCGGCATCGTCGAGCAGCTTGTTGGCAAGCTTTGGGTCGGGTTCGCGCGCCTTGATGCTCGGATCATACCATTTCGGCAAAGCGGTGCTGATCGGGCTCGGCGAAACCTGCGCATAGCCGAACAGGGCAATATCCACGAGCTTCTGCAGATCGATCGCATGCGCGATCGCCAGCCGTACATCCTTCTTCTTCAAGATCTCGTTCTCATAGTTGAAGAACAGCTGCTGCTGCGGCCCGGAATAGGCGTAGGTCGTGGTATCGACGACAAGGTTTGTATTGGCCTTCAACCGCTCGATATCCGATAGCGGTACGGGATTCGCGCCGATATCGATCTCCCCCGTCTCGAGCGCCGCAGCCCTTGCCGCCGGATCGAGAATGACGCGCAGGACAACGCGGTCGAGATACGGCTTCGGCGCATCCCAATAATCGGGATTTCGGTCGAAGATCAGGTGGCTGCCTGGCACCCACTCCTTGAGGATGAAGGGACCGGTGCCGATCGTCTGCGCAAGGGTCGGCTGCTCGGTCGGTTTGAAGGTCTCGTACACATGCTTCGGCACGATCGGCGATTCCGAACTGCCGAGCGCCGAAATCAGGTAAGGGGCCGGCTTGGAAAGAACAATGACGGCCGTCAGGGGATCGGGCGTTTCGACCGATGTCACGTTCTGAAAGGTGATGCGCCCGCGCGGATGCGCTTCCTTCAGGCGAAAGATGGTGAACTTGACATCCTCGGAGGTGAAGTCCTTGCCATCATGCCATTTGACGCCCTTGCGCAGCGTGAAAGTATAGCGCAGACCATCATCGCTCGCCTTCCACGATGTGGCCAGCAGCGCCGTTGGGTTGAGGTCATAGTCGAAATCCAGAAGGCCCTCGTTGATTTTCGGTCCGATCGCCTGTCCCGTGCCTGAGGACGTGTTGATCGCGATCAGTGCTGTCGGATCGGGATAGTAAGCCCAGTTCAGGGTTCCGCCGCTCACCGGCGTCTCCGCGGCGCCTGCCCATGACGGAATGCCGCCGAAGGCGAGGCCCGCGCCTCCCAGGAGCAGCAATTGGTTGAAGTGACGGCGATTGATCGACATTTGCTCGCTCCGAAATTGGCGTTGTGGGCACGATGACCCGTCGCGAAAATGATCGCCACGAAACCACGAGATCCAAAGTCAGTTTTTCTAGCGCGCTGCGAAAGCAATCCTTCCCGTGCCCGGATATTCGATATTTGCGACGCAGAATGATGCAGGCGCCCACTCGTCTTGCGATCGACGGAAATTATTTTCCCCGGCTTGAACGATATTAGTCTATAAATTCTGTAGGGAATTGCCCGCGCGAACTAGCGTGCATCGCCCTCACGGAACAAAAGGCGCAGCCGCATGACGACCACGAAACGACAGCTCCATCTCAATGTCGGCGTCAACACGACAGGTTACCTCGCCAATGCCTGGCGCTATCGCACCGGCGACCGCCATGACATCAACAACCCCGACTACTATCGCCGGCTGACGGAGCTGGCACATAAAGGCTTGTTCGACGCGGTCTTCTTCTCCGATCATCCCGCCTTGATGACCGATCCGAATGGTCGTCCCTTTCATACGATCGATCCCTTGATCCTGTGCACCGCGCTGGCAGCACAGGTGCCGGATATCGGCTTCGTTGCGACGATGTCGTCCACCTATAACTCACCCTATAATCTTGCCAGGCGCACACAGTCCGCCGATATCATTTCGGGCGGGCGCATGATCATCAACATCGTGTCCTCCTTCAATCCGAATGTTGCCGCCAATTTCGGCGCGGAACCTTTGCCGCCACGCAGCGAGCGCTATGCGAAGGCGTCCGAATTCCTCGATGTCGCCAAGAAGCTCTGGTCGAGCTGGGACCCGGCACGCGAAGGCGACGTCCCGGAAAATCGCTTCTGGGACGCGGCAAGCGCACAGGCGATCGACCATTCCGGTGATTATTTTACTGTGCAAGGACCGCTGAACGTCCCTGTCGGACCACAGGGTCATCCGGTGATCGCACAGGCGGGCGCCTCCGAGGGCGGCATCGATCTAGCGGCCCGCCATGGCGAGATCATCTACTGCAACATTCTCTCTCGGCCCGCAGGCCAAGCTTTTGGCAGGAAGGTCAAGGATCGGGCCATGGTTCTCGGGCGTGATCCTTCCGGAATACGCATCGTTCCCGGACTGGTGACCATTCTGGGAAAGAGCCGCGAGGAAGCCCTGCGCAAGCATGAGCTCTTTAGCGGTACAGGCTCGGAGGACGGGCTGATTGCCCGCTTCATCAGGGATAACGGCATCGATCCCGATGGCTTCGATCCGGATGCGGTTCTGGATCCTGAGCGCTTCATCCCCGATCCCAATCGCATCCAGGCCGTCGGCATGGGTCTGGGACTATCGGACCTTCTGTCTCACGAAAAGCTGACGGCGCGCCAAGCGGTGCGCCGTTCCGAAGGGCACCATCGCCTCGTGCTCGGCACGCCGGAGGAGGTCGCCGATGCCATCATAGACCTTTGGGCCGACGGTACGGTGGATGGCTACACGTTGCAGCCGCCACGAGCGCCCGACGATATCGAAGAGTTCGTCGCCAACGTCATTCCGCTTCTTCAGGAGCGCGGCGTTTACAGGACGACCTATGACAACAAGACGATCCGCGATCGGTATGGCTTGCCTTATCCATTCAAAGGCGGGAAAAACACCGACATGGACTGACCGCCTTGTCGTAATCCATGGACGCTACGGGCGTTTCGACGAAAGTTGTAATTGCCTCTGGTGACATTGCCATACTGACGCTGACCCACAGATTTATCGCCGCCAGAAACGCACCCCGGACACCGCAAACCATTGATCTGTCACCTTGGCCCACTCCGATTGCAATATCAGTCAGGCATGCTGAACCTCACTATTCCAAGATTGTAAACGCTCCCTATATCGCACTGGAACGCAATCTTGATTGACGACATTCCATGATCATTGGCATTGACCTCGGCATGACGAATTCTTTGATAGGCCGTTGCGAAAACGGCAAATCGGTACTGCTCCCGAATTCATCCGGCAGCGTGCTGACACTTTCTGCAGTTCGCTGGCTGAAGGTGGAGTGTCGTCGGCCACGCGGCGCGCGACCGCCTCGTCAGTCACCTGAATCTCAGCGCTGCTGCGTTTAAGCGCTACATGGGCGCGCCGCGGGAAACCAAGCTGGGCGGGCGCGTATTCCGCCCGGAGGAACTGTCATCCTTTGCTTTGCGCAGCCTGCTTGCCGATGCTGAAGCGGCAACCGGCGAAAAACCGACGAAGGCGGTTATTTCCGTGCCGGCATATTTTTCCAATGGTCAACGCTACGCAACCCGAGCGGCCGCGGAACTGGCCGGTCTGAAAGTCGAGCGCCTGATCAATGAACCCACGGCAGCCGCCCTCGCCTACGGGCTTCAAAAGCGTGAGGATGAAAGCCGGTTCTTGGTCTTCGATCTGGGTGGCGGAACCTTCGATGTGTCGATTGCCGAATGAAACCCTATTCAGGGTGCCGCCGCCGGCGCCACTGGGCGGGACTGATGCTCTCCAGCCTGAGGAAATGCCGCCCCAAATGACTTTGATCAACGAACCCGCACATGACGGCGATCTCGGCGAGGCTTTCCGTAGTCTGCGCCATTAACGACTTTGCCAGCTCGATCCTCCTTCTTGTGATCCACTGGTGAGGCGTCATACCGAACGTGACGCGAAAGGCGCGTGCAAAATAGCTCGCGGAGATACCGCACTCCCGACTAAGCTCAGCAATGGAAGGATCGGCAGCGAGATTCGCCTCGATGAAGTCGCAAGCGCGGCGGGTCTGCCAAGGTGTCAGCCCGCCCGTCGTGCTGGCGCTTCTCCGAATATTGCCATAAGTATAGATGACGTGATCATGCAACGCTAAAGCAATGTACTCCATAAATGCTGTGGTGACCTGCACTGAATTGAGTATGGCAGGCAATACCGTTAGCGCGAGGCGGTAAAGGACGACGTCGTCTTGTCCGAGGCAATCGGCCCGGAGACCTCCAACTCGGGGAAGGCCCCTCTCATAGGCCATGCAGTCGATGGTGGTTTGCGGCAGATGAATGCGTATGCTGTCATAACTTGCCTCCAGGCTAACTTCGTTTCTCGAGGTTAAGTCAAATAGATAGGCTTTTCCCGGATCCTGAACGACGGATTGTCGCCTTCCATCGATAGAGACGATCGGATAGCGGGCCGGCGCTAACGGGATATTGAAGACGAAAGCCTCCTCGCGAGGAGATGGCATGGAAAGGCCACGCTGAGGCTCCAAGTTCTTGAAGTGCGAGAACGCAATTTCCGACGCGCCAGCAATCCGAGCGGCGACGGTCGGAGGCGGCGGGATTCTGTATCCCTTGCTAATGGCGAAGGACACCCGATCGGCGAGCACGCGAACCTCCCATGCGGTCAAGATTCTCTTGGAATTTTCCTGATCCTGTTCCCTGCGCATTGCCGCGCAAAGGAAATGCGAGCCATCAATTGAGATCAAAAACGATCTCGGTTGATTGATACCAACTCGGGCGCCTTCCTACCAGACCTCATCCCATCACATCTCTACCATTTGACGAGTGCAGGCATCCGCAGCCAGCAGTGGAACCGACTGTCCCGAAAGAGCCGCCGCACACTAGGCCATGACCAAGACGTCTGAACCGCCAACCGAGAGGTGACCGCGCATGTCGTTCAATGTCGAAGGTGTTTCGATCCCGGACAGCAAGCTCGCGAAGGAGATCACGGAGCTGGTTCGCACCACAGCCCCGCCGCTCCTCTTTCATCACTCGAGCCGAGTCTACTACTTCGGGGCACTCTCGGGCGTGAGGCGCGGTCTGAAATTTGATCGCGAACTCCTCTATGCCGGAGCGATGTTTCACGACATGGGGCTACTGCACGAACACAGCAGTCCCAACAAGCGCTTCGAGGTCGATGGCGCCGATGTCGCCCGTGACTTCCTCAAAGGCCGCGGCATCTCCGAGGCGGAGATCGATCTGGTTTGGGCCGCGATTGCCCTGCACACGACGCCCGGTATTCCCGAGTTCATGCATCCTGTTGTCGCCCTTGTGACCGCCGGCGTCGAGATGGATGTCCTTGGCCTGACCTATCAGGAGTTTTCCGATGTCCAGCGCGAAGCTGTCGTGAAAGCGCACCCCCGCACGATCCACTTCAAGGAGGACATCATCCAGGCCTTCTACGACGGCATCAAACACAAACCGGAAACAACCTTCGGCAACGTCAAAGCCGACGTCGTCGCCGATAAGGATCACAGCTTTCATCCTGGCAACTTCTGCAGCGTCATTCGCCGCTCGCCCTGGCAAGCCTGAGCCGGATCCGGCGGGCTGCTTGCCGCAGGATTCTCGCAATCACAAATCATCGACCACCGAGGCGCACGAACGGAGATTAACATGGGTATTCTTAAACTAAGGGACGGTACCGAACTCTTCTTCAAGGATTGGGGAACAGGCCAGCCGCTCGTTTTCCACCACGGATGGCCCTTGTCGGCGGATGATTGGGATGCGCAGCTCATCTTCTTTCTCGACAAGGGCTATCGGGTGATCGCCCATGACCGGAGAGGTCATGGCCGCTCCACACAGACGGATAGTGGAAACGATATGGACACCTACGCTACCGATGTCGCGGAACTCGTCGAGGCCCTCGACCTTCGGGATGCGATCCACATCGGTCATTCGACCGGCGGAGGAGAAGTGGCGCGATACGTTGCCCGTCATGGCAGGGGGCGTGTTGCGAAGGCGGTGCTGGCTGGTGCCGTTCCCCCAATCATGGTGAAGACAGAAAGCAACCCGGGCGGACTGCCTCTTAGCGTGTTCGATGGCATACGCACTGCATTGGCGGCCAACCGCGCACAGCTCTACCGCGATCTGCCAAGCGGCCCCTTCTACGGCTTCAATCGGCCCGGCTCCAAATCTATCCCTGGCGTCGTCGATAACTGGTGGCGTCAGGGTATGATGGGCGGAGCGAAAGCGCATTACGATTGTATCAAAGCGTTTTCGGAGACGGATTTCACCACGGACCTCAAGGCGATCGACGTGCCGACGCTGGTGCTGCACGGCACAGACGACCAGATCGTCCCCTATGAGGATTCCGCCCCGCTCTCGGTGAAGCTGCTCAAGCATGGTCGCCTCAAGGTCTATTCCGGTTATTCGCATGGCTTGTTGACCGTCAATGCGGAGGAATTGAATTCCGATATCCTGGCCTTCCTCCGCGAATAATCGTTCTTCGAGCGACCTGCCGGGCGAGATATCGCCAAGGATGCATCGCTCGTGGGGAGACCGTGCAAAGTCATAAATGAACGCGCGATCACATTAGGAGCATATGCTCTCTTGAATATAAGAGCATATGCTCCTATATCGTTTGGAAAGCAAACGCTCCCAAACAGGAAAGGAACAGACCATGAGCGAAGCAACCATTCTCGTCAGCGGCGCGACCGGACGGACCGGAGGCGCCGCGATCGATGAATTGCTGAAGATGGGGAAGTCAGTACGCGCCTATGTGCGTTCGGATGACGAGCGGGCGGCGGCGCTGAGGCAGCGCGGTGTCGATATCGCCGTTGGAGACTTCACTGATATAGACGATATCCGAGCCGCCATGGAAGGCGTCCGATCAGCCTATTTCCTTCATCCCATCGCACCAGGGATCATCGGGGCCGCCGCTTACTTCGCGCAGGCGGCAAAGGAAGCGGGCGTCGAGGCAATCGTCAACATGTCGCAGATTTCGGCACGTCGTGAATCGGCAAGCCACGCGGCACAGGATCATTGGGTTTCCGAACGGGTCTTCGACTGGTCCGGTGTCCCGACAACGCATCTTCGCCCGACCTTCTTCGCTGACTGGCTTGTTTATCCGCATTTTGCCAAGGAGATATCGGCCACGAGGAAGATCGAGTTTCCGTTCGAGAATGGCCGTCACGCGCCGATCGCGACCGACGACCAGGGCCGTGTCATCGCCCATATACTGGCCAATCCGGAAAGCCATGGAGGCAAGACCTACACGCTCACCGGCCCGATCGAACTGAATCACACCGAAATCGCTGCCGCGATGAGCGATGTGCTTGACGCCAGGATCGAATACGCGCCGACCTCGATCGAAGTCTTCAAGGACAAGATGGAAAATCTCTATAAATTCCCTCCTTTCCTTGTGCAGCATCTGGTTGAAGTCGCTCAGAACTATCGCGACGGCATCTTCTCAGGCGCCAGCGATGCTGTGGAGAAGATCACCGGCAAGCCAGCACTCTCGGTCCAGGAGTTCATCGTCAACAATCGTGCCGTCTTCGCGAAAGCATCGTGAAGGCAAGCTGGAGGTTAAACCATGTCAAGTTTGAAAGATGCACGTCACCCCTTTCTCGATGACCTCACCGAGAAGGCTGAATTGACCAGTTCGGTGCTGCGCGGCGCCATTAAAGGACGCGAGGCGATCCGCCTGGTCGTCGACACGGTCGGAACCTTCTACGCGTCGCAGAAACCTACATTTCTTGAAACCGTCGGTTCGCGACTGTTTCTCGAATACGAGGCGGTTCTGACGACCGGAGAGAGCCTGAGCGCCGTTGTCGTCGTCGACCACAATGCGGATGGGACCGTGCCCCATGTGAGCGTGCGAATGAGCCCGATTGGTCCGCTATTATCACTCGCGACCCATCTGCGAGAGGCACTGTCAGACCAGCTATCGGAAGATCTTTTTCTTTGAACCCAACCTTCGCGGGCGGCACAAGACTTGGTGTCCTGACCCGCGGCTTTAGGAAAGATAATGCGTCATGGATATCACCAACGCCACCGTCTTCATTACGGGAGCCAATCGCGGCCTCGGCCTAGCTTTCGCACGAGAGGCGCGCAACCGAGGAGCTGCGAAAATTTACGCGGGCATGCGCAACCCGAACGGCTTCGAGGAGCCGGGCATCATACCCGTCAGGATCGATGTCACGGATACCGCATCGATTACCGCCGCTGCCGAAATCGCGAGGGATACGACGCTGCTGATAAACAACGCCGGCACCGCAGCCTTGATCGACGGGCCACTTGCCCGCGATTTCGAAGCACAGTCCAAGCAGCTGTTCGATATCAACTATTATGGCGTGGCTCGCGTCACGCAGGCCTTTGAGCAGATCCTGTCGTCCAAGCCCCGTGCCGGCATCATCAATGTTCTGTCCGACATCGTGTGGCTGCCGCGCCCCTATCTCACGCCCTATGCCGCGTCGAAGGCAGCCGCGTGGAGCTACACGAACCAGCTTCGCTTTCATCTTCGCGACCGCGGCATCGAGGTCCTCGGGCTGCATGTCGGATTCGTGGATACGGACTTGACCAACGGCATCGACGTGCCGAAATCCAGCCCGCAGGATGTGGTCCGCAAGACCTATGACGCACTTGCCGCGGGCAAGAGCGAGATCATGGCCGACGAGGGCACCGCGCTGCTGAAGAGCACGCTTGCTGCCGAGTTGCCCGGCTATATCATGCCGCCAGCAGGGTTGATCTAAGCGCTGGAAATGGCAAGCGTGGCAGTTTACCGAAAGCCATAACGGACGAGGTTCCTTCGGCTGGCCCGTTATGGCCCTAATGGGCGGAAAATTGAAAGGAAAAGAGATGTTGTCAGCAGGTCAACCGCTCGGAATAGATCAATGCAACTGCTTTGCCGCGAGAAAAGCCAGCCGACAGATTTCCCGGTTCTACGACAGTCATCTTGAACGCGCGGGTCTGCGTATTACGCAATTCCTGACATTGGCGGCCCTCGCTGAGGTTGGCAGTGCTGCGGTCAACGTTCTGGCCGAACGACTCGATATCGAGCGGACGGCGATGGGAAAGATGGTGGGCTTCCTGGAGCGCGACGGCTACGTGGCGATAAAATCATCGCCTGCTGATGGCCGTTTTCGTCTCGTGGAATTGACGGATGAAGGCAGGCGCCTCCACGAGAAAGCAGCCCCGCTTTGGCAACAAGCACAGCGGGAATTCGAACATTTGAACGGCGCCCAGAATGTCGCAACATTGCGACAGGGACTGCGAGAGGTCGTTGTGGGCGAACTGGCGGCGAACCCGCCTGAAGAGTGATGCACCGTGTTTCAACGATAGCGGCCGGCATCCATTCTCAATTATTACCAGATCCCGCCATCGATCCGGCACCTTCACAGTCAACCGGTTGATTTCTCCACCGATCCGGCTCTCCTAATTTCATGAGAAAGAGCCCCCAAGAACTTGATGCATACAGCTCCACCGCCCTATCTGCTGAGTGGCAGTTGGAGACCCGCCAACGTTTGATCGATTTTCGCCATTACGTCTGCTTGCAACGGCCCCTTCGCGAGCGCACCGGCATTCTCCTCGACCTGGGCAACCGTGCGGAAGCCGGGAATTGGCAGTGTGCGTGGCGAGCGCGCCCACAGCCAGGCAAGCGCACCCTGCGTGAGCGTGCGGCCATCTTCAGTCAGCAGATTGCGGATCGCCTCCAGGCGAGCGGCAAATTCAGGAGCGATCCTACCGTCCTTGAAGTAGATCATCCAATCGAGACTTGCGCCACGCACATCCTTCTCGCCGACGGCCTTGTCAGGCGTGAATTTGCCGCTGAGCAGCCCCATGGCGAGCGGACCACGATTGATGGAAATCAGATCATTACGCTCGATGACATCGATTATCGCCTGAACCGGCTCGAAAACGTTCATCGTATGCTGGATGGACACGAAGCCTGCCCGACGCGCATGACGTGCGGCACGATCCGGATGATCCGTGCTCCAGCCAAAAGCGTCGATCTTGCCTTCGGCCCTGAGCGTTTCGAGTGTCTCGAATACCTCGTCGGACGCTTCGAGCGCAAAATCGTTAAGATGGAATTGCAGCAGATTCAGACGATCGCGGCGCAGGCGACGCAGTGACGTCTCAGCGGACTGCCGTATAAACGCAGGATCGGCAAAGGCGCCCGTCGCTTGCTTGGTCTTCTCGTCCGTCGCGAAACCGAATTTGGTGGCGATCACAACGTCATCTCGATTGCCGATCGCCCTGCCTATTACCTCTTCGGAATGCCCAGCCCCATAATTCGAGGCGGTATCGAAGAAGCGAATACCAAGATCGACTGCCCGCTCGATGGCACGAATCGATTCATCGTCATCGACCTCGCCCCAGCCAAGTGGTACGTCGCCGGCATAAAACGGGCCGCCGATCGCCCAACATCCCATGCCCAAGCGCGGAATCTCGCGGCCGTTCCAGAGAGCTATTGTGGTAGCCGTATCGACGTTTGTCAGCATGTCATGCTCCACCATTGTCCGCCATTGCAGGTGGAAAATAGGGAAAGATGCCCGGATGATAAACAGCCAAATCCGCAGGGTGTTTTTCATTGATGAAAAACGAACATCAACGGCTGCGCCACGGGAATGGGTGTCTTGCCGGACTAACACCAAGCTAATACGGCTTCAAACAAGCGGATGGGTCTTCGAAAGAGCACAAAGGCCCCGCGTCAGGCGCAAGGGTACCTGGACTCCTATTATTTCCATGCCTCCAAGAGCAGATGGAACGAGCCGGCCATCGCCCGCCTTCGCCAGTATCTCGCCGATAATCTCGGTGCTTGCCCCGGCGATAGCAATTCGCTCAGCACCTCGTCAAGCTCTTGAAATCAATTCAATTCTGACTTCACGGTTCGCCGGAATCAGCCTTCCGCGGGGTCTCCTGAAGACCTGAGTTCGTTGCCACGAAGTTAGGCAGATATGCTGCAGCTTATCCGGCGATTTAATCGAGGCCCTGAAGCAGTCGACAACCTTCGGCTGCAGCGTAAAACTCGCCAACGTGACTGACAACCGTCAGCAGCAAACAGGCTGACGCACGGGCAGCAACGATTTCGCGTGTAAGACGAGCGGATTGCTGTCGAATTCAAAACGCCGCCCACTCTTCCAGCGCCCTTTTTACATCATGCTGATAGGAAACCATATTTCCCCTCTCGCAAATTGCGCGCAAGTACAATTCCACAGAACTTCGTTGAAGCCGAGTAAGAAGCGAAAACTTCTCTGAAGGCCCGCACAAGTGGTATGCGAATTCGTGTTTGTAGGCATTATCGAGATCGGCAATCAGATATGCGGGTAGATGAAATCGCATCCCTTCTGCATGGAAAAAAGACGGGCTGCTGGAGTGCCTGTTCAGAATCTCTGCCGTGATTGCGGTCCAATCATTCTTCTCATCATTCGCCCGACATGCTGCACGGACCGCATTGTTCGCATAGTCGTCAAGCGCTTGCGCCTCAGTAAGACCAATGCCATTGCGCCCAAAGTGACGCCGGCAAACGCATCTCTTATCGCGGCTTTCGCCTGCTCCGTGAGATCATGTTGTCGGCTTCAAAGAAAATGCCTGTTCAATGATGCGCTCCGTCGCCGTGCGATGTCGGCCATGCTCCGCCTTCGGTGCGCTCGAACTGGAGGCCGGTCAACGAGCCTTCTTGCGGAATCATGGGCCGCACCTGCGCCCGCTCCTCGCGGAGGATACAGAAATAGATGACACCTATGATCAGCACCAGACCGGAGATAACGCCAGCCGCAATCAAACTGATCATTGAAACAAGTTCCATATCAGCTCGGCCCTCGTGATCCATAAGTATCGGTATTTGCAGCCAGCAGCTCTGCGCATTTGGCCGCAGGACATCGATGAGGTAACTTACCACAACGATGAATGAATGGAGGATATATGTTCAAATCGATCTCTGACAGCGCTGCAGCTGCCGACGGAGGATCACTTGCGTTGTTTGTGGAACGATTTGATGGGGAATTGGAACAATTCATCATCAATCGCTCCTTCGCTTCGCGGGGGACACCCGCCTATAACAAGGTCGTGTCAAACCTTCGGCCTCTTTCAGCAGATAATTGCCGGGCAATCGCTGCGGCCCTCGAACCACTCCTAGCAGCAACCCCATCGATTCATCCGTTAGCGGATTTCATCGAAACGCTTAAGGAACAGTCCAAGATCGAGAGCGAAGCAGCCACGACGGTTGAAGCGACTGTAGATCAACGGGCCTAAGATCGCGGCAATCGCAAACCTCGATCATCGCAATGAGCGGGATGGCCTTTGCGCTGTCCTCTCCCGGAGCCTTGCGCTGGTGTGCTTCCAATTCTTACGAAGCATATGTCCAGAAGCCGGCGGTCTCGATCGTCTGGATCTGGTTGGCGGAAGATAATCGGATATAAATTCGATGATTGTCCGGGCCGTTACGCCAAGCGAAAGTCGAACATGACACGCCAAACCTGACCTCGCCCATTTCGCAGGGTCAACGCAAACAGGCTTCAGGCGCAACTCACGGTCAACTTCACGCTGCCCCGGTTGTTGTCATAAGTCTGCCAGGCGTCATTTGCGAAGGCATAGAGATAGCCGCTGCTCTTAGGCGTAAAATAAGCCCCCGCGCCGATTTCGAAGACCTCATGCGGCGCATAGTTCAGCTGGTCCTCCGGCTTCTCAGCGGGCAGGAACCCATTGGCAACCACGCCAATCAACGAGAACCAGGGATATTGCTCCTCGCGCTTGGTATACCAGAAGTCGACCTGATGATTGCCGGTCAGCTTCGTAAGCAGCTGCTCGCCTTTCCCCCAAAGGGACGAGGCTATCTGAACGGCTTCGCCGAGATGAAACCTTCCATCCCTCGTTCCGCTTGGCGGACAGGTAATATTGCTATCCATCCACTCGCCGCTTGCCGAGAACTTGTAACGAACGCCAGCCCTCAGATACAGGCCGGTACGGTTCCATCGTTCGCGTGCGAAGACATCAATGGTCGCCTCACCCTTTGGCTCAATAACCCTTGTTTTCCAATAGATGCCCTGCGCAATTGGAGGGTTGTCATGGCGCTCGAGCGCCGACTCGTGCAGTACGCCATTATTTCTGGAGAAGAGCGGAACGTCGCGTGGCCGCGTCTTCAGAAATTTGAATACCCCTGTCACCGAGTCATGAAGCTGACCAAGCGGATATGGCGAAAGCTGCGTTTCGATGTTCTCCCTGAAATTCAGATCAAGTCCTCGAACCTCGTCGATCATCCATTTTAGCGCGCCATCCGAGAGGTCACATCGTCCGTATCCGCCGCCGACGTCACCATGCACGCCGGGAAACCAGATTTGCTTGACCGTCAGCCGATCATCGACATTAGTCCATAGCGTCGGCGTGAAGCTCTGACGCATCTCGTCGATGGCGATCGCGTGACGGGCATTTGCGACGATCGGGCTGAGGCTTGTATTGTGAAAGCTGTGTTTGGCCGGATCATCAATGAGATTGAGCAGTGCCATGTCGTTCGGCACACCAAGGGCGCCGACTGTGTCCCACACGCCGATAAAGTGGATCGGGATCGATTGCTTGGCTGCGTCCCCCGTCTTGACGCCGTGAAACGGCATCGCCTTTGTGGCCTTCACGAGCTTTGCACTCGCTTCCGGTGTACGATAGTTCTGAAAGAGCGCTTCAACGGCAGCCCATATTGTCTTTTCGTCCATACCGGCAGTCTTGAGAAGGCCGCAGCGCGAAATCATGCCGCCAAGACTGCGGACCGTGAAGGCGCCGCGGCTAAAACCAAAAAGCCAGATCTTGGCACCAACTTCATAATTGCGCGCGAGCCAGTTATAGCCGCTCATGATATTGTTATCGAGCCCCTCGCCAAGCCCGCCTCCAGCGATACGGTCCCACCAGCCGCCGTCGGTACCGACGCCGGGATGGTAGTAGACCCGCTGCTCCTCGCCGCCCTTATCCTCGGCTGCCAGAGCGTTGCGAAGCTTCACAACATTCGTTGAAGCCGGCAAGCCAGCTTCGGTTTGGTCCGGAGTGTTCCAGGTTCCATCACAAAATACGATCAGATGCACGTTGTCCCCCATTTTTAGGGGCGCAGCTGCCTTGCAGGTGCGGGGCCGCGCCAAATTCAAAGCTTGTCGGAATTCGCTGCCAGACTGTCCGGTTCGGTAGCGAACGCCAAGGTGGCGATCGACTCTTTGCGCTGCGATGAGCTCTTACTTTGGAGGCGCTGGAGCAAGCCCCTTGGCAACCCAGGTTCTCGCATGCTTCAACGGCCCCCTGATGCCCTTTTCAGGCTTGTCCGGCCTATCTTCGAGCACACTTTTGTTTCTACCAAGAGCATCGAGAACGCTTACTGCTCGCGTCAAATCCTCCCTCGATATGGAAGGAATGGCTCCGTCGCGGACGGACGCGATCAGCATCCTATGGGCAGCACTCGTCAACATCCAGACCGTATTCAGACGAGCTCCACCAAGCTTCGGATCCTTGGCAAGCCTATCCAGACAATCAAGAACCGCAGGAAATAGGTCAAGTGGAAGCCGCTCTCGCACGAGCACCGCCGCGCCATAAAGTTCATCCAGGCTTCCATCGCCCTTGAGGATCTTTGCGGTGCGATCGAAATCTGTTACCGCGCGAGCCTCCGTCTTGATCACGCGCCTTGCATCCGAAAGTGCTTCGGAGCCGGCCGTGTTGACTTGGACCTCGGCGAGCAAATCATTATAGATCCTCTTTCCGCTTTCAACGTCCTCTTCCAGTTCCGCGATACGCTGTGCATTCGCGTCTACGGTCTTCTTCAACTCACCGAGGGTAAGCTTTACTCCAAAAACATCCAATGTCGTAATTCGTGCGATTACCTCTGGATGTCTCGCCAACCAAATGCAGGCCCCTAGTGCAAACGACGGCCATATAAGATTATCAGCTGCTAACTTTACATAATCATAGACTGTTCCAGTTGGCACATCGACCATATCGCCTCCCCAAGCAACAACCAACTCGCAACAGTTATAAAAGTTTAAGTTGCAGCGTCAATCAAGTGAAAAATAAGCGTGGATCCCTACCGCAATTATGGGTCACTACTTTGGTTGCCTCCGTTTTGATTGCGAAGAGGGGCAGCGATCTCCGCGAATGAACCCCAACTGAATGGTGCCTTCAGCTTCCGTTCCAAAGGCAGTGTCTAAAAGAAAGACGTTCAACCGCGGTCCTATCCGCCTGAGGAGACACAGTCATGATCCGCACGTCTTTCATTGCAACCGCACTCGTCGCTCTCGTCGGCCTCACCGCCGCAGCCCCCGCCATGGCCAACGATGTGCGTATCGAACAATATGGCTGGTCGAACTCTGCCGGTGGCGCGCAGGAAGGGTATGAAAACAGGATCAGAACCTACCAGAACGGTGGCTACAACCGGATTATCGGCCATCAATACGGTCGTCATAACCTGTCGGCCGTCGGCCAGGAAGGTAATGATAACTATGGCGCCACCTATCAGAACGGCGACCGCAACGTAGCTGGCATCGGCCAGTTTGGCTCCAACCACACAACCATCCTCACCCAGGACGGCAATGGCAACATCGCGGCTGGTGTCCAGGTCGGTCGTGGCTGCAGCGCCAATGTCAGCCAGGGCGGCAATGGTAATGTCGCGGCCTTCGTCCAGGCCTGCCCGTAAGCGGCTAACGCGATGATATGAAAAAGGTCAAGATCGCAACAGCAGACCATTAGGGGAGACGACCCATGCCAAATAGCGTCAAACATCCACGCCGCCTGATGGCGATTCTCGCGCTGGTCCTGCTTCCCGTCGGCGCCGTTGCGGCAATGACGACTGCCAGCCAATCTGACGAAGCGCAGCTTTGCGAAATCGAAGCAACGCCTGGAGCAGGTATGGTGAGACTGGATGCGCTCGTCCACGCCGACGAGCATGTTGGCGGGACTTATACCTTCCAGGTCGAAAAAGCAGGCGGCGGCGGAAGCTCAACGATCAACCAGAGTGGCGATTTTGATGCCACAGCCGGACATCCGGCAATCCTCAGCTCCGTCTCACTCGACTCCAAGGGAGCCGAATACAAGGCGACGCTGAATATCGTGATCGGGGACAGGAGCTTCAGCTGCACGAAGCAGACCGGCGGCAACTAACAGGCCTCCACACCCTGCCAATTCCTTCAAAAGGGCGCCGGTTTCTGGCGCCCTTTTGCTCTCGATCAGGCCGAAACGACTGAACGACAACTGAACGGGCAATTCCGACTGGGTTCAGCTTAGAGATGCGAAAGTTGATCATCGGCCAAGGCAGCCGGCAAATGGAGATCAGGATGACCCGCAACTTGTTTAAGATCCTTACCGTCACTCTTCTTGCCGGAAGCCTGGGGCAAGCAGCCTTGTCTGTGCCAGCCTACGCCGGCGGCCGGATCTCGTTCAACCTCGCGCCGGATAATGCCGAGGATGCCGATCTCTTTTCGACCGGACTGCGCGTCTATTCGCTCTACCGCGGTCTGAAGGACGCCGACATCCGGCAGCTGGGCCGGGGCAACGCGGCTGGCATCGCTCAGGCTGGCCAGGGCAACCTCGGCTTCATCCAGCAACGGGGCAACGGTCATTCCGCAACCTTGCGGCAGAACGGCAGCAACAATGCCTATGGCATTTTCCAGTATGGTCGAAACACTGAAACCGACGTGGTCCAGGATGGGGATAACGGCGTTGGCGCGACCTTCAGCTATGGCTGGTAAGGCAGTTAAGAACAGCCCCGAAACCGATGTCACGTCGTTTCATCAACGTAAGGATAAGGCACTTGCCTGCCGCTCAGGCAGAAGCCCCCCGCAGACAATTCCGGCCTTCCGACGACGGTTCGACGGGAAACCCGCAAGATCCGGCATCGGTGATTGGCGTTCAATGCTCCCAATTGGATCAAGGTCGCTGAGAATATCCATCAGGCTGGCGGTTTAACTCCCCGCCCGTGACCGCTCTATGCCAGGGATCCCCAGCATCGCCTCGGCCAGAAACTCCACCAGCAACCTGACACGCGTGATGCTCGTTCGTTCGGGCGCGATAAGCATGTTCAACGGTACGGCCGATGGAGTGTAGTCAGGCAGGATCGCCTCGAGTCGACCGTCCGCGAGAAAGTCGTCCACCAGCCAGATATGAGCAGGACCAAAACCGCGGCCCGCGGCAAAGGCTTCGCGTGCGGCGAGCCCGTGATCGACACGCAGATGCCCACTGAAAGGCACGAGGTGCCGCGCGCCTCCCGCCCGTTCGAGCACGAGGGATTCGCTGCCGGCGATATTCGACATGCGGACACCCTCATGGTCCTTGAGTTCCTCGGGTGTTGCCGGCCGGCCATGCCCAGCCAGATAGGCTGGAGAGGCGACAAGGACGCGCCGGCTTTGGCCGATCGCCCGCAGCTTCATGGAACTATCGGTGAGCGGACCAAGGCGCAATGCGATGTCCATGCCTTCGCGGATGAGATCAACGCGCTCATCTGTCAGGCTGAGATCGACTGCGATATCCGGATGGCGATCCTGAAAAGCGAAGATCAATCGACTGACATGCCGGACACCGAGCGCTGCCGTGCAAGAGACGCGAACCGTGCCGGCAGAGACATTCCGCGCGCTTCGCGCTTCGTCGGTTGCCTGTTCCAACAAGCGCAGGATTTGGATGGCGTTGGCATAGTAAAGGCTGCCTTCCTCGGTGAGCATGACACGGCGGGTCGTGCGGCTCAACAGCGCCACGCCCAGGGCTTCTTCAAGCTCGCGCACATGCCGCGTGACACTGGACTGGCCGATGTTCAACTCGCGCGCCACAGCCGACAGGTTCCCGCGTTCGGCGACGCGGACAAAGGTGCGGATGCGTCCGAGTGTGACATCCGATCTATCCATTATTCGGCTTTATCCTATCCATTCCTTCAGTATAACGCATGAGTGGAACTTGGCCTAGCTTAGGGAGAGTTTTCTCCAACAAGCAGGTGCCATTATGAATGTGCTCATCGTATTTGCTCACCCCGAACCGAAATCCTTGTCGGCATCGTTACGTGACGTCGCGGTCCAGGAGCTGGAAGCAGCCGGCCATACGGTTCGGATTTCCGATCTCCATGCCATGCGGTGGAAATCCGAAATCGACCGTGCGGACTTCCCATCCTTGGCTCCTGACGAGCGGCTCATACCGGTCGCCGCCTCCAAACATGCTTTCAGCGGCGATACGCTGACGGACGACGTCAAAGCGGAGATCGAAAAGCTGCTCTGGGCCGATACCTTGATCCTGCAGTTTCCGCTCTGGTGGTTCGCCATGCCCGCTATCCTGAAAGGCTGGGTCGACCGCGTGTTTGCATATGGCTTCGCCTATGGCGTTGGCGAGCACAGCGACAAGCGTTGGGGTGATCGCTACGGCGAGGGAACCCTGGTTGGCAGACGAGCCATGCTGGTCGTAACTGCGGGTGGCTGGGAAGAGCACTACGCTCCTCGGGGAATCAATGGGCCGATCGACGATCTTCTGTTTCCGATCAATCACGGGATTCTCTATTATCCGGGCTACGATGTACTACCGCCCTTCGTGACGTACAGCACCGATCGCTTCGACGATGCCCGCTTCGAAGCCGCTGCAGAAAGTCTACGCGACCGGATGCGAACGCTCGAAACAACGTATCCCATTCCTTACCGGCGCCAAAATGGCGGGGATTATCACATTCCAGCTATGCAACTCCGTTCGGAGCTGAGCGAGCCGGGGGCATCAGGCTTTGCACTTCATCTAAAGGATGCCGCTGCATCCAGTTAGCGCGCTCGGCGCGGCCGCCCTATTTCCAAAAGCGAAATCTTTGCAGCAGAGCCATTCAACGCAAGGCGTTCACCCGCTTTTCAAGAGCGAGCGTTCTTAGGCTCAAGTCATGGAGTTTGAACCCCGACGCCGTCTCGTCAGCTGCCCAGCCGATGCCTCGGACTGCAGCGAGTCGGTGCGTTTCTTTCAGGTGGTGGTCAAGCCATGCCCGCTGCTCATGTTGCAATTGAATACGCACTCGGCCTTTTGATGCGTGAAGAAGCGTTTCATAGGCGACATTTAAACGCTTATCCCACTTGCCTACTTCGATTTCGTCGCAATCCAGCATTTTGGAAACGTAACCATTGGATTGGGCCATACACGCACGCAACTCAGGGCTATCTTCCTGCGCACGGGCAGGAAGAGTGACGGTGCAGCACAATATCCAAGTAATGAATGTTAGCCTGCGTAACATGGTAACCCTCCGCAAGGAAGTCAGCATTCACACTTTAACCGCCGCGCGTTGTGCCGCCAAGGCGCGAAACGCGCGCAAACGAAGCCTTCGTCTCGTCGCAACGCGATGCGTCCGAACTGTTTGGCCGGAGCGTGACCAACCAAAAGCCTCCTTATCAGTCCCCCTTTGCGCCAGCAGCCTGGGAATAGCCGCGGATGATCGTGCTGTGGATCATATGCTGTACCGGCTTGCGAATAATCCTGATCTGAACAGGTCAGCGGACACTCACCATGAATTACAGATGGGGCATGCTTGATCGAGCGATCGAGGACGAACGGTGACAGAACATTGCTACGCGACTGAAATGTCTCTTTGCAGCAGCAAATTGATGTAGATTTCCATTTGCTCTTGAAGGGAGACGAACCGCTGGCTCGCTCGTCTCCCTCTGGCATCAGTCAAAATTCTGGCTCTTGATCTTCAGGTTGTCGACATCAGGATCCAGGTTACCTGGCCCGGAGGCGCTTTTTCGGGTTATTCCTCACTTTATGCGGCACGATGACGGCATTCATGCCTCCAGTGATTGAGGACCTGCCCTGGCAGTCCGTCTCGCCCGGATGGGACTGGGCTTTGACATAACCCAGTCCCATCTCGCGATGTGTCGTGGCCTAGCAGATAGCACCTGCTATTTAGCGGCGCTCACCTTCGAGGCGAGAGCGCCGCCGGACTTCTGAACAGTATAATGGACCGCAACCCGCTCACCGACTTTGAAGGACTCGACTTCGATGTTTTCTGGCAGTTTGATCGTTGTTCCCGAGGACAGCGTGATCTGATCTGCCTTCGCATCGATATTGGTGATGGTTCCGGTCTCATCACGGGCAAGCGCCATTCCCGCCGCCAAGGTCGATGTCGCAAGGACACCGATCGCCAAATATCTCTTCAGCATAATTCACTCCTTCGATTTACAAGCATATCGTGGCCTAACCGGCCACTGCCGGCGTCGCCGACCATGTAAAATCTAAACAACGATCCTTCCCTGCGCTTTGCCGGATTCTTACAAATCGGACATCGACGGAGATTTGAGCTAAGGTCAGATAAAGCTATGATTTTTCTATAAAAATCAGCAGAGCATAGTGTGCAGGCGCGGATGTTTTGTGGCGGGAATCTTCAGGCTGGCCCGATGCAGGGCAACGACGTCTAGTCTTCCGGTGGCACTGGAAGAAGATATCGAGGAAAACGAACAATTTCCCGTTCGTGAAATGCGAAAATCCGGCCGAAAAACCTCCGACAATCCACAAGCACGCGGATAGAAAGCGTCAAAAGGTTTTCCTGCCGGAAGTTACTGACCTTGGCGAGCAACATGAACCTCGCCTGTTTGTTTCAACGGCGCGGTTCGCGAGTTCGTTCTAAAAGCGATCCTGCTCGGTTTCCGACGCAGTTTCAGGCTCGTAGGTGACTGTCATGTACATGACAGTCAGTATGATGGCACCTAGAAACAGGACGCTCGTATAGATCGTTCCGAATCCCAGGCCGCCATATTCCAGCGGCTGGGAAAGGAGGTCCCCCAGGGACGCGCCGAGTGGCCGCGTGAAAATGTAAGCCAGCCAGAATGCTAGAATGCCATTCACGCCGAGATTGAAATGGCCGATCGCTATGACGGCAATGATGCCAAGGAAGATCAGCCCGGTCATGATGTATCCGAGACCAAAAACTTCCGCGATCAGATCACCGACGGCCGTGCCCAGTGCAAACGTGAAGAGGATCGCCAGCCAGTAGAATCCCTCGCGCCTTGCCGTAAAGATCGAGTGAATGGACAGCGTGCCTTCCATCTTCCACCAGATGAAGAAGGTGAGTGCAAGGGCAATGGTGAAGCCGATGGTCGAGGCCTGAAGGGGCACTCCCAGATTGTCGGTCAGATTGTCGGTCAAAAGCGTTCCGACAACACTGATCATGACGACGGCGGTCCAATAGACCCAAGGTACATAGCGCTGCTGCAGAAACTGGAGGGTAAGCGCGGCGACCAGCACCGTTGTCATGATCGCGGATGTCGCGGCCAGGCCGAATCCCATATTAACGGCGAGATAATCGGCAGCCGTCTCTCCCATCGTGACGGCGAGCAATTTAATCAACCAGAAGTCGCCGGTGATCCGCGGAACACGATTGAGGACATTGCCTCCTTGGGCATATGACAGTGAGCTCATGGTAGACACCCCGCTTTACTTGCCCATCAGCGCCATTGCCTGTTGCAGAAAGGCGTTGGCGCGTTTGTCGTCGTCCGCATTGCAGCGCTCGACGGCCTTTGCCTCCAGCGCATCGACCTTCGTCTTGACGTCAGCCGTCAGATTTGCGGATCCTTTCGCCGTGCGCATCTCCTTGAGGACATCTTCGCACGGGCGGGCGGCGGCCGCATGACCGGCAACCGGCAGCGTGACAGCGCAGGAAAACAGGAGAGCGTTCAGGAGGCGGATGGCATTGCGCTTGGTCATGAGGGAGGCTCCGATAGGCGGCCAGACTGCCGCTTGATTGATCACCGGCCGCACCGAACATGCGACCGAGGCCTCCAGTTCTATGCGGCGGTCCTTACGCTGCCTTTGCCCGAACAATACCGTTTCGTAAGAAATGCCGCCGCGTGACGACCGCTAGCTTACGCATTTGTAAGACGCCGTTCAGGTTGCAGACATCTTCTTGAGGCATGTCTAGGCAGCAGTCGTATCGCGAATTGACGGAGCCTGGACGGCCATGAAGATCCTGGTGGTGGAAGATGATCGGAAGACCGCCGACTACATCGCGCGCGGGCTTACCGAAGCTGGTCATGTCTGTGACGTCATTAAGGACGGGACCGATGCGCTCTTTCAGGCGACCAGGGAACAATATGACGTGCTGGTGGTCGACCGGATGCTTCCAGGCCTCGACGGCCTTTCTCTGGTAAAGGCCGCAAGAGCGGCGAAGATCAAAACACCGGCAATGTTCCTCACGTCGGTCAGCGGCGTCGACGACAGGGTCGAAGGGCTTGAGGCGGGCGGAGACGATTATCTGACGAAGCCATTTGCCTTCTCCGAGCTTCTGGCACGCGTCAATGCCCTGGCACGCCGGCCGCCGGTCCAGGACAGGAAGACCGTGCTCAGGGTCGCCGATCTCGAGCTCGACGTGATAAAGCGCCAGGTGCATAGACGCGGTATTGCCATCGACCTGCAGCCGCGCGAATTCACCTTGCTGGAGGCGCTCATGCGCGGCGAAGGCCGCGTGCTGACGCGCACCATGCTTTTGGAAAGCGTATGGGATTTCCACTTCGATCCCAGGACGAGCGTCGTGGAGACCCACATCAGCAGGCTGCGCGCAAAGATCGACAAGCCGTTCGACGTCCCCCTCCTCCACACGGTCCGCAACACCGGCTATTGCATACATGCACCGCGATAGATTGCTGCGCAGCACGCCCTTCAGGCTGGCAATATCGTTCGGGCTTTTCTTCATCGTCGCCTTCCTCGTCGCCGGCTTCGTCGCCTACGGCCTGATGAAGCGCGAGCTGGCGAGATCGCTCGACGTGTCCATCAAGGACACCTATTCGGTTGTGGCCTCGACCTATTCCTCCAACGACCTGGAGGATCTCATCGCGGCGGTCGACACCTATTCGGTCCTCAAGCGCCCGGAAGATCAGGTCTTCCTTTTACTCGATGCCAAGGGAGCAAAGCTCGCCGGAAATGTTCCCGCCGCAACTGTGACGCCCGGCCTTTCGACCGTTGCCGCGACCCTGTTCGGACTTGGCGATGACGATCCGCTGCGCCTTGTCGCCGGCAATGTTGGCGGCAACGCCCTGGTCGTCGGCCAAAGCTACCGCGAAACCGACCGGATCGAGCAGATCGCGCTCATGAGCTTCGCATGGGCCTCGGTCATCATCGTCGCGGCAATCGTCCTCGGCGGAACCGTACTGGCAACGCGCACGCAACGCCGGCTTGAGGCGATCGAGCGAACTCTGGTCGACGTTTCGGCAGGCAACCTGGCTCGACGAATTCCGATCCGCGGCAATGGCGATGATATCGACGTCGTTTCCATGCATATAAATCAGGCCCTTGGCCGGCTCTCCGCACTCGTTGACGGAATGCGGCAGGTCAGCACGGACATCGCGCACGATCTGAAGACTCCCCTCAACCGGCTCGGATTCACCATTGAACGGGCGCTGCAGCGCCTGGAGCGGTCCGAAAATGTGGAGGACCTGCTTCTCGACGCCAGCGACGAAACAACTAGAATCAACGCTACCTTTGAAGCCCTGCTCCGCATCTCGCAGATCGAGGCTGGCGCCCGAAAGACGCGTTTCAAACCGGTCGATCTGGGAGCCATCATGGCGTCGGTTGCAGAAATCTACGCTGACGTTGCCGAAGACGCCGGGCAATGCTTGGCATTGAAGCCTTTGGCTTCCCGCCCCTGGCCCATAGACGGCGATCGGGAATTGCTTACACAGCTCTTCGTCAATCTTGTCGAAAACGCAATCACCCACTGCCCGCCCGGAACGACCATTACCCTATCGCTGACGCCTGGGGAGCAACATTATCACGCCCGCGTGGCCGATAGCGGCAACGGTATTCCCGAAGAGGAACGCGAACTGGTGTTCCGGCGGCTTTATCGTTTGGACAAGAGCCGGACGACGCCAGGTAATGGGCTGGGGCTTAGCCTGGTCAAGGCAATCGCCGACCTCCATGGTGCGCCCGTTACGCTCGAAGACAACAAGCCAGGCCTGTGCGTTTGCATGTGTTTTCCACCCACGCGTCCCAGAGTCGAAAATGAAACCAAGCACTGAAGAACGGAACCGCCGAGGCGCAGCATCCATGCAAATGCAAAGCTTCCAGCGTGACACTAGCGTTGCGCCAGCGGATCGCATCACGAATGCGACCTTGTACAGCGAGTACCTCACCTGCGAAAACGGCAAATCTTAATCGCCCTTGATGGGATATGAACCGCCGGCGGTGCTATTACAAACACCGTCCGTCTCAAATTCGGGAACTTCTTGATACTTCGCAGTACACGTTGAGGGCTACCGAACGTTCGGCCAGGACCGTCACGCTGCGCCCGGCAGCGCGTTGACGCGCATGGAATAATCAGCGGCGATGTGAGGTATGAGCAAACCACACAGCATGTTTAAGCGTTCGGCTACTGCACCCCGAACTTCCGAACGGCAAAATCCAGAAAGCTTCGCAGCTTCGGTGTCATTCGCCTGTCGGGCGCATAGAGCGCGTGGAGCGGACGGGCGGGCGGTTCATACTCTGGCAAGAGCCTCACCAGGCGCCCGGCTTTGATCTCTGCGACTACCAGCTCATGCGGCTGCAGCAATACCCCCATACCGGCGACAGCAGCGGCGCGCAGCGCTTCGCCGCTATCGGTCGAAAATCTGCCGGCGATCCGGACGGATATGACACCACCCGGGCCATCGAATACCCATTGCGTTCTAAGCGACGTGTGTGAAAACACCAGGCATTCGTGCTGTTGCAGTTCTTCCGGTTTGGTCAGTTTTTCTGCCGACCTCAGATAAGAGGGCGCGGCACACAAAACCAAGCGAAGAGGTGCAAGCCCCCTTGCCAGCAATTGGCTATCCGGGAGTACTCCGGTTCGGAAGGCAATATCGAAGCCCTCTTCTACGAGGTCTACGGTCCGATTGGTCAGGCTGAGATCCAAGGACACTTCCGGATGCAGCTTTAAATATTCCGGTATTTCAGGCGCGAGCGCGTGACTGCCGAACGTGATCGGCGCACTGACGCGAAGTCGCCCTCTCGGGATCAGGCGGGTCTCGGCAATCAGCGCCTCGGCTGCCTCCATCTCCGCTATGATGTTCTTCGCATGGTCATAGAATATGCGACCACCGTCGGTAAGGCTTTGCCTACGCGTGGTACGGTTCAGCAGCTGAATGCCGAAATCCTGCTCCAGCGCTCTCAGTTGTTTCCCTGCCAATTGGGATGACAAACCAAGCTCCGCGGCAGCAGCCGAAATCGAACCTGTTTCAACGGCTTTCACAAAAACATGCATGCAAGCCAGTCTGTCCATTTGAAACTCAATGTTTTCTATCATGATCCTATTCGGATATTTATCCTCAATATTTTCATATGTACAAGTGCCTTCCATCTGATCGCGTTGCCTTCCGCACAGCCCGCGGTGGGCCTAGTTCAAAGGAGCACTTGATGTCATCATTCGCAAAAAAGCAGTCGTGGCCGCCGTTCTGGGCAGCTCGGCATTGGCTTCAAACGCAGCCCCCACCGGTGCGGCGGAGGTCGAAAAACCTGTCGTTGTGCTTGTGCATGGCGCGTTTGCCGATGGATCGGCGTGGAACAAGGTCATTCCACTCCTTCAAAAGGAGGGATTGAAGGTTGTTTCCGTACAGAACCCGCTTACATCGCTGGCCGATGATGTCGCAGCCACACGGCGCGCATTGGACATGCAGACCGGCCCCGTCGTTCTGGTTGGTCACTCCTGGGGCGGTGCCGTCATCACGGAAGCTGGCCAGCATGAGCGCGTCAAATCGCTGGTTTATGTCGCTGCATTCGCTCCGTCGAAAGGACAGTCGGTTGCAGGTTTGTCCAAGGACTATCCGGTTCCCTCAGGTTTCGCACACATCATCGCGGACAAAGAGGGCTTCCTGACACTCAGCTCTGAAGGGATCGCAAACCACCTTGCCCAGGATCTTCCGGTGGAAGAAACACGGCTGATGGCGGCCACGCAAGGTCCCGTGCGCGGTAAGAATTTCGAGGAGGAAGTGAGCGATGCGGCTTGGAAGACGAAGCCTTCATGGTACATCATCAGCGAGCAGGACCGCATGATTCAGCCGGATCTACAGAAGGCGATGGCAACGAAAATCTCAGCTCACGTCGTGAGCTTGGCGGCAGGACACACGCCACAGCTGTCACAGCCTGCGGAAGTCGCCAAGGTGATTCTGGCAGCGACGACAGATCTGTCGAAATAATGGTAGGCGATGCGCGCTGGTATCAGCGCGCAGCCATTGACCTATATGCCGCCCTTCGTGAGCGCAGTGTGGTCTGCGCTCACGGATCGCATGCTTGATCACGTTGCGACGGTGTTGATCAGCACCTACGTCAGTTGAATGGCAGCCATCCCGCAACAGTCGCCGCTTCAAGAAGCCGTGTGATGGCTAAATGCTCCTATTTAATCATGGCTTAGTAAGCGATTTGCGGATCGCAGAAACGATCTAACATCGGTGCAGAATGCTTCGCCATCTGCAGTCAAAGGGATCATGATCGCCTTAAATGCCAGCTAGCCACTTCACTCATAGCTTAAAATTGCAGAGGCACTCGATAACGATGGTCGGTTCAGGATCTTGGCGCCAACATCGACAACATGCCGAACCATAAAGGTCGTACAAATCCTCGCGGCCGCCAGGCCAATTGGACCTCGCCCCACTCCTTGATCATCAGTGCCATGAGAGCGAGAAGTTGTTCAGTTGAACCCAAACTCTCTCTGCAGCCACCTGTGTCAAACCAGGATAGATCCGAACACGGCTTGGACGAACTCCTTCAGTGGACGATTACTTTTCTCGGCTTTCATGCGCACCAAGGCACCCTCCCAACTGTTCAGCAGGAACCGAGCAAGCAGCGAGGCGGGAAGTTGATTTTTCATCGCGCCAGTCCGCTGCGCTTGCACTATGCATGTTTCGAGAAGGCCGCTCCATGTTTCAAAATGCTCCGCGAGCCGGCTGCGCATCGCCGTACTTTGGTCGGCGACCTCTAGGCTGAGATTTCCGAGCATGCAGCCGCCGGCATATCCGGCGGCCTCGTAACCCTGCATTCTCTCTTCGAAGTAGGTCTGCAGACGCTTTAGCGGTGGGACGTTACCATCACCAAGGAGCGCACGCAGTTCGGGCAGACCTTTTTCAAAGTAGAAATCGATAACCTGCTCTCCGAATGCTTCCTTGCTTTCGAAATGGTTGTAGAACGACCCCTTGGGCAATCCTGCTTCGTCGACAATGTCCTTGATCCCGCTTGCGGTGTATCCCGCCTCGTGAAACATCCGCATTCCCGCCCGGATCAGGTTGTCGCGCGTATTCGGATTGGGCTTCGGCCCACGAGGTGCTGCAGGTTTTTGCGTTTGCACGGCGGCGCTCCATTTCAAGAATATGACCGGTCGTCTTTTATTTCGGCGCTCATGGACCGCCTGTCAAGATCGCCACACCGGCAGCCTCTCCCTACGGCTTGACTAATTCAAGACGACCGGTCATATTAAATTAAGTCGACAGCCTTCAAGGTACGTTCCCTGTCGAAACCGCTCCGGCGCCTCCGCCCCTGCACAAAGGATTTCTCGTCAATGTCTTCTCTCTTTTCGCCTCTTAAACTGGGCCAATACGAGCTTGCCCATCGTGTCGTCATGGCGCCGCTGACCCGCATGCGCGCCGGTCTCGGAAACGTGCCGAACGAACACGCTCCGAAATATTACGGTCAGCGCGCATCCGCGGGCGGGCTGATCATTGCTGAGGCGACCCAGATCACTCCTTACGGCCAAGGCTATCCGCAAACGCCGGGCATCCATTCCCCTGAGCAGATCGAGGGCTGGAAGAAGGTCACTGATGCTGTTCATGCCAAAGGCGGCATCATCTTCCTGCAGCTTTGGCATGTCGGGCGGTCATCGCATTCGAGTTTCCAACCGAATGGCGAACTGCCGGTCGCACCGTCGGCGATTGCGATTACCGGCCAGACATCGCTGACACCCGAATGGAACCAGGTTCCTTACGAGACACCGCGGGCGCTCGAACCGGGAGATATCTCCGGGATCATCGAGGCCTATCGCGAGGGCGCGCGCAATGCCTTGGCAGCCGGATTCGACGGCGTGGAGCTGCACGGCGCCAATGGTTATCTGATCCAGCAGTTCCTGGACGACAGCTCGAACAAGCGCACCGACATCTACGGCGGATCAATCGAGAACCGCGTCCGTCTGCTTGCCGAAGTGACAGCCGCACTGATCGACGTCTGGGGTGCGGATCGCATCGGTGTCCGCCTTTCACCGTTTGGCACCTACAACGACGTGGGCGACAGCGATCCGGTCGGACTCTACGGCCACGCCCTTTCGCGCTTGAGCGAGTTGGACATCGCCTATGTCAGTCTGATCGAGGCACGTGCAGTGGCAGGGATGGAGATCGATGCGCCCCAGGCCGTCGATCAGCTTCGCTCTTTCTGGCGCAAGCCCTTGATCCTCGCCGGAGGCTTCACCGGCGGCTCGGCTGATGAGGCCATCCGCGCGGGCCGGGCCGATGCTGTCGCCTTCGGACGACAGTTCATCGCCAATCCCGACCTGCCTCGTCGACTGCAGATCGGCGCCTCGCTCAATCCCCACGACCGCTCGACCTTCTACGGCGGCGGTGCTGCCGGTTATGTCGACTACCCGGCACTTGACGCCACGCAAGCAGCCGAGTGACGGCAAGCCTGGCCAATATCATCCGTCACCAGCAGCAGAACATCATTTATTCCGGAGAAAAACCAAATGCACATCGTTCTCTTAGCTTCAACCGGTCGCGCAGGCCGCACGATTCTCACCGAGCTTGTAAGCCGCGGACATCAGGTGACAGCAGTTGCCCGCGACCTCGGCAAGCTTCCCGCAGACCTTCCCGAAACCGTAAAGATCGTCCGCGACGATCTAGGCAGCGCGGACAGGATCGCGGAAATCATCGCGGGGTCGGATGCCGTCGTCAGTGCCTTTGGCCCTCCGCGCGACGATCCCAGATTCACGTCGGATGAGAGTTATACCGACCTGCTGCCCGACACCGTCAAGCGCATCATCACGGCGGTTCAAAAAGCCAAGGCCCCACGGCTCATCGTTGTCGGCGGAGCCGGTTCTCTCGAATTTTCGCCCGGTGTCACCGTACTCGACTCCGGCCATTGGCCGAAGCCATTCATCCCGATCGCCCGATCGCATGTAAAAGCCTTTGCAGCCCTACGGGCATCCGACATCAATTGGACCTATTTCAGCCCTCCGATACTGATCGATCTTGGTGATCGCACCGGCAAGTTCCGTCTCGGTGGCGATAATCTCATCAAAGACGAACAAGGGAAAAGCTGGGTCTCCTTCGAGGACTATGCCATCGCCCTTGTCGACGAGCTCGAAAAGCCGGTGCACGAACGAGCCCGATTTACGATCGGGTATTGAAGGAAGACCATGGTCTTAACGTTTGGGCCGCCGGAGATCGAACGTGGCCCAAACCGCTTCCCTCACGAAATGAACCACGTCGGCTTAGTTTGCGAAGCAGCCTTCGTAGTCCTGATTGGCCGACTTCCACAATGACCTCTTCGAGAGAGAGAACCAACGCATCCTCCGTGACGCTTTTCGGGATAGGCGACGCCATGACGACCTCCTGCACGGCCAATAAAGGCTCAGTTCCGCGGCAGCAAAGACCGGTCGGCTCAATCTGAGTTTTCTAGTGCCGAAATGGATGACGCTACGGACAAGCTTCCATGACGCCCGATCACCTTGGCACGCTCGCGGCGTGGACAACTGATCCACGCCGCGGGCAAAATCGTCAGCGGTAGAACAGATACTTGACCAGCGCAGCGATCGCCAGCACGACGAGGATGATTGCGAGCAGACCCGCCAGGCCCATGCCCCACATCATGCTGCCCCCCATCACTTCATTCATCATCGAATCCTCCTTTCATTCGGCTGCCTCGAGACTGCGACCGTCTGCTTCGGCGAAGCGATCCTCGGAGGACGCGATCGGCAGCCGCCATCCCTTGATGAGACCGTAGACGGCCGGAATGACGATCAACGTCAGCAGCGTCGACGACACCATGCCGCCGATCATCGGCACGGCGATGCGCTGCATGATCTCCGAACCGGTGCCCGTACGCCAAAGGATCGGTACAAGACCGGCCATGATTGCGACGACCGTCATCATCTTCGGCCGGACGCGTTCGACCGCGCCGACCATGATGGCCCTGTTGAGATCCGATTTCGAAAAGGAACGCCCTTCCCTTGCGCAGGTGTCGCGCTGCTCCTTCATGGCGTGGTCGAGGTAGATCAGCATGATCACCCCGGTCTCTGCCGCCACACCCGCAAGCGCGATGAAGCCGACGGCAACAGCCACCGAGGCGTTGAAGCCCATCCACCACATCAGCCAGATGCCGCCGACAAGCGCGAATGGCAGCGACAGCATGACGATCATGGTCTCGGTCAACGCCTTGAAATTCAGGTAGAGCAGCAGGAAGATCAGCGCCAGCGTCAGCGGCACGACGATCGCCAGTCGTGCTTCGGCGCGTTGGAGATATTCGAACTGACCGCTCCAGGCGACGGAGTAGCCTGGCGGCATCTGCACCGATTTCGCCACCGTCCGCTGCGCCTCTGCGACGTAGCCGCCGAGATCACGCCCGGCAATGTCGACATAGACATAGACGGCGAGCTGGCCGTTTTCAGTCCGGATCGTCGTTGCCCCACGCGTGAGCTTCACGTCCGCAACTTCTCCGAGAGGAACGGTGCCGCCGCCCGGCAGGGAGATCTGAACGTCCCTTGCGATTGCCTGCGGGTCGCTTCTGAGCGCTCTTGGGTAGCGCACCGCCACACCATAGCGCTCACGACCCTCGACGGTCGACGTCACGACCTCGGAACCTAGTGCCATGCCGATGACACTCTGCACGTCGTTTATGGTCAGGCCATAGCGGCCAAGAGCAGTCCGGTTGGGAACGATGTCGAGATAGTAACCTCCGATCACCCGCTCGGCATATGCGCTCGATGTCCCTGGGATACCCTTCAGCACACCCTCGATCTGGCGCGCGATTCTTTCCATCTCGGCGAGATCGGTGCCGTAGACCTTGACGCCGACGGGTGTGCGGATGCCGGTCGAGAGCATGTCGATGCGCCCGCGGATCGGCATGGTCCAGGCATTGGAAACGCCTGGGAATTGCAAAGCAGCGTCCATCTCCTGTTTCAGGCTATCGATGGTCACGCCTGGTCGCCATTCCGATTTTGGCTTCAGCGTGATGATCGTCTCGAACATCTCCGTCGGTGCGGGATCGGTTGCCGTCAAGGCTCGGCCCGCCTTGCCGAAGACAGTCTGCACCTCCGGGAAGGACTTGATGATCCGATCCTGGGTCTGCATCAGTTCACCCGCCTTGGTGACCGAAATGCCGGGCAAGGTGGTCGGCATATACATCAGCGTGCCCTCGTCGAGATTGGGCATGAATTCGCTGCCGATATGCTGGGCTGGCCAGGCCGTCGCAGCAAGGATTGCGAGCGCCGCCACGATGGTCAGGGTTTTCACCTTGAGGACACCGGAAATGACCGGTCGATAGATCCAGATTAGAAGCCGGTTCACCGGATTCTTCTGCTCGGGCACGATGTGTCCCCGGACGAAGAGCACCATCAGCGCCGGCACCAAAGTCACCGAAAGCAGCGCGGCGGCGGCCATCGAGAAGGTCTTGGTGAAGGCGAGCGGACCGAAGAGACGGCCTTCCTGCGATTCCAGAGTGAAGATGGGCAGGAACGACACGGTGATGATCAACAAGCTGAAAAACAACGCCGGTCCGACTTCGCTTGCGGCCTCGACCAGGATCTCCACCCGCGGTTTGTCGGGCGGTGCCCGCTCCAGATGCTTGTGGGCATTCTCGATCATGACGATGGCCGCGTCGATCATCGCGCCGATGGCGATCGCGATACCGCCAAGGCTCATGATGTTGGCGCCCAGTCCCAACAGCCGCATAGCGATGAAGGCAATCAGGATGCCGACGGGCAGCATGATGATGGCGACCAGCGCACTACGGACATGCAGAAGGAAGGCGATCGTCACCAAGGCGACGACGATGGATTCCTCCACCAACGTGCCCTTGAGCGTTTCGATGGCGGCCTCGATCAGCGTCGAACGATCGTAGACAGGCACGATGTCGGTACCCGGCGGCAGGCTGCCTTTGATCTGATCCATGCTCTTCTTGGCATTGTCGATGACGGTCAGCGCGTTCGCGCCGAAGCGCTGCAACACGATGCCGCCGGCCACCTCACCCTCGCCGTTGAGCTCGGTGATGCCACGCCGTTCGTCTGGGACCAGCTCGACCCTGGCCACATCGCCAAGGCGCAATGGAACGCCATTCTGGCTTTTCAGAACGATGTTCTCGATATCCGGAATCCCCTTCAGGTAGCCACGACCGCGCACCATGAACTCGAATTCGGATAGTTCGATCGTCCGGCCGCCAACGTCCGTATTGCTGGCCCGGACAGCATTGGCGACATCGTTGAGCGACACGCCTTGCGCCTTGAGACGGGAAGGATCGACCACGATGGAATATTGTTTGACAAAGCCGCCGACGCTGGCGACCTCGGCCACGCCTTCGGACTTCGACACGCCGAACCGCACGACCCAGTCCTGCAGCGATCGCAGTTCGGCAAGCGACAGCTCCTTGGCGACGAGAGCATATTCGTAGACCCAGCCGACACCCGTCGCATCCGGCCCAAGCGTGGGTGTGACGCCCTGCGGCAGGCGGCTTGAGGCGGCGTTCAGATATTCGAGCACGCGGCTGCGCGCCCAGTAAGGATCGGTGCCATCGTCGAAGATGACATAGACGAAGGAAACACCGAAGAAGGAGAAGCCGCGTACGACCTTCGACTTCGGCACCGTCAGCATCGACGTGGTCAGCGGATAGGTGACCTGGTCTTCGACCACCTGCGGGGCCTGTCCGGGATATTCGGTGTAGACGATCACCTGCACGTCGGAAAGATCGGGAATGGCATCCAGCGGCAGCGATCGCAGCGCATAGATGCCGCCGGCCACTGCGAGCGCCGCTCCGACCAGGATGAGGACGAGATTATGGGCGGACCACGAGATGACGCGTGCGATCATGGCTTGGCCTCCTCAGTCATGGCGCTGAGCGCCGAGTTGAGATTGCTTTCGGCATCGAGCAGGAAGTTGGCGGAGACGACGACCGTGTCGCCGGCCGCGATGCCGCGGCGAATTTCGGTCCTATCGTCACCGCGCACGCCAAGCTTGACGTCCTTCGGCTCGAACCGACCCTCTCCCTTGTCCAAGAAGACAACCTGACGGTCACCCGTGTCGATAATCGCACCGTTGGGCACCGCGACCACCGGTTCTTGAACTCCGGCCTCGATCGCAACATCGGCATACGTGTTGGCAAGCAGGGTGCCGTCTGGATTGGGGAGTTCTATACGCACCTTGGTGGTTCGCGTCTGCGTCTCGACCTCGGGATAGACGAGATCGACTGTGCCTTTGAACACCATGCCAGGAAGACTGCGAATTTTGACCTCGGCTTGGGCGCCGACCCGCACGGAAGCGAGGTCGTACTCCGGAACATCGGCGATCACCCAGACATGGGAAATGTCGGCGACGCGGAACAGGATATCGCCCGGTTTTGCCATCATGCCTGTTGTCGCAACGCGCTCAAGGACAATGCCGTCGCGCGGCGATGTGTAGGTCATGCTCGTCGGCACCTGATGCGTTCGCGAAATCGTATCGATGACCTCCTGTGGCACGCCGAGATTCCTCAGCCTCAGTGCGGGTCCGGCATCCTCGCTGCCGCGGCTTGCAGCATATTCCGAAGCCGCAGTGGCGATGTCCTTCGAGTAGAATTGGAAGAGCTTCTCTCCCTTGAAGATGTGATCCCCCGTCGTGACGTTGGCGACATCATCCAGGAAGGTGTCCGTTCGCATCGAGACGACGCTGACGCGGCGTTCATCAAGCGCCACCGTACCGGGGATCTGTATCCTGCGGCCGATACTTGCCAACTCGGCAACGGCCGTCTTCACGCCGGTGCGCTGCAGCTTGCCGAGCGAAACCTTGACGGTGGAGGCATCCGCCTGCTCGCCCTCGTAGACGGGAATGTAGTCCATCCCCATCGAGTCCTTTTTGGGCGTTTTCGAGGTGTCGGGCAGGCCCATCGGGTTCCGATAGTAGAGGATGCGGCCTTTGCTGGTTTCTGCCCGAGTTCCGGCATCCGCTACCTTTATGGAGGTGGCGGACGTCTTGGGCTTGTCGTTTGCCACCTCTGCTACGCCCGGCTTGGCGACCGGATTTGCATTGAAGGATAAATCTTCGCTCTCGCGGACGGCGAGGAAATCCCGGCCGTCCGGCGTTTTCTTCGGCTCTGCCGAATAGGCAGGGTGGCCATCCGGATCGCGATAATAGATGATCGGCCCCGATCCGACCGCTGTTGTCGTCGCAGCAGCCGCGACGCTTTCAACGTCGACGGTCGAGCGAAACCATGCAAGGTCAGGCAGCGCGACACCACGCTGCCCGGCCCAAAGGCCCCCTGCCCCCGCCGCCAGCATGGCGACGAGGGTGAGCCCGGTGCGACCGGCTTTTGTCATGGGACGGCCTTGAACTCGAGCTTGTTTTCAAGGCTGTCCGTCTCGCCCTGGAGCTTGGCGCCGAGCGACAGGCGCCAGCCGCCAGCCATCGGAATCTGCGCCTTGAACCGGTAGACGCCGGGCTCGACCGACGGCAGAGCCTCGATCGGCTCGGCCATCATCTCCATGCCGTCGGGCGCCATATCGACACGCTGCGCGAAGATCACCGCGTCGGGAACGAGCTTGCCGGAGCGCTTGTCAACAAGGCGTACGGCAATCTCCGCCGCGCTGCCCGGCTTGATCTCGTTTTTGACAAGCTGGAACTCATAATCCTGGATTTGAGCCCAGGCTGGGGAGGACAGGCCTGTAAAGGTCAGGCCGATTAGCGCTGCGGTGGCCACAGTCTTCAAGGTGAAAAGCGTCATTGTTGGTTTTCCCAAATTCATCGTTGTTTCGTGCAAATGCACGGGATGGCTATGGCGCAAAGCCACGCCTTCACCGCTCGGCTCGGCCGAACGGCTCTCAAAGTCCGAAAGGACACGATGAATTCAGGTTCGCGGAGGTCGGTCCGGCGGCGCGCCGATCGTCGGATCCCGCATCCGATCCCGGTACGGATTGATATCGGTGCCACGATCAAGACGAAACAGGGCAAACTCCCCGTGTACAAAGCCCGGAACGCATTTGGCCATGCAAATGGTCGCGAGCGGACAGGATTTCTGGCAGTCGGGAAGAGGCTGTTTCTGATCCGGGCAGCACGGCATCGCGTCGGGCATTGCCGCCATGTCCATCGACGGTGTCATCGCTTTGGACATCATAGCTTCAGCCGCCGAAGGCACAGCCATCGGAGCGGTCAGAAAGCCCAAGATCGCAAGGATCGAGAGCAGAGGGGCAATAAGGGACCAGAGTCTCATAGCCACAAGGCATGACATATTGTGCACCACGGGGAAAGGCGGGCTATGTTCACGTTTTCGACAGATCGCGGCAACATCTCATTATTTCCGGCACGGCATCATGTGCGCCTTGATGGATCCGAACCGCGGCTTCCTCCAAATTTTTAGCTTCATTGGCGCATTTCCGCTCATATCCCTGGGTAGTTAGCGCTCGCCCCAAGTTTGGGACGCTCTGAATAGCCCCAAGTTTCGTAGACACCCTTGGGTTAGATTTTCTGGTGCCTCTCGAACTCGACGGGCGACAGCGTCCCGTTCCTGACGTGTTTGCGTTTCAGGTTGTAGAACATCTCGATATGATCGAACACGTCTTCCCGTGCCCCATCGCGTGAACCGTAAACCCGGCGGCGTATCCGCTCTCGCTTCAGAAGGTTGAAGAAGCTCTCTGCGACTGGGCTGTCATGGCAGTTTCCGCGTCGGCTCATGGAATGAGCCAGATTGTGATGCTTCAGGAACGATACCCAGCCCATGCTGGTGAACTGGGAGCCTTGGTCGGAGTGGATCAACACCTTACTAAATTCAAAGTGGTGGATATAACGCGCGTGGGACGGCCGGATCAGAGCCAGAATGGAGCGGTAATCAGAAGTATACAGGCAAGCACCACAGCGATAACCGCCAAGGCGCTTTTCCATTCTGGCTCGATATGAGGAGCATCCCCATTCATCTCTATCATCCCTTTACGTATCCAGACTGTAGCCATGAAACGGCGACACTTGCGCTAGCTGCCACCTGGTTGGACATCAAAGACTTTCAATTTTTCGAGCGCCTTCTGCAGAGCAGTGAGTTGTTCCGGCGTCCATTTCGGGCTGTTGTCGCCGGTGGCCTTCCCGCCTTTACCCGCCGGCTTGAGCAGAGAAAAACTTCCCTTGCTCAGATCGGCACTCGCTACGTTTTTAAACGTAACGGTGATAGTGTTCCCGCGATTGGCACTGGAACTTTGATCATGCTCAGCGCTTGCGCCGAATGTGCCGCCTGCGGCGCCAACCGGTATATCCGCGACATTCAATTGAACCTTGCCGCTATCTGCCGCGGTGACGGCGATTGCAAACTGGACTTGTACCTCATCGACCATCATGCCGATCTTTTCTTTGCCGGCATATTTGTGCTGCAGCTTGTGAAGAGACGTCGCAACGTCATTGAGGGCAGTATCGAGCGAGATGTCACTTGGCTTTGCCACTTGCGCGGGCGTGAAACTGGCGCAACTCGCCAATACTGGCGATATCAGCGTTAAAATAGAAAACGCTTTGCGCATGACTGTTCCCCTGGTTGAGAAAACCATCATCGCTGCGCGACGCATTTAGTCCATCGCCACAAAAGGCGGTGTTTCTACCACTCTAAGACAATAGATGTTTTCATATGGACCACGCGAAATTCTTCGACGCGGTCGACGCCGAAAACAAGAAGGCGATCGAGCTGACAGTTACCGAATTGAACATGTCGTCGCGTCCCTCGGCGGTAGGCTGGATACCGCGATCAGCGGACGCAACCGTTTTTAGATATATATTTCATTCGGTAGGATTCGAGGCGGCCTTTACCGTTTCGATCGTTTGTCTAACATCCAGTCAGCGAAATTTGCAGCTCGGATAGGCTTCCGCGACTCGCCTCACGAAACCGGGCTAGATACCGCCTTGGATTATCCGTAACAGGGCTCTGCAGCGGGCTGCAACAGACCGCTCGGTGACGTTGGTAATGCTGAGCAAGAGACCACTCTGCGGATTTGGCCCTTGGTACCAGGGCGAGATCGGCAGGGCACCAAAACCAGCAAGCTGCGCTCGTTCCGCGATGGCGACATCATCGGTACCCGCCGGAAAAAATAGCCTGACGGAAAGCCCTCCTTCGAATTCGCACCTCACGGAAGGAGGGAGCTCTTCGCGCAATGTCGAAACTAAAAGCGTCTTTCTGGCAAGGTATAACGTCTTCATTCTTCGAAGGTGACGCAGATAGTGGCCACCCGCGATGAAGTACTGGAGCGCCTGTTGGGCGATCAGGGATCCTGCCGGCGTCAGGTGTGCGACGAATTTGCTAAAGCGGCCTATCAGGTGTTCGGGCACGACGAGATATCCCATTCGCAGGCTGGGATTGATGGTCTTGCTGAAGCTGCCAACATGGAAGACACGGCCATCATGATCATCGCCCGCCAGCGCTGGTATCGCCCGGCCGGTCAGCTGCAGTTCCCCTGCATAGTCGTCTTCAATTATCCATGCGTCCGTCTGGCGTGCCCAGTTGAGAAGATCCATTCGCCTGTCTGGCGCCAACGGCATGCCCAGAGGCGATTGCTGGCCCGGCGTGACAATCGCGAGCTTTGCTTCGCCGTTCATCATGTTCGGTGACACGCAAATGCCGAACGGATCGACAGGAACCGGTACCGGCGTGATGGCAAGTTCACGGAGCGCCTGGCGGGTTCGCGGGAAACCCGGGTCTTCAACGAACACCTTTTGTCCATGAAAGCCCATTGCGCTCAGGACGATGAATAAACCGCTGCTAAAGCCAGAACTTATGAAGACCCGATCGGCGTGGCAGGAGAGCCCGCGCGCCAATGTCAGATAGCCTGCGATCTCCTGGCGGAGGGCGTAAAGGCCGCGCGGATCGGGCTGGATCATCGGGCGCGACAGATCGGCGGTCATCGCCTTGCGCCAAGCGTTGAACCAGGCCTTCAGCGGAAACTCGTCTTGCGCCGGAATCCCCCCCTGGAAATATTGGGGTCTCGCTCGGAAGTCGTAAAACATCCCCGGCTGCTGTGTATTCGTCTCGACCTGGTCAGTCTGGAGCGACGGAGGGGACGAGGTCACCCACGTTCCGGTCGCACCGCGTGTAATGATGAGCTGTTCGTCCTTGAGGAGATCGTAGGCTCTCTTGACCGTTCCGCGCGATACGCCAAGCTGAGAAGCCAGATCCTGCCAGGACGACAGTCGGGCGCCTGGAGCCAGCGAACCGCTGAGAATAGCCTCGCGCATGCCGCGATAGATCTGCTGCGTGATAGAAACGGTCGACCCACGGCTGATCGCCGGAGGGTAGCTCTCACTCATCCGGTACAAAGCCTTTCAACATTCTTGGTTATATAAAAATAGCCGAACTTTTTTCATGCTGCCGCGCAACCTGAAAGGAGTTCACCATGTTCACACGGCCCCCTTAATACCGCCGGCCTTTACCGTGTCAACGCGGATCACTCAAAGTCCGCCACGACAGGCTCCGGCATCAAGGCCTCCAAATCGGTGCATACCGCAGGTGCGCTCGCCTTCGGCGCCGACGATGTCTTTTTCGTTGGTGATATACAAGCTGGCGCCATTCACGTCTTCGCCCTGCAAGACACTGACTTCGACCTCCAGCGTGACGTCGAACTCGGAAACTTCCGCACACTACGCATCTAGTGCGAGGGAAGTTTAAAAAATCCATTAATCTTAAGTACTTACCCAACAACCAGGAGAATTCCAATGCTACAGAAAGTATCACGTCGTTTTATTGAGGCGCTCTCATGAAGTCCTCGATTTCAAGCGTGCTGGCGATCGTGCTTGGTCTTGGGCTGGCGTCCGGGAATAGCGCGTGGGCGCAACCAACGGCGGCGCCCGGAGAAGCGGGTGAAGCCTATCAGGGGATGCCGGCGATCGCCCCAATGGGCGTCCGTGTGGACCGATATCTGCCGGTCCCGAACTCCGCCGCGGTGCCGCCGGTGGATCCCGCCAAGGGGTACCGCCTCCAAGAGCTGGGCCATGGTCTCTACATGGTAACCGACAATGCATATCAGTCGATGTTCATGGTCTACGACAAGGGTGTCGTGGTGATGGATGCGCCGCCCAGCTATTCAGCACATCTGAAGCAGGCGATCGCGGAGGTGACGGATCGGCCGATCACCCATTTGATCTACAGCCACGCCCATATCGACCATATCGGCGGCGCGGCAGACCTGGGCGGACACCCCATCATCGTCGCCCAGGAGGAAACAAAACGTTTGCTCGAACGATCAAACGATCCGAAGCGGCCCGTGCCCACGGTCACGTTCAAGGACCGATATACGCTGAAGGTCGGCAGCCAGGTCTTGGAACTCAGCTATCACGGCAACGCCCACGAGCCCGGCAACATCTTCATCTGGGCGCCGGCACAGAAGGTGCTGATGGTGGTCGATATCGTCTTCCCGGGTTGGATGGCGTGGTCGGGCTTCGCCGACGCTCAGGATATCCCCGGCTATTTCAATCAGGTCGCCGAGATCGATAAGATTCCGTTCGAGACCCTGGTCTCGGGGCATGTGGACCGCGTCGGGACCCACGCCGACGTGCGCGAACAGCTCGAATTCATGAATGACGTCAAGTCGGCCACCAGGACGGCGCTTCAGACCACGCCCCCGTATGTCGGGATGGCTGATGCGGACAAGACCAACCCCTGGGCAGTGGCTGACAACTACATCGACCGCGTGGTGGTCAAGTGCGTCGACGCGGTGACGCCCAAATGGCAATCGCGCCTGGCGGCATACGACGTTTTCATCTGGTCTCAGTGCTTTGCCATGCAGCAGAGCCTTCGGATCGACTGAACGCCCGTTTGAGGTGCGCGTTCGACACCGTGCCTCGAGTGTTCAGAAGATCGTTGCACCGGCGCGCGAGGTGCGCGCCGGTTTTGAGTTGGAGCACCGTTATACGGCCCGACGACCGGGCGTAGGAAAAGGAGAATGATATGGATATCGGGCTGAAGGGGCGACAGGCAGTCGTCTGCGCGTCGAGCCAGGGGCTTGGGAGGGCCTGTGCGCTGGAACTGGCGCGGGCCGGCTGCAGTGTGGTGGTCAACGGCCGCGACCAGGCGACATTGGAGCGGACTGCCGACGAGATCCGCACCGAAACCGGGGCCGAGGTGATCGCAGTCGCCGGCGACGTCACCACCCGCGCTGTCCAGGACGCGCTAATGCGGGCCGTGCCCCGGGTCGACATCCTGGTCAACAACAATGGCGGCCCGCCGCTGCGCGACTTTCGCGATATCGATCGCGAGGCACTGCTGGCCGGGGTGGTCGGCAACATGGCGACGCCGATCGAGTTGGTGCAGAGGGTGATTGACGGCATGGTCGAACGGCGCTTCGGCCGCATCGTCAACATCACCTCGGCCACGGTGAAGATGCCGATAGCAAGGCTCGACCTGTCCAGCGGCGCCCGAGCCGGGTTGACGGGCTTCCTTGCCGGCGTGGCGCGGTCGGTGGCACATGCCAACGTCACTATCAACTTCCTGCTGCCCGGGGCGTTCGAAACCAATCGGCGCCGCACGAACGAGCGGACAACAGCAGAACGACGTGGTGTTCCGATCGAGACCGTGCAGCAGGAGAGCCAAGCGGCCATCCCCGCCGGTCGCTACGGCGACGCTTCCGAATTCGGTGCCGCCTGCGCCTTTCTGTGCTCGGCCCAGGCCGGCTACATCACCGGCCAGAGCCTTCTGATCGATGGCGGCGCCTACACCGGGATTTTGTAGAGTCACACAGAGCGTCGGCACCGTTCGGTGCCGGCGCCGCGGTTCCCTGCATCAGCTGGAGCGAGATGGCGGGGCTTGGCAGCAAGCAAGATCGCCGCCTGACCATCTCGATCGAGCCCATCGTCGGTCCGGTTGTCGAGATCGTGAGCCGAGACCGATGCGGGCGTTACGCGCAAGCTGCTCGCGAGGGTGCACCGCAAGCACGCCAAGTGGCTGATCGGTTCCATCTCATGCAGAATCTCCGCGTCGTAATCGAGGAGCAGATGAGCCTTTCCGGCCATGCCACGGGAAGAGCACTGCTGCCGGATAAAAGTATCGGGAGCTTGCAAGTCGATCTGATTCAGGATGATCCGCACGTTGACGCAACGCTCTGGCGCCGGGTCCGTCACGCTCATCGACAATCACGGCAGGCGATATTCGATACGGTGCACGCTTTGAACAAAGAAGGTCGTCCCATTCGGAGATTGCACAGCGCACTGGCTGCGGCCGGCGCAGCATCGCGAAATGGCCGACTTTCGAGACGTCACCCGACTGACAGAAGTCGGCGCTGAGGCCAACATCCCCTTTATACTTCGAGGCATTCCGCGCGGTCGAGGACAGATGTACCATCAGTTCGGGGTCGTCCACCCAGGCCTTGGCGGATGCGTCAAGCAGCGGCGATCTGAGAGCGCGCGGCTCAAGCGGCGACATACCGCCCTTGGGGCTGACAATGTGCTGCTCACAACCACGCTCGGCGAACACGTCCCATGCATGCGTCAGCTCCGAAAGCCAAAGACCGGTCGGGTGCGACGGCAAGCAAGCTCTGCTACCGAATTCTCGGAAGACCGGGCCTCCTCAACGATCTGCCACGTCTCCTGCGTCGTCGAGTTCCGCTGCCCTCTTCAAGAATTGTCATCCATTCCGCCTTCGTGTCCGCTTATTCCGATAATGGACACTTATTCCGCCAGCAGCACTAATCCGTTGGGCAGCCATAACCCGCCTTTGCGACCCTCTGGCAAATTTGCACGCTCTGCATGTAATACCAGTCTCTTGACATGTGGGATTTTTTCCCATTTAATCATTGAGTAAAGTTTCGAAACAATTTGATGCAAAGCCGCCTGAACCAAGTTGCGCTTAGCATTGATGGCTGGGTGATGATGACGATTAGGTACTGGATCGACGGCATGCTCGCTAATGGCTCTTGTGAATGGCCCTAATTTGCAGCATCCCCTCCATTAGCAATCGACATTCGGCCGCATATATCGCGGTGACGCGAAGCAACCAAATTTTGGCATCTGTTATGAAGCAACAACGACCACGGCCCGTCATTTCCGACGCCGCATTGCAGCGTATGTTGGGAAAAGTTCTAAAACCGTTTGTCCGCCTGTCTCTTGCGAGCGGATTAACATTCCCGGCGTTCGCAACGATCCTCAAGCGCTTGTACGTCGATGTCGCGGAAAAAGAATACGGTTTGCCGGGTAAAAAGCAAACTGACAGCAGGATCTCATTGATAACGGGTATCCATCGCAAGGATGTCAGCAAGCTGCGAGTTGGTGACATGCCTTTACCTGCGCCCCCGCCACCCGTGTCGCGCACAAGTCGTATTATCGCAAGGTGGCTTGCCGACGCTCGTTACCTAGACGAAGAAGGGACTCCGCGGGCATTGCCACGGATAGCGGAAAATGGCGCCGCATCCTTCGAGACACTTGTCGAAGATGTAACACGAGATCTGCGTCCCCGCGCTGTTCTCGATGAATGGCTGAACCGCGGAATCGCAACATTGGACATCCATGACCGCGTCCATCTTGGAGCGGCAGCTATAGTTCCAGATCCTGGTGATAGTGCCAAAGAGCATTTTTTCGCCCGCAACATACATGATCATGCTTCTGCAGCGGTTTTAAACATGTTGTCGGCAGATCCCGCATTCTTCGAACGTGCGGTACACTACGATAATATTTCACTGGAGCTCGCGAAAAAGCTGAACGATATAAGCAGGGTGGAATCGATGGATCTGCTTGTTCGCTTGAATCGCCTGGCGAATGAAGAGGTCAAGGCTGATAAGGGAGGTCAGGCTCGCTGGATCACCGGTGTCTACATTTTCACTGAAGCTAAAAGCGATATGGACCTTAACGATGTCGAGGATGATCAATGACATCCATCCGCCTATATCGCCGGCGCTTCTTGAAGCTTGCCTCAGTTTCACCTGTCATTTTGGCTTCTCTTGTAAATGCGCAGGATTTTCCGCCACCGATTGACCATGGGATTGGCGGCACGGGCAACTCCTTGAAGGGTGGCGACGATCATGGCATCGGCGGAACCGGTATTTTCGGGACAATCAAACGCTTTGGCAGCATTTATGTGAACGGGCATCGTATCACCTACTCACCGGATGTACCTATCTATCTTGATGGCATCCGGGCGAACGCACGCGCGATGCGCCTGGGACAAGTCGTAAGAGTAGCGCTTGCTGGTTCGCTCGCAAGTCCGGTTGCTAGCGCCATCTACGTCACGAGTGAGGTGACAGGTCGTGTTGAGAGCATCGATACACATGGCCTCGTTGTACTTTCGCAACGTATCGAATTGACACCGCAAACTTCGTTGCCGAAATTGAAGCTCGGCATGATCGTATCCGTTTACGGGATTCGCAAGCCGGACGGCGTTATCGTTGCAAGTCTAATCGAGCGCCGTTCCCGTCGAACTCATCCATTGCTTCGAGGTGTGGCGACAAACGATTCCGGTCGACTGAAAATTGGTGATCTTACGCTGGACCTCTCCTCCGACCACCTTGTAGGACGGCGAGTTGTGGTTGATTTTGCTGGTGGATCTGGCGACTTGCATATCCTTCGCGTCAAGGAAGAAGAGTTGGTTCCGGGGCTTAACAACGGTAACATAAATATTGAGACTTACGCAGAAAGCGACGGCCACGCCGTCAACCTGGGAATCGGCATCACATTGAGCGGGGCCAAGGCCGCGTCTCTTGTGTCTCGCTCCCATGTCTATCTAGATCTCGCAATCAGCGGGGGTGATTTCGTTTCGTCTCAGCGCCAAGCTGAGCCTTTAGGACCAAATCCACTTCAATCCAAACCACAAATTGAGGGGCCTGCCTCCCAAGACGGGCGTGGACACGGCGCTGGACCAGAGAGATCAGACGGACCGGGGGGACAACCAAGATAGTGCGGTTTGTCTTGAAGCAGACGGCCTGCATAAGGACAACAGTTTAGCTACGGGGGCGATGCCTGCATGCCAAGCATAACCTTGTGCCGCGTAAAATAGCCAACGCAATCCATCTCATCGACAATGTGAGGCCGGTTAAGGCATCCATGTTGCATGAGAGTACACAATGAATCCGCCCATGAAGCACAATGATTTAGGAAGATAAGGGTATGGAAGCTCCGCGTAGGATAGACGCCGATAGCCAAGGCGAACCAGTTGATGTGATGACAAGATTGAAACTTGCTTGTGCCGAACTCAGCCAAGCGGTCGTTCTGGTGAGCGAGCAGCAAAACACAAATTCGCTAGACATGCCGAAGAGACCGTTTCTGTACAGCGACGGTTACGCTCTGTTCGACCCGGCCTCGGTTGAAGAATTAGTTCGCAATCTCAGAGCCTGCTCGGAGGACCATGCAAGGGTGATTGCCAATATTGGCGATTGGATCTGTGACGGTGCTGTTCGATCAATCAGTCAACGTGTCAGCGCACTCGATGGTCTCGCTGCAACAATGAAAGCTCATGTTGAAAGCGCCCGTGAACGCCAGTGGCAAAATTTCTGCCTTTTCGCCGTTGGAGCTGCGGGATTCGTTATCGGGTTAACAGTCGCAATTGGTCTTCTATACTTTGTTGCATCGGGCCACGATTTTGGACTCCTTGCCAGCCCGGTCGGCTCGACACCGAGGTTTTAGCCAAGTTGAACAACGTTGTGAGAACATGGTGCCGGTGATTGACGGCAGAATTTGTGAAAACGAAAGTCTGCTGCGAATTCCGGGATATAGTGATGAGCGTGAGTATTTCGTGTCACTCTCCGCTTAATTGTGAGAAACAGACCTCAACGATTTCAGCGGGTTGCCTGAGTGTTAATTTCACTAAGAGCTGACCTGGCGTTCGAGTGCTCCCTCGGGCTTGAGCAGCGAGGCGCATCAAACTAAGACGCCTGCTGGGTAAGTTGGGTTTCAAGTGCTTCTGGTGATCAATAGCCGAGTGCCGACTGTAGGCGTTTGGCATTTTAGAGCTGTTCGATGAATCTCGGCAATCGTTCGGCCACGTTGACAAGGATGTGGTAACCGACGACATAAACGTCCTTGACTATCTGAAGATGAGTGTAGCAATGATTGGGTTATATGGAGGATGACTGTCGGATATTGATCTCTCAATATTTCGCTTTGCTATGACATTTCTAGAGGCGTAGCCTAGGCCTGAAATAGGGGGAGTCCACACGGACTCACAGGCCTAACTGGGCCGAGCTCCCCCTCACCAGCTTTGCTATTAGGCCCGCGAATTGATCGTTGAGGGTTTCAGCATTGTATTCACCTTCGACTTTCTGCCGCGCTGCATGTGCGATGTTCCTACACACCTGCGGGTGTTCAACTATCCAGCCGATTTTGTCAGCAAGTGCAGAGACATCTCTCTCCGCCGCCAAGAAGCCAGTCTCATGATCTTCGATCAATTCCGGAATCCCCGAATGATATGTGCTGAGCACCGTCAGCCCGGAGGCCATCGCCTCCATGAGTGCGACCGGAACCCCTTCCAGATCGCCGTTGCTTGCCGTTACACTCGGCAGAATAAAGACATGCGATCGCGCAAGCCAAAGTTTGACATCATGGTGGGCAAGGCTACCCAGGAACGTCACGCGGTTGGATATCCCAAGCTCGTTTGTCAGGTCCCGGAGATTGTCAAGCAAAGGTCCATCGCCCACCACGGTATATCGCCAATCGAGCTCGCTGCGGGATGCGTAAAGCTGCCCCAAGGCGCGAAGAGAGAATTCGATGCCCTTCTTTTCAATGAGCCGGCAGACGGAAATGAGCTGCAGCGGGCCACCTTCCCGGGATCGCCATTCAAACGGAATTTGAGTGACGTCGATGCCCATATGATGCACTGCCGTACGGTCATGCGGAGCACCTGCTTCCGTCAGCATATGACGGAAAAGCTGATTGACGGTAAGGTTAAGCGAACCGAGCTTGAAAAGATCCCGATATTGTTTCAAACCGTTCTCGCGTAGGGGAACGCCGACATCAAAACCGTGAAATATCGTAACGATCGGCGGCTTGATGCTCACGCGCTTCTTAAGACGCGCAACACGCGCGCCGTTTTGGCCGAAATGAGCAACGACGGCATCAAAATCATTGAGTCGCCGGACGGACAGCGTATCCAGGCCCGCCGAGACTTTATCTTTGATTTTGGCTGGAAGGCGATCGATCTTCGGTCGGAGGTTACCAAATTTACCCCACCAATCATGCGTGTGTGCGAGCAGAACGGACAAAGACTCCTTGCTTCGATCGAGATGAGGATAATCAGTGATCCCCTCACAGACGATGCCGACTTCGAAGCCACGCTTCATCAATCCAACCATCTGGCTGATCACAAAGGTTTCCGACAGCGTAGGAAACCGGCCAACGACGAAACCAATACGCATCAACCCCTCAATTTGTTCTGTTGAGACGCGAGAAAGGACACAGAGAACTCAGCCAACATGTGCTGCCGGGTGCAGTGGGCCGCATCGCGCCTTTGGAGCCTTTTTCAACGGAATCAATGCCTTTCGATACCCGCTTGGAAGAGATCTATCCCGAAGATTTGTCGCGGAACGCAACGTCCCGTCGGCAAGCTCATGACCGCACGGCACTCGCAATATTGATGGCAGCGCTGCGCAGAATGCGACGTGACTGCGGAAGCAAGCTGACCAGGATCAATGCTATCGCGTAATTGCACACGACAGCGATCGCGATCGTCACAAGATCCGAACTTGTACCGAGAGATCGGACCAGAGCGTGGTAAGGAAGCCATGCTATCGCCGAAGACGTCAAAAAAAGGGCCTGCATCAAGAGAAAATCGAACGCAGTGACGGGGCCAACCCGATGTAATTGGGCGGCCAGGAACGGCAGCAATATATAGCCGCTTATCGCATAGGCGGCAGCGACCCCTATGGCGCCCCATTGCAGCCCTAGGACAAATGCGATGACCGTCACGAGAGACGAAAACATACCCCATTGAAACATCGAATTCGTCCTGCCCTGACAAATGAAAATCCAACCCGTAGTACTGGATATGGGCTGTATGAGGCTTGCAATTCCCAACCAGGCAAAGATCGGTGCCACGGGCAGCCATTGTTTTCCGAAAAGAACCGCCACGAGCTGGTCGGAGGCAAACGTCAACGCCGCAATTCCTGGTATGGTGACCAATCCCAGCAGCCAAACAGTCCGCAGATAAATCTCGCGGAACTTGAGCTTATCATCCTGTATTCGGCTCATGAGCGGAATCATGACGCGCGTCAATGGCTGAATAATATTCTGCAACGGAAATAATAAGAGCTTGTAGGCTCGGTCGTAATATCCAAGCTGCACCGCTCCCGAATATTTGCCGATCAATATATTATCAAGGTTGCGGGCGAAAAAGTTCACGAGATTGAATCCAGTAAGATTAGCCCCAAATGAAACGATTTCGCGATCGATGTTCAATTCAGGTCGACCCGGCATCCAGCGCGTCACCTGCCAGGCCAAAATCAGCACGATGACCGCCGATACCGCCGGCCCCAGAACCAGCGACCAATAACCAAATCCCCAATAAGCTGCCGCCGCGGTGATAACGAGTCCGGCAAATGCCGAGCTGACGTCGTTCACGGCCAGTTGGCCAAACTGAAGATCACGGTTCATGAGCGCAAGCGGCAATGCTGCCAGGCTACCCAGGAAAAGAGGCAGAGCGGTGGCGAGGGTGATCCCCAGCATGCGGGAGTCGCCATAGAAACTTGCAACAATGGGAGCGGAGGCTGACAGGACTACCGTGCAGCCAAGTCCGACCGATGCACTCATCCAGAATACCTGATTGAGCTGTTTCCGGGTGATTTCCTTGCGCTGAATGACAGCCTGCTGAAGTCCGAGATTCTGAAAAAGTCCCACGAAAGCCGCAATCGGAGCAACTGCGGCTACAAGACCAAAGTCTTCAGGACGGAGCAATCGAGCCAGAATAACCACGGAAAGGAATTGAATGGCCATCCTGAGGACTTGCGCGACTGCCGTCACGAGTCCGGCGCGAAGGGCGACTCGGCCAAAATAAATCTTCTCAGTGGTCAAGCTGGCACCCTCGATCCGGCGCGATCGCCGGTAACGTCCCAAACGTCCATTCTCATCAGGTAAATGGCACTCCCTTTAACCACCTGCTGCCGCGAATGTCCAACAAGGGGATGGACTTGCCTCTTCGAACTGAAAACGATCAACATTGTTGGGCGGGCCCCACACCGGCGTATGTCGCACATGTGGCCGAAGCTCGAATCAGAAGATCAAGGAACGTCGAGTATTGAAGGGACGATTGCAATTGGGGCCGCCTGGAGAACTCCAGGGCTGCGAAGGAAAGCCTCCTATATTCATCGTCATTGCGCCAGAGAAGCCGAACCGCGTTCGACCAATCCTCCACGGGCGCCTCATAATCCAATATGATCCCGCCCTTGCCAATCGCTTCCGGCAGTCCGCCGCGTCGCGACCCTACAACCGGTATTCCACTGCATTGCGCCTCGGACGCCACTCGCCCCCAGGCTTCCTCCCATTTGCTCGGCGCAAGCAGAATCTTCGTTCGGCCATATATCGTTTTCATGTCGCTGGTGCGGCTTTTCAGATGAATATTCTCAAAAGGCGCAATCGTCTTTTCGATCTGTTGGCGCTGACTTGTTTCTAGTTTCCAGCTTTCAACGAACAGGAATGGAATCTCCGGGCATTGTTCCGCAATCCGCACCGCCAGCTCAAATCCCTTCGCACTGCAGGGATTGATGAAGGTGACATATTCCAGAGTGGTGTCTGTTTTGTATAGGGCAGGATCAATGGTGGGCGGAATAACGGTTGCAGTAATGCCGAAGGTCTCCTTATACGTCTTCGCCGTAAATTCGGAATTCGCTATATAGAGCGCAGGACGAAGATCGCGCAGATCCCCGGCCAATTCATTGAACTCCACGTTCCTGAGATAGATGACGATCGGAACGTTTTGGGCTTGCAGCGCTTTTGCAATCGGAACCGATTTTTGACATTGCACGACGGCAACGTCGGGCCGCAGTTTCCGGGCTACATATTCAGCAGCCTCCCATGGAAACCAGGCCCGTGCAACGGGATATCCCGGAAATCCGTCAATCACCGCAGGCGCTCCAAACAGCTTCATTTTCGCTCGCGCCTTGAAACCGAAAAGACCATCGCCAAACAAGGCGGCCAATACGGCCGGGTTATGACCGTCAGCACGAAGTTGTTGAGCCAGATGATGGGTGCTGGATTGAACGCCCCCACTAAACTCCGGATAATAACCGTTGCCGCTGGCAAACAATACTTTCATGGATCGCTCCCTATAGTCGCACGCGCCCCCCGCAGTGCCAGCCGTGTCTCGCTATTGAGTTTTGGCGATCTTTCGACCGATGCTGTAATATTGGATACCGTGGCGGGCGACGACCGCTGGGTCATAGAGATTTCGCCCATCGAAAATTACCGGCGTCGTCAATATGTCCCGGATCATTGCAAAGGAAGGCGCCCGAAAGCTCTTCCACTCAGTTGCAATGAGCAGAGCTTCCGCTCCTTGCAACGCCGCTTCCTTCGTTCCGCACAGCAGAAGGTCCGGGCGCTGGCCATATATACGTTGACACTCCGGCATCGCTTCGGGGTCAAATGCGCTCACGCTGGCCCCGGCCCGCCAGAGAGACTCCATAATCGTCCGCGACGGCGCCTCTCGCATGTCGTCGGTATTGGGCTTGAAAGCCAGGCCCCACAGTGCGAACTTCCTGCCTCTGAGGTCACCGTTAAAGTGCTGGCTTACCTTTTCGAACAAGACCATCTTTTGGTGGTTGTTGCGTTCTTCAACAGCATTTAACACCGGCGCATGAAAGTCGATGTTCCCCGCCGCTTTGATCAACGCTCGAACGTCTTTGGGAAAGCAGGAACCGCCGTACCCCAATCCGGGATAAATAAAATCGTAACCGATACGCGGATCGCTGCCGATGCCTTTACGGACCTCCTCTATATTTGCCTCAAGCTTTTCAGCAAGGCCTGCCATCTCATTCATGAAACTGATCTTGGTCGCGAGCATGCAGTTGGCGGCATATTTGGTAAATTCGGCACTGCGAACATCCATCACAATTATTTTTTCATGATTGCGATTGAAGGGGGCGTAGAGTTCCCGCATCAGCTCTTCGGCGTGCGCGGAATTCGTTCCCAAGATGATCCGGTCCGGCTTCATGCAGTCCGCAACAGCCGATCCCTCCTTCAGAAACTCCGGATTGGAGACAACTTCAAATGCAAGATCGCCACGACCTCTCGCATTTAGAACATCGGTAATTTGCGATCGCAGCTTGTCGCATGTTCCAACCGGCACTGTGGATTTGCTTACAATGATCTTCGGTTGATCCATCTCCAGAGCTATGCTCTCTGCTGCGGCGAGTACGTATCTGATGTCAGCAGATCCATCTTCATCTGATGGCGTTCCGACCGCAATGATCTGTACTTGACCGTGCGCTACCGCTTTCTCCGTATCGGTAGTGAACGTTATTCGGCCTGCTGACCTATTATCGGCAACAAGATTTTGCAAGCCTGGTTCGTAGATCTGGATTATATCATTGCTCAGTCTATCTATCTTATCGGCGTCTATATCGACACACATGACGTTGTGTCCAACCTCGGCAAGCACCGCTGCCTGAACAAGTCCGACATAACCAACACCAAATACTGTCAGATTCATGATTCCCTCTTTAACGCGGTATAACTCTGTAAATATTGAAATAATAATATAGATGTAAGCATTACATCACTTTTTAGTTCCTATCTCGTCATGAGCATTAACAAGTTCGAAAAGCCTACCGATTTCTACGGCTGCCCTGACAAATATGGCGGCCATATCGTCATCAGATGTATTACCTATCTCACTTGTCGCGGCATAAATATCTTCCGCGAGATTGCATTCTGTCGGATGCATTTCTTCTTCCATGATAAGTTGATGTCGTAAAAGCCGTATTATTAGATTTGCTCTTATCAGGGCATTATATTTGTTTGATAATGATAGCTGTCCAATGTTTCTTGCATTACAAATCAAGCTTGTAGTAAGAGATGTCGCGGCTATCATCACAACTCCAAAAGATATAATCTCAATTGCTGCAATCTACTCACGAACATTGCTAGATGATATTCTGCAATGCAGATATTGTGCCATCAATTGATCTTATTTCATGCTTACAGGGTCCACCGAAAAGGATGGTGGATTGTCAGGTTGACTGAATTTTGTTGACGACGTTTCCGAGCGTTATCTATTGTAAAAAAGTATTCCGCGCGGAAAACTCTCCCTTAGATCTGAAGGATCGGCTAAAAGAGAGAGGCTATCGCTGAGAGGATGTCTATCCGCCGATTCAGCATCTAACTGCATTCGACCGATTCAAGAGCCGGAAATAATTTCAGCGCCGGGCGTCCTCTCCAGCAAGTGTGTGCTCCGCACCCATCAGCTCGGACTCCAAGCCCGCCGCAAGCGTATAGCAATGAATACGATTGAGCTACCGGCCGCCAATTTTTAAGACGAAACCGCCAGATCAAGGATTTCGAAATTTTCACTCATATAATTTTGCTCGCACCGTCCGAGTTTCCGCGCTCGATGATCGAGAGATAACGTTCCGCCGCCTTGGCGAATTTAGCCTGCCAAATGGCATGCGCTTCACGAAGATTTCGGTCACGAATGGCCTCGAACAGCTTCATGACGTAGCTTTCCGCATCACCCTTGCGATCCGTATAAACGACACCCAATAAGTTATTGAAGCGGCGAACATCGCCGGTGAGTTCGGAGAAATAGCGTATCGTCCTTTGAAGGCCGGTTGCATCGATAATTGCCTGTTGGAATTCGAGATCGTTGTGAACGGTCTCTTCCTGGCTTTCCAGTTCGGCAAAGCGGACAGCGTTGTTTGCCAGCTTTTCCAGGCGCTTCAGATCCGTGGCGGATAATCGATCCTCGGTCGCCATGAGATAATCGAGAGCAAGCTTTCCAAGCGCTACGCGAATGTTATAGACTTCCGTCACGCTATCGGCTTCCACCGCGCTCACAGAGGCACCTTTGTTGCGCTTGAGTTCGACGAAACCCTCGCGGGCGAGCAGCCTCAACGCTTCACGAACCGGATGACGTGACACATCAAGCATATCCGTCAATTGCTGTTCGATCAGGCGATCTCCGGGTTTGAAATGACCCTCTATGATGGCCTTGCGGATCTGCTCTGCAGCAAACTGCGTCGCCTCCATCGTGCTCATAGGAGTAATGACTGGATTTGAACCGGTTCTAGCCATGATGCCCTCGCCTTAATTGCAGAGCGTCATAATGTATCGGCTCGCTTTTGTCGATTATATACAAAAGCGAGACAAATTATCGGCTCACGCCATTCTGGCGAGAAGCCGCGAGCCGATGGAATCACAATGAGATCGAAATTTGCTTTACGGGCTGGACGCCAGCGCCCCGATAAGCCGTGATTTCGATTTCAAACAGATATTCCGGGCCGCCGAGCGGACCGCAGCTCACACAACTTGCCGGATCGATGCCGCGAAACTTTTCGCCCATATAGGCCATGACATCGGGAACGTCTTCCTGCCGCGGAATGAAGATCCGCCGCCGGACGACGTCGGCGAGCGAGGCGCCCACAGCCTCGAGAGCGCCTTCGACGTTTTTCATCGCTTGCCTGGCCTGTTCGACTGCCGTGTCTGGCATTGCCCGGGTCTTGTAATCGCGTCCTGCCGTCAACGACATGAAAATCCAGTCACCGACCGCCACGATGGGGGAATAACCCTCTTTGTCCTCTAGGATGCTGCCCGACTTGACCTTTACGATTTCCGTCACTGGAGATTTCCTTGTTTGAATTCGGTAAAGTTCTCGGAACGAATGCTTAGATCGATATGCCGCCGTCGATCGCGATTGTCTGACCTGTCGTCATCTTCGCGGCAAAGCCGAGATAGACGATGAGTTCGGCGACTTCGGCCGGAGTGGCGAGCCGTTTCATCGGTGTCGCAGCGATTGTCGCCTGGCGGCGCTCTTCAGACCATTCGATGCCCCACGAACTGTCGACCGCGCCCGGCGCAACCGAGTTCACCCGCACGTCAGGCGCAAGCGAACGGGCAAGGTTCTTCGTCAGGTTGATAACAGCTGCTTTCGAGCCGCTATAGGCGATGGTGCTCGCAACGGCGCCGAGCCCGGCGATGGAAGCCGTGTTGACGATCGCCCCTTGCGCCTCTTTCAAAGCCGGTGCGGCTGCCTTGGAGCACCGAAACACGCTCATGAAATTCACGTTCAAAAGATTTGCCCACAGTTCCTCGGTGATCGAGTCCAGATCGCTGATCGGTATGGGATGGCGAACTCCGGGCGTCCCTGCATTGTTGACGAGCAGATCGAGACGGCCAAGATCAGCGATCGCCTTCAACACCATGTCCCTCGCAGTCTCGGCATTGCCAACGTCGCCGGGCGCCGCGACAACCTTGAACCCTTCTTTTTGCAAGACTTCGACTGCTGCCGGTCCTCGCGCATCATCGGGCAGAAAGTTGATTGCAACCGTTGCACCGCTCTTGGCGATGAGGCGTGCTGCTTCTAGGCCGATACCGGATGCCCCACCCGTAACGATAGCTGTACGTCCGGAAAGATCGAACGAGATCATTTGAATACTCCCTTGTGTTTAGCTTGGCGCCAGCGCTATGCGGCCGACATCTTGCAGCCGCCGGCCGGCCGCTTTTCGCGGCGCAGAAATTTCCGGGTCTGCTCCATCCGAGGGTCGTCGATAACCTGTTCGGCAGTACCAATTTCGCAAACCTCCCCCTGATGAAGGAACGCGACGCGATCAGCGGATTCCCGCGCAAAGTTGATGTCGTGCGTGACGACCACCATCGTCATGCCTTCGCTCTTCAGCAGACGCATGGTTTCCAGCACCTCACCCACAAGCTCGGGGTCGAGGGCAGACGTCACCTCATCGAAGAGCATGTAACTCGGCTCCATCGCGAGCGCACGCGCGATGGCAAGGCGCTGCTGCTGGCCACCGGACATGCGCGACGGAAGGCTGTCCGCCTTGTCGCCCAAGCCCACATGCTGGAGGTGCTTCAGCGCAAGTGCCTTTGCATCCTTGCGGCTACGCTTCGCGACGACTCTTGGAGCAAGAGCGACGTTTTCCAGAGCCGTCAAGTGAGGAAATGCATTGTATTGCTGGAAAACAATGCCCAGCTTGCGGCGCAACGTATTGATGTTGGTCTTCGGGTCATGGACGCTCACTCCATCAACAACAATCTCACCGCCCTGTATCGGCTCAAGTCCGTTGATGCACTGCAACAGCGTCGATTTCCCTGAGCCGCTGGCACCGACTAGGCAAAGTAGCTCGCCCTTGCTGACGTCAAGGCTTATTCCTTTAAGTACGGTCAGCGGCCCAAAAGTCTTTCGCACGTTCCTGATTTCGATCATACGACGATCCTTCCTTCGAGGCGGCGGCTGTATCGCGACACCGGGTAGCAGATAATGAAATAGAAAAGTCCCGCTCCGAGCAGAAGCAGCCAGGTCTCATGTGTCCTGGTGATGAGTATCTGGGTCGAACGCATATACTCGACATAGCCGACGACGCCCGCCAGTGCGCTGTCCTTGATCAGGCTGAGAACAAGCCCAATCCAAGGGGTAAGGGCCGTCCTGAACGCCAGCGGCATCGATATGTAGAACAGCTCCTGAAGACCATTCATTCCGAGCGAGCGAGCACTTTTGCGATACTGGACGGGAACCGAAAGAAGGCCTGCACGAACCACTTCGGCAGTTACCGCAGACATCCAGGCACCAAGCGCAATAGTGCCGAACCAGAAAGGCGATGCTCCCAAGCCCAGGATCGACAGAAAGCTGTTGGCCAGTATCAACTGGATGATCATCGGCACACTGCGCAGGATGTCTATGTATGGAGCCGTGACAATCTTCGCGATTAAGGACACGGCACGCAGCCAACCAAGGATGATGCCCACAAGGGTGCCGACAAGTGTAGCTGCAGCGGCGAGCCGGATCGTGTTGAACAAACCTTCGGCCAAAAAGTAGGCGTCAGACCATACAAGGCCTTGATTTGCAAAAGAGAACTGCACGCTCAACTCCTGTAGATAAGCCGAAAGATCAGCTGCGACGAGAGCTGCAGCGCCTTAGCAATGAGGTAGTAGATCAGCGCTGTAACCAGGAAGAACTCGAATGTTCGGAAGGAGGTTGATTGGGCGTATTGCGTCGCGCCTGAAAGCTCCTGCAGTCCGACTAGCATACCCAGCGATGTGTTCAGCATGCCCCAGATGCCTTGAGTGACATAGGCGGGAAAAATGACCTTGAACATCTGCGGAAAGATTACGTGAATGAAGCTCTGTGGACTGGTCATGCCCAGAGAGCGTGAAGCAGAAAGCTGCTGTCTCGGGATCGCGGCAAGCCCACCCCTGAAGATTTCCGTCATATAGCCCGCATTGTTGAAGGAAACCGAGACCAGGAGGGCGACATAGCTGGGAATATTGATGTGGAAAGCGCCGAGTCCAAAATAGAAAAGATAGAGCTGGAAGACTGCCGGCGTGTTGCGCGACAGCTCCACCCACCCGGTCGAGAAGCGGTACGTCCATCCCTCGCCACGTTGACGCGCCACGGCCATGGGCATGGCGATCACCGTACCGATAACGAAGGCGAGGATGGTGATCTGAATAGTCACCCAAGCCCCGGCCAAAAGAAGCGGAAGCGCATCCCAGACGATGGACCAATAAAACTGATAGCCGTTCATTCAAGCACCTCAAACGCCTGCCGGCAAAGCTGCATGCCGGCAGGAGGCTTACGTTTAGAAACTGACGCCGTTCGAATTCAGCGAGGGTAGCGGACCATCGCCGTAATATTTCTTGTAGACTTCGGCCCGACGCCCGCTCGTCTCCTGCTGGAATATGAACACCCGTGCCCAGTTCAAAAATTGCTGGTCGTCACGATGAACCGCGATGGAGCCGAAATCTGCCAACGGAGCAACGCCGGCCTGGATGAATTCTGGAAACTGACCACTTTGCTCGAGGGCGTGGAACACACCCGCAGAAATCACAATCGCATCAAGCTTGCCCTGCTGCAGTGCCAGATATGACTCGGCGTCACTCGCATAGCCTGTATACGTGGCGCCGGTTTTCTGCCAGCCACCGGCAAGCTCTTGCTTGAACAGTTGCTCGGGTGTCGCGCCCACGACGCTGCCAAGTTTCTTGGATTTCAGATCGGAGTATTGGGTTATGCCCGTCTCCTTCCGCGTTACGACCACCATGATATTGTTGGTGTACGGCTGCGTAAAGCCCACCGTCAGCGCGCGTGAAGCCGTCGGTGTTGTCGATGAAATCAACACGTCAATGCGATTCGAAACCAGAGCAGGGATCCGGTCCGGCGATGGCGTTTCGACAATCTCCACCTCTGCACCCAGTGCTTTAGCCATGTCTTTGCAGTAGGTGACGTCATAGCCGTCCGGCTGATTGTTCTGGTCTCGGAAGCCCGCTGGCGGATCGTCCAACATGGTGCCGCAACGCAACTTCTTCGATTGCACGATCTTGTCTAGGGCAGATTCTGCATTGGCATGGGATATCATCCCGGCCGCAAACATAACCGCGGCAAGCAATATTTTGACATAGTTCTTCACGTTAAGTTCCCCTTTTTATCTTACTTGGTTGAACTAATTTGCGAGACTGCCTATGGTCGTATCAGCTCGCTTTCTTCACTGGCTTGTTCTCGACTGCGATGTCCGAGAGAGGGCCGAGTTCTTTTTCGATCAGCGGCACGACTTCCTTTTTGAACCGCATGATCGAATTGTGCGCCTTTTCAATCGGCATACACCCGAAGGAAAAGTTGCACGTGTAGTTGGTGGGATTGAGCCGCTTGATATCGGTAATCATCTTTTCCGCAACCATATGTGGGTCGCCGACCACCATGTTGTCGGCGTATTGGTCGAGCGTATATTCGCCATCGTAAGGTTCGTCTCGGATGTAGCCCTTGTCGTCGACCGGCAGCGCGGCCTGTCGAAGATGATGAGCCATGCGACCGACATAGCGGGCACGCTCGCCGACAGCGAGCGCTTCGCTGCGGCTGTCTGTGATGTTGACATATTGCATGACCGCCAGCGGCTTCTTCAGCGGGTTCTCGCCGATGGATTCCCATGCCTTGTTGAGCCCGTCTCCCATTTTATACAATACGGGCGAGCCCAGGGTACTTGCCGCAATGAAAGGTGTCGCATTCCATTTCCTGAACCGGTCGAGCAGCTTGGGATGCGACGTCGTCACGAAGATCGGCGGCAGCGGCTTCTGTTGCGTACTGACCGCGAAACTCGTCTTGGGGACGCTGAAAAACCTGCCCTGATATTCGACTTCGCCGTCGACCAATGCTTTCTCGATGACGTCCCAATATTCGAGGAAGACGTCGACTTTGTCTTCGATCGCAGTACCGTAGCGGTCGAATTCATATTGCTGGTAGCCGGTTCCCATGCCGACGACCAGGCGTCCCTCTGTCTGCGTATCGGCGACAGCAATCTCTTGGGCAACGCGCAGCGGATTATAGAGCGGCAGCACGATAACTCCCGGTCCAAGCTTGATCTTCTTTGTCCAACCCGCCGCGTAGGAGCACATCATCAGCGGTGACGGCGAGCTGGAATAGTTGGCGAAGTGATGCTCGGCAAACCAGGCGATGTCGAAGTCCAGCTCCTCGGCGGTCTGGACCATCTTCTTCGTATCGCGCATGACGCCGACGGCACCATCGGGATGGTCGCGCAAGGTCATAAGGCTGAACAAGCCGAGTTGCATGTCATTCTCCTAAAAAACATTTCTGAGGCGCCAGCGCGCCAATGGCTCTGCGGCCGTTCAAGCCGCATTCGAAAGAGGGATCGGAGCGCCGATCGCGTAGAGGCCATCTTGATAGATCAATGGCGAAACCTCGGCAGCGAAGCGCGAATTGCTCACCCTGCCGATGATGATGTCGTGCGTTGAATAGCTGTAGGCCCTATCGATCTCGCAGAAGAGATTGGCCTGGGCGTCAGCGAGATAAGGAATTCCGCCCTCAAGCTCCCAGTTGCCATCGAGGAAACGCTCGCCGGCGGGAACACCGCCGCTGAAACGCCGCGAGATCTCGACCTGCGACGCCTGCAGAAGATTGATGCAGTAGCGCTTTTCCTTGTGCAGCGGGGCCAGCACCGAAGCCTTCTGATTGATGCATACGAGGATGGAAAGCGGCGAGAAGCATAGCGACGTCACCGAAGTCACGGTGATGCCATGCCGTATCCCCTCGTTCTGACAGGAAATGACGCAAACGGTGGCCGCGAGGCGTCGCATGGATTGGCGGAAGTTTTCTTCATTCTGGTCGCGCATTGGATGCTCCCATTCAAGTACATTTAGGTTTGCAGATTATCTACAATCCGTCAACACACGAATCCGCGGTGAGGAAAGATTGTCAATAACCAGATGAATTGGTTTGGAAAATTACGCAGACCCCGATCCAGTGCAGGCAATTTCAAATCACCAAGACCGCCATTTAGACCCATGTACGGCACCGCAGATCCAGTTCTCGCAATAGGGGGGATGGAGCTTCGTTGTCTCCTTCTAACCCTCCGTTACGACGATAGCCGCAAGCTTTTTCGCAACAGGTTGCTTCGTATAGCTTGCAGATTGTAGATAATCTGCATTATGCTTCGCGGAAGATATTCAAGGAGGGCGACGAGACAGTCAGCCATTTGCGATGAGCCTGGGAGGGGCAGATGTTTTCCGACGCTTTTGAAAATCATGACGACCGTTTTCGAAGCCTGATTCTTCCGAACGTTCATGTCGAAAAGCTGTGGACCGGCGGTCGGTGGCTCGAAGGGCCAGCTTATTTCGCCGCAGGCCGTTACCTGCTCTTTTCGGACATACCCAATGATCGACTTATGCGGTGGGATGAGACGGACAATTCAGTTTCGGTATTCGAAAGCCCCTGCGGATTTCAGAATGGACATAGCATCGACCGCGAAGGCCGGCTGATCGCATGCGAACACGGATCGCGCCGCGTCTCACGCGTCGAACATGACGGCTCCGTGACTGTCCTTGCATCGCACTATCAGGGTAAACGGTTGAATTCTCCAAACGATGTCGTCGTAAAGTCCGATGGCTCCATCTGGTTCACGGACCCGACCTATGGCATCGACAGCGACTATGAAGGACGTCGAAGCCCGTCGGAGATCGGCAGCTCCAACGTTTACCGCGTTGATCCCGCTGACGGCCACGTCTCGATCGTTGCAGACGATTTGGTCAAGCCCAACGGCGTTGCCTTCAATCACGATGAGACGAAGCTCTATATTGTCGACAGTGGCGCGACCCATAGCGCCGAGGGCCCCAGACATATGCGCGAATTCAACGTCGCGCCGGACGGCAAGACGCTGGGTAACGACCGGATTCTCGCGACATGCGATCAGGGCATCTACGACGGTATGCGCCTCGATGAAAAGGGAAACATCTGGGTGGGGGCGGCGGATGGGGTTCATTGCCTGAGCAGCGAAGGGGAATTGCTAGGCAAGATCCGCATCCCGGAAACGACCGCCAACGTCGTCTTCGGAGGCGTTAAGAGAAATCGCCTGTTCATCTGCGCTACCCAGAGCCTCTATGCCGTCTTCCTGCAAACCAGGGCGATGGCTCGCCCCGCGACGACATAGGCCACCTCGATCGTGACCACCCAATCCGTAAGCTTCACTAAAGGAACCAAACAAATGAGCTCATCCTTCGCTGAACAAGTCGTCGTGGTTTCAGGTGCCGCAGGTGGCGTCGGTCGCGAAGTCGTCATGAAACTATTGGAACACGGCGCACGCATCTGCGCGACGGACATCACATCATCGGTACAGGATCTCGAAAATCTCGCACCCGGCCGTATCGTCGCCGTCGCAGCGGATGTTACGCGATCGGATGACGTCGAACGAATTTTCAACCGCGCAGAAGATGCTTTCGGCCCGGTCGATATTCTGGTCAACAATGCAGGATTCATCATCTCGAAATCGGTGCACGACACCAGCGAGGAAGAGTGGGACAGCGTCATGAACGCAAACGCCAAGGCGTTTTTCCTGATGGCAAGAAGAGCCCTTCCCTCTATGATCGAGAGACAGTCCGGCTCGATCGTCGCAACCGGCTCGATCTCAAGCGTCGTGGGCCTTCCCGAACAAGCCGCATACTGCGCGGCCAAAGGCGCGCTGTTGCAGCTTGTTCGACAGATGGCGGTCGACTATGCGCCAAAAGGTATTCGCGTCAATGCCGTGGGCGCCGGCTCGATCAACACGCCATTTCTAACGCGCTACCTCGACGGATTGGAAAATCCGAAAGCCGGAGAGGCAGCCATCAAGAGCGCTCACCCCCTTGGGCGCTGGGCAGAACCCAGCGAGATCGCCGATGCGATCATCTACCTCGCAGGATCAAGCGCATCATTTGTCACCGGGCATATCCTCATGGCTGACGGGGGTTATAGCGCGCGGTGAGCAGCATGTTATTGATTTATCAAATACGAAAAGAGTGCCAAGAACTTGAATGTGATAGTTGCTCTGGAAGAGATCAGAACCTGCGACGTGCGGCTTACTTCGGTTAGCATAACATCCGATTATGGAGTCTGACTGTTATTTGTCACCTGCAATAGCAAAGACGACGCTGACGCCGCTCACAATTTCGACATGCGAATAGGCCGCCTGGGCAGCGGCAGCTCCGTCGGCCCGCATGATGGCCGTCACGATCTCTTCATGCTCCGCATAAGATTTCGTCAACCGGCCCGGCAGCCGGAACTGCGCTCGACGAAAAGGCGCAAGCCGCGCGCGGCTCTGCGTCACGAGTTCACAAATATGCTCATTGTGCGCACCTCGATAAAGCCGAGTGTGGAATTCGACGTTGTAGGCGGCATAATCCTCGTCCGCTCCTTTGCGAACGAGCCGGGCTGAGGCCCGATGCTCGACTTCCAGCAGACGCCGCTCATCCACCGTCATGCGCTCCGCCGAAAGCCGCGCGCATATCCCCTCGAGCTCCGCCATCGCCTCAAACATCGAGTGCAGATAGCTTTCGGTGACGTTGGTAACGACCGCGCTACGGTTCGGTTCTCGATCGACAAGACCCATCGCTCCGAGCTCGCGTAGCGCCTCGCGCACGGGTGTACGTGATACGTCGAACCGTGTCGCAAGCGAGATTTCGTCAAGCTTTTCGCCCGGCAGCATTTGCCCGGTCACTATCATATCGGCAATCGCCCGAACCATCTGTTCGACCGTCTTTCCTGCCCGGACGACCTGTTTGCGCCTGACTTGTCCCACCACTGATTCTGCCTTTTCCACCTTCTGTATACAGATGCCTTTCCCAGGAATTAAAGTCAAACTTCGAGTTAAACAATTGATTTTACGTCAAAAAAATTCTCCGTACCTCAGGAATTTTCTAGAAAGCCGTATGTTCTGTTGCGCATTATGCTCCATTTGTAGGCTCAGATTATATTTTAATCACATTGGAATTTAAATTGCATGCACTTTCCAGAATATTCTCTGTTTAAATTTATTTAATACAATAAAATCAATATATTATTATCTGGCATAGCTATTGCATACACTTTGATGCACCCACATTAATCGGCCCCCTCGCCGCAAGGAGCATCGTGATGACCAAACTCCTTTCCATGAACCGTCGCAATTTCCTTCAGACATCCGCCGCCGGCATGTTTGCCGGCCTTGCGCCCGGGCTTTTGGCAACTCGTGCCTCCGCACAAGCGGCATTGACCGTCGGCTTCATCTATGTCGGCCCCAAGGATGATTACGGCTATAACCAGGCGCATGCGGAAGGCGCTGCCGCCATCAAGGCGATGCCCGGCGTCACCGTTGTCGAGGAAGAAAACGTTCCAGAGACGGTCGACGTACAAAAGACCATGGAATCGATGATCAATCTCGATGGCGCCAAGCTTATTTTCCCGACGTCCTTCGGCTATTTCGATCCGCACATGCTGGCTATGGCTGCAAAATATCCCGACATCCAGTTTCGCCACTGTGGCGGGCTCTGGCAGAAAGACAAGCACCCGATGAATACGGGTTCCTACTTCGGCTACATCTTCCAGGGCCAGTATCTAAATGGCATTGCGGCGGGCTACGCGACGAAAAGCAAGAAGATAGGTTTCGTCGCGGCAAAGCCGATCCCGCAAGTTCTTCAGAACATCAATGCCTTCCTGCTCGGCGCCCGCTCGGTGGATCCGGCCATCACCTGCCAAGTGATCTTCACCGGCGAGTGGTCGCTTGCCGTCAAGGAGGCGGAGGCAACCAACGCGCTCGTCGATCAGGGCGCAGACGTCATCACCTGCCACGTCGACAGCCCCAAAGTCGTCGTGCAAACGGCGGCCGGCCGCGGCGCTTTCGTCTGCGGCTACCATGCCAACCAGAGCCCACTTGCCCCGGAAAAATACCTTACCGGTGCCGAATGGGCCTGGGGCAACGTCTACAGCAATTTCGTCAAACAGGCACAGGCCGGCCAAGCCTTGCCGAACTTCGTTCGCGGCGGCCTGAAGGACGGCTTCGTCAAGATGAGCGCACTTGGTTCCGGCGTTTCCGACGAGGCTCGCAAGAAATTCGAGGCGACCAAGGCCGAAATGATGGCCGGCGGCTTCTCCGTCTTCAAGGGTCCGCTGAAGGACAACAAGGGCAAGCAGGTCATCGATGGCGGCAAGACCTATGCCGAAGACGCGATCGAACTGGAAAGCATGGATTACCTGGTCGAAGGCGTGGTCGGGTCTACGGCCTGATCCCAAAGGGAGGCAAGCATCATGACGGTCAAGGCCGATGATCCGGCAATCTCTCTTTCCACCGCGAGGCGGACATCGTTGCGCCCTATCCTTGAATGGCTGGCGCGGCGGGCCGAACCTGTCGCCATTACCCTTGGCGGCATTCTCGCTGGCCTGGCGCTTTTCTCCCTCTTCCTTCTCGCGCTCGGCAAGTCGCCGGCGATACTCTACCAGCTGATGTACACTGGTGGCTTCGGCAGCTGGTTTTCCATCCAGAACAGCCTGAGCCGAGCCTCGCCGCTGCTTCTGACCGCACTCTGCGTCGCGTTGCCGGCCCGCCTCGGTCTGGTCATCATCGGCGGCGAAGGCGCCGTCGTTCTCGGCGGCGTGGCGGCGGCGGCGATCGCCCTGCCGATCGTCGGCACGGCACCGGTTCTCGTCGTTTTGATCCTGATGGCCGTTGCCGGCTTTGTCGTCGGCGGTCTCTGGATCAGTCTCGCGGGTCTGCTGCGTCACTATCGCGGCGTCAACGAGACCATTTCCTCGCTTTTGCTCGCCTATATCGCCATCGCCCTGATGAACCAGTTCGTCGAAGGACCGCTGCGCGATCCCGCCAGCCTGAACAAGCCTTCGACCAAGCCGCTTCCCGCAGACTATATGCTCGGCAACATTCCCGGCATGGACGTACATTGGGGATTGGTGATCGGAATTGTCGCCTGCATCCTCTCATGGATGTTGATCGAGATGACGAGCTTCGGCTTTGCGGCCCGCATCGCCGGCGGCAATGTACGCGCCGCCCAGATCCAGGGCCTGCCCGTCGGCAAGCTGATCGGCGGACTGACGGCGATCGCCGGCGGGTTCGCGGGCCTCGCCGGCATGGTCGAGGTCGCCGCCGTCCAGGGTAGTGCCAATGCCTCGCTTGCCGCCGGCTACGGCTATACCGGCATCCTCGTCGCATTCCTGGCGCGCCACAATCCGCTCGCGATCATTCCCGTCGCCTTCTTTCTCGGCGGTGTCGATGCCGCCGGCGGGCTGATCCAGCGGCGCATGGGCCTGCCCGATGCGACAGTCCTCGTTCTGCAGGGCACCCTCTTCATCGTCATCCTGTTTTGCGAGACCTTCTACGGCCGGTTCAGGATTTTCAATCCCGATCTCTGGAACACCAGGGGCTTCAAAATGGGAGGAGCGTGATGGAAGACGCAACCATCGGCATCTGGGGTGTCCCGCTTGCGATCCTGGCCGGCGCCATACGGGTTTCGACGCCTTTCATTTTCGTCAGCCTCGGCGAGACCATCACCGAGCGCTCCGGCCGCATCAACCTCGGCCTCGAAGGCACGCTGGTGTTCGGCGCCATGACCGCTTACGCCATCGATGTCATGACCAGTTCGCCCTGGCTCGGTGTTCTCGCGGCCATGGCAACGGGTGCCATCTTCGGCGCCGTGCACGGCTGGATCTGTAAATGGCCGAAGGTGAATGATATCGCGATCGGCATCGCCATGATGCAATTCGGGCTCGGCCTTGCCTTCTTCCTCGGCAAGCCCTTCATCCAGCCGGCTGCACCGCACCTCCCCTCCATCCCCTTCGGCTTCTGGTCGAGGCTTGCACCGGTCCGGGCGGCGCTCGATGTCAACGCTCTTTTTCTGATTGGCATCGTGCTCGCGATCCTGCTCTGGTGGGCCTTCCGGAACACTAGGATCGGCCTCATCCTCCGCGTCGTCGGCGACAGCACCGACGCGGCCCGCGCCATGGGCATTCACCCCGATCGCGTCCGCCTGATCGCAACCGCCGCCGGTGGCTCGCTCGCGGCTGTCGGCGGCGCCTATCTGTCGCTCTACTATCCCGGCTCCTGGAACGAGCGCATCTCATCCGGTCAGGGCCTGATGGCGGTTGCTCTCGTTATCTTCGCGCGCTGGAACCCGATCGGCTGCTTCCTGGCAGCCCTGCTCTTCGGCGGCGCGGGCGCCCTTGGTCCCGCTCTGCAATCGGTCGGCGTCACCGAAGGTTACTACCTCTTTTATGCCGCGCCCTACGTGCTGACGCTCGTCATCCTTATCGCCACGTCATCACCGACCCGCTCGCTTGTGGGCGCTCCCGGCGCGCTTTCGTTGACCAAATAGGAGATCCGCCATGAACAGCCTTCCCAAAGCGGAACTGGCCGGCCAGACGCTGAGCCACATCGATGCCGATCCCTATCCCTGGCCCTATAACGGCGATCTTCGGCCGGACAACACCGCGCTCATCATCATCGACATGCAGACGGATTTCTGCGGCAAAGGCGGCTACGTGGACCACATGGGCTACGACCTGTCGCTGGTCCAGGCGCCGATCGAGCCGATCAAGTCCGTCCTGTCTGCCATGCGCGCAAAGGGCTATCACATCATCCACACGCGGGAGGGCCATCGGCCGGATCTCGCCGACCTGCCAGCCAACAAGCGATGGCGCTCCCAGCGCATCGGCGCCGGCATCGGCGACAGCGGGCCCTGCGGCCGTATTCTCGTGCGTGGAGAACCCGGGTGGGACATCATTCCCGAACTCTATCCGATCAAAGGCGAAGCAATCATCGACAAGCCGGGCAAAGGCTCTTTCTGCGCGACCGACCTTGAGCTGATCCTCAACCAGAAGCGCATCGAAAACATCATCCTGACCGGGATTACGACCGACGTCTGCGTCTCCACCACCATGCGCGAGGCGAACGACCGCGGCTTCGAATGTCTGTTGCTCGAAGACTGCTGCGGCGCGACCGATTACGGCAACCACCTCGCCGCCATCAAGATGGTGAAAATGCAGGGCGGTGTTTTCGGCTCCGTCTCCAATTCCAAGGCGCTGATCGAGGCCCTACCCTGATGCCCTCGCTGCGCGCGCAAATCTTTCGCGTAGCCGCCAACGGACCGGATGACATCTCCGGCGTTGAGGCGCTTTTTGCCAGCGGCCTATCGCCAAAAGATGTGGTGGCCGTGCTTGGTAAGACGGAGGGCAACGGCTGCGTCAACGATTTCTCTCGCGGCTATGCAACCCGCAGCTTCGAGACACTCTTTCAAAAGTACGGCGTCGAGGGCGTCTCGCTTGTGATGTCGGGCGGGACGGAGGGCGCGCTGTCGCCGCACTGGACAGTGTTCGCACGAGCGGTAGTGCAAGCGCCTACCGAGCGTGCGCTGGCGATCGGCGTTGCACGTACGCCTTCGCTGCCGGCAGAACATCTTGGGCGACGCGAACAGGTGCTACTCGTCGCTGAAGGCGTCCGCGAGGCAATGCGCGACGCAGGTATTGACGACCCCGGTGACGTGCATTTCGTCCAGATCAAATGCCCGCTTCTAACGCTCAATCGCATTGCCGGATTGGAAGCGGAAGGCAAGATCCTTGCTACCCGCGACACGCTAAGATCGATGGGTCTGTCACGCGGCGCCTCGGCACTCGGTGCAGCCGTCGCGCTTGGCGAGATCAGCGCAGAAACAATCAACGACACCGATATATGCAGCCGTTATGAACTTTTCTCGCGCTGCGCTTCCACTTCTGCCGGCGTCGAACTGACCGACCATGAAATCATCGTACTCGGCATGAGCGACAAATGGTCCGGACCGCTGGCGATCGACCACGCGGTGATGCGTGACGCTATTGATACGACCGCAATCCGCGAGGCGCGCGGGCGTCTGCCGGCAAACGGACACCTCGCCGCGGTCCTCGCCAAAGCCGAACCTGACCCCTCCGGCAAGGTGCGTGGCAAACGCCACACCATGCTGGACGATTCCGATATTTCTGGCACGCGCCATGCCCGCGCCTTCGTCGGCGGAGTGCTTGCCGGCATCTTCGGCGTCACTGATCTCTTCGTCTCCGGCGGCGCCGAACATCAGGGACCGCCTGGCGGCGGCCCCGTCGCCATTATTGTCGAAAAGGAGCATTGAAGTGAGCATAATCCGCGACACGCCCCTTCCGCAAACTGGCAAGGCCGTCGGCATCGACACGCTCGATATGACGATGCGCTTCGGCAGCTTCACCGCGCTCGACAATGTCTCGGTCAGCATTCCGGCCGGCAGCTTCCACGCCCTACTTGGCGAGAATGGCGCCGGCAAATCGACGCTTGTCAAATGCATCATGGGCTTCTACCACGCGACCTCCGGTTCGCTCTCGGTCGATGGCCGAGAGGTGACGATCGCCTCGCCGAGAGATGCTGCGACCTACGGCCTCGGGATGGTCTACCAGCATTTCACGCTGGTGCCTTCGCTGACGGGCGCCGAAAATCTCGTCATCAGCCGCACGCAAGTGCCCGCTGTGATCAACTGGGCCAAAGAGCGCCGGGACCTCGCCGCGTTCATGGAGCACATGCCATTCAGGATCCCGCTTGAGCGGCCGGTCAGCGAGCTTGCCGCCGGCGAAAAGCAGAAGCTCGAGATCGTCAAGCAGCTCTATCTCGGCCGCTCCTTCCTCGTGCTCGACGAGCCGACTTCCGTGCTGACGCCTGCCGAGGCCGACGAGATGCTCGGCCTGGTGCGCGGCATGACCGAGCGAGGCGAACTGACGGTGCTGATGATCAGCCACAAGTTCCACGAGGTGACGAAATTCGCCGACGCCGTCTCGATCCTGCGGCGCGGCAAGCTGATCGGAACGGGCAAAGTGGCCGAACTCTCAACTTCAGACATGGCCGCGATGATGATCGGCGACGTCAAGCTCGCCGAACTCGACACGCGCGTTCCCGTCGCCGATCTCGCCAAGCCGGTCTTGGCGGTGAAAGACGTCAAGGCCCCCGATCGCTCAGGCCTCAAGACGATCGAGATCGACGATCTTATCGTTCGCTCCGGCGAGATCGTTGGCATCGCCGGCATATCGGGCAACGGGCAGAAGGAACTGACGGAAATTCTCGCCGGCCAGCGTGCGACACAGGCCGGACACGTTGTGGTCAATGGTCAGGTCTACGGCGCGACGCGATCGGAGACGCGCCGCAACAACGTCCGCTTCATCCCGGAAGAGCCGCTACTGAATGCCTGCGCGCCGAAGATGACGGTCAGTGAAAACCTTGCCTTCCGTACCTTTGACCTCAAACCTGATGGCAAGAACGCGGTCTGGCTGAACTCGGCCAAGATGAAGAAGCGCGCCGCCGAACTGATCGCCGACTTCAAGGTGAAGACCGCCTCGTCCTCCTCGCCCATAGCGGCGCTCTCGGGAGGCAACGTCCAGCGCGCCGTGCTCGCCCGGGAGCTGACGGGCGACGTCAATCTACTGATCGTTTCCAATCCCTGCTTCGGCCTCGACTTTTCCGCCGTCGCCGAGATCCGCGCCCGCATCATGCGCGCCCGCAATGCCGGGGCCGCCGTACTGCTGCTGTCGGAGGATCTGGACGAGCTGCTGGAAATGTCCGACCGTATCATGGTCATTTCCGAGGGCAGGCTAGTCTACGAGACGCCGGCACTGTCGGCCGATATCGGCGTCATCGGCGCCCACATGGCGGGGCATCACTGATGGTCGATATCAAGGCACAGCCTTTTGCCTTTCCGGCGAAGCCAGATCAGATCGCCTTGATCGTCATCGACATGCAGCGCGACTTCGCCGAACCCGGCGGCTTCGGCGAAAGCCTCGGCAACGATGTCAGCCGTATCACGAAAATCGTGCCCGACGTGAAGCGGCTGATCGAAGGCTTCCGCAAGGCGGGCCTGCCGGTCATCCACACGATGGAATGCCACCGGCCCGACCTTTCCGACCTGCCACCCGCCAAGCGGGATCGCGGCAATCCCTCGCTCCGCATCGGCGATGAAGGCCCGATGGGTCGTATCCTGATTGCTGGCGAACCTGGTACGGCGATCCTGCCGGACCTGGCACCCATCAATGGCGAGATCGTCATCGAGAAGCCGGGCAAAGGAGCCTTCTACGCCACCGACCTCGGCGACATTCTCAAGCAGCGCTGCATTACGCAGCTTGTCTTTGCAGGCGTTACGACCGAAGTCTGCGTCCAGACGACCATGCGCGAGGCCAATGATCGCGGCTACGAATGCCTGCTCGCCGAGGAGGCGACCGAGAGCTACTTCCCCGAATTCAAGACGGCTGCCATCGCCATGATCCGCGCCCAGGGCGCAATCGTCGGCTGGACGGCGCATGTGGACGACATATTGGAGGCGATCCATGCCTGAAACGACCCGCGAACTCTTGACGTCAGGCGGCTGGAAGGACCTTGAATTCGGCCCCTTTCGAACGGACGTGACGATCCACTGGATCCGCCCCTTTGAAGGCGACCAGCCGGGCGTGGCGCTGCTGAAATACGAGGCGGGCGCGTCCGTGCCGCGCCATCGCCACGAAGGGCTCGAAACCATCCTGGTGCTTGAAGGCACCCAATCCGACGAGGCCGGCGATTACGGCAAGGGCAGCTATGTTGTGAATGCTGCCGGTACCGAACATTCGGTCTGGAGCGATACCGGCTGCGTCGTGCTGATCCAATGGGACCGGCCCGTCAAAATACTCGAAGAGGAAACGGCATGAGAACGGGACCGGCTTTCGATATCGCCTCCCTGCATGCAGCCTACCAGAACGGATTGACGGCCGCCGGAATGATCGACGCTGTCTTTGCGCGCATCGCCGAGGTGAATGATCCCGGCATCTTCATCCATCTTGCCGACATCAGGGACCTGCTGGCTGAGGCCGAAGCGCTGGGTGCCTTCGACCCCGCGACAAAACCCCTCTGGGGCATTCCCTTTGCAGTGAAGGACAATATCGACGTCGCCGGCATGCCGACTACAGCCGCCTGCCCTGATTACAGCTATATGCCAAAAGCCGACGCGACCGTTGTGCGTCTGCTGAAGGAGGCCGGTGCGCTGGTCATCGGCAAGACCAATCTCGACCAGTTCGCGACCGGCCTTGTCGGCGTGCGCTCGCCCTACCCGATCCCGCGCAATGCGATCGATCCGGATCTCGTGCCTGGCGGCTCCTCCTCCGGCTCGGCGGTTGCGACTGCGCAGGGCATCGTCAGCTTCGCGCTTGGCACGGATACGGCTGGCTCCGGGCGCATCCCGGCCGGGCTCAACAATATCGTCGGGCTAAAGCCGTCGTTGGGTGCGATTTCGACGACGGGCGTCATTCCCGCCTGCCGCACGCTCGACTGCGTTTCGGTCTTCGCGCTGACGGTGGATGATGCCTGGAAGATCTTTTCCATCGCCTCTCAGCCGGACCCGAGCGATGAGTATTCGCGAACGATCCCAGCTGCTGGCTTCGGCACGACCGTACCGATGCTGACGATCGGCGTACCCGCCAAGGGCGATCTCCGCTTCTTCGGCGACGACGCTATGCAGGCGTCTTACGAGGCCGCACTTGCCATGCTTTCCGGCCTCGGTCACCGCCTGGTGGAAATACCCTTCGGCGACTTCTACAAGGTTGCGGATCTGCTCTACGAAGGCGCGTGGGTCGCTGAGCGCTACGCTGCCGTGAAAGAGTTTTTCGACAACAAGGAAGCCAGCTTCCATCCCGTCACGCGCAAGATCTATGGCGCTGCAAAGACGCTTTCGGCGGCCGATGCCTTCAACGGCTTCTATGCTCTGCAAGCGCTGAAGCGGAAGCTTACGCCTGTCATCGCCTCCGTCGATCTCTTCTGCGTGCCCACCGCGCCGCGCCACTACACCCGTGCCGAGCTGGAAGCCGAACCGATCCGCGAGAATTCGCGCCTCGGCACCTATACGAATTTCGTCAATCTGCTTGATCTCTGTGGGATTGCGGTTCCGACTGGTCTGCGCAAGGACGGCCGCCCCGCGAGCGTCACCCTGCTTTCTTCTTTCGGGAAAGATGGCGTTACCGCGTCTCTTGCTCGCGACATTCACGCAGAGAATGCCCTGACGCTGGGTGCTACCGGCTGGCCCCGCCCGCTCGTCAAAAAGACGGATCATGCGCAGAGGAGCGACTTGATCAGTGTCGTCGTCGTCGGAGCACATTTGACCGAGATGCCGTTGAACGGACAATTGCTCGACCTGAATGGCCGGCTACTGCGCGAAACGCAAACTTCAGATTGCTACCGGCTTTATGCGTTGCGGGGTCAGAACCCGCCAAAGCCAGGCCTTATTCGCGTTGCTGCGGGATTCGGAAGCCCGATTGAAGTCGAAGTCTGGCAATTGGCACCGGAAGCGTTCGGCCGGTTCGCCGCGGGGATACCGGCGCCGCTAAGCATCGGCACAATCATGCTGGCGGACGGCACCTCGGCCAAAGGATTTCTCGTCGAATCCACAGCATTGTCCGACGCGATCGAGATCACGCACTATGGCGGATGGCGCAAATTTATAGCTGCAACGACATAATGCCAGCGACCATCAGAATGGCTCGGCACCCTTGGTGTTCATTTCGGTCGTAATTTCACCCTACTTTGCTTTTCGCTCCAGCCCGCCTGCGATATCTATATCGCAATTTCGTCAATGGGCTCCCAGTCATTGAATGTGTCAGCCACAAATGCCAATTCGGCGTCAGAACGTTGTGAAACTGAACATCAACCCCACGAAAAGACGGTCCTAATCTCTCCTAACGAACTCGCGAATATGTTGGCTGCTCATCCCATATCCAGCTGCTTACGAACAAAGCTTTCAACATGGTCAGGGAGAGAAATATTCATCATGCCCATATGGAAATCCATGATCTCCATGGAAAAATTTAACAGCACGGACATTGCTAAAGCAGCATCGAGGCGCCGCGATCGAGATAGGTATCGAGGAACTGCTCCAGGCGTGAATTTCTAGGTTTCTTGAAAACCTCCTGCGGCGCTCCAGTGAACAGTATCTTGCCGTGATCAAGAAAGATGATCTGCTGGCCGACGGTCGCGGCGAAACCTATTTCATGCGAGACGACAACCATGGTCATGCCCTCGGCCGCCAGGTCGCGCATGACGTTCAAGACTTCGCCAGTCAATTCCGGATCGAGCGAAGAGGTCGGCTCATCAAACAACATGATCTTCGGCTTCAATGCGAGGGCGCGGGCGATCGCCACGCGTTGCTGCTGTCCGCCGGAAAGCTGCGAGGGATAATGCCCTGCTCTTGCTTCGAGCCCGACCTTGACGAGTTGCACCATAGCCGCATCCTCGGCCTCTTTCCGGCTCATCTTGTGAACCATCTTCAAAGCCTCGCTGACATTGCCGAGTGCAGTCATATGCGGCCAAAGATTGAATTGCTGGAACACCATGCCGATCTGGGCGCGGATCGAGCGATTGGTAGCCGCCGAAATGCGTTCACGACGCCCTTGAGAATCCTCGGCAAAGCCAAGGATCTCACCATTGATGGAGATAGTCCCGCGCGTTGCCTCTTCAAGGAAAGCCATGCATCGCAAAAGCGTGCTTTTGCCGGAGCCGGATGGGCCGATGAGACAGGAGACCTGCCCCGGCTCGATGGCAAGATCGATGCCATAAAGGACCGTCGTCTCTCCGAACGTCTTGACGAGATTCCTGACTGCTATAGCGGGGACGCTCATGCGTTGAAAAACCTGAATCTGGAAAGTTTCGTTTCGGCAAGGTTGCCAAGCCAGCCGGTGACTTCGACGAGCACCCAGTAGAAGAGCGCCAGGGCCGAAAGCGCCTCGACGAAGGCATATTGCTGCGATCCGATCGCACTGAGCGTTGCCGTCAATTCCGGCACGGTGATGATGGAGAGGACCGCCGTCTCCTTCATCAGAATGACGACCATGTTCACGCAGGGCGGCAGCACCAGCATCGTCATCTCGGGCAGAAGAATGCGCCTGATGATCTGCCCGCGCGTCAAGCCAACGCATTCGCCAGCCTCGATATGGCCTTTCGGCACGGCCTGAAATCCAGAGCGGAAGATTTCGCTGAAATAGGCGGCACCATAGATCGAAATGCCGATCAGTCCGGCAGGCAGGGGATCGAGCTCGAGGCCGATGAAAGGGCCACCATAGTAGACGAGGAAGATCTGGATGAGAAACGGCGTGCCGCGCAGTACCGCCACGATGGAACCCAGCACCTTGTCGACCACTATCCCGCCATATTGCCGGGCGACCGCCATCAGGAAGCCAATGACGGCCGCAGCGATCGTGCCGAGGATCCAAACCATGATCGTCACGCCAGCGCCGCTGAGGATGGCGGGCCACTGCCCGATCAGGACGTTGATATCGAAGGTCATCGCGGTACACCTGGCAATCTGCTTTCGATCAGGCCGCCGGCAAACGCCACCACCCAATTGATCACGAGATAGATGAGGCCGGCGGATGCGAAGATCTGCAGCGGCAGAAAGGTGCTGCCGGCAAGATCCTGGGCCATGCGGGTGAGTTCGACGATGCCGACGACGGAGACCAGCGACGATGCCTTCAAAATAAGGATCGCCTCGTTGACAAGAGCGGGAAAGGTTAGGCGCAACGCAATTGGAACCTTGATGCGGCGGAAGATCTGGCGCGGCGTCAGGCCAACCATCTCGGCCGACTCCACCAGGCCGAGTGGCACGCTGGCAAAGCCGCCGCGCAGATTCTCTGCCTGGTAGGCGGCCGTGCAGAGCGACAGGCCGATGATCGCGGCAACGATGCTCGGCACGTTGATGCCGACAGCTGGAAGCAGATTGTAGATCAGCAGCAATTGCACCAGCAGCGGCACACCGCGAAAAAAGCTGATGAATATCTGGGCAGGTCGCACGAAAAGGCTACGCCTCGTCAGCAACATTGCCGAAACAAGGATTGCGATTGCGAAACCGATAAAGATCGACACAAGGCTGATCGTGACCGTGTAGATAGATGCCTGCAGAAGCAACCCGAAGAGCTCGATGGACATTGTTGAGTTTTCGCCCGCGTGGTGACCAGGAAGCTACGATCTCGGTCTTCGGCCATGCCAGACAACCGTGTGGCACGGCCGATTTCCGAAGGCTGATCAGAATGCCGGGTCCTTGACGGCGTCAGGCGTGTCGAAGCTCGCGCCGAACCATTTCTTCTGCAGCGTCGCCATGCGCCCGTCAGCCTTGATCTTCAACATGGCGGCATCGATAGCATCCATCAATGGCGCGTGGTCGGCATCCTTCAAGCCGATAAAGCCGAAATAGGACTTCTTGCCGAAGGGCGGCAACACGACTTCGAACGTGCCTTCACGCTGTTTGGCGACAAACGCAATATTCGGCAGCGAGTTGGCAACCCCGGCGATGCGGCCGGCCGCGAGATCGGCGTAGGATTCCGTAAAGGCCGGATATTCGCGGATCTCGGCTTTGGTCGGCAGGGTGTCAGAAAACTCCTTGAGCTGATCGAGCTGCGCGGTCGCCTTGCCGACGCCGATCTTCTTGCCGGCAATGTCTTCCGGCTTGTTGATCGTCTTGTCTCCGGCCTTTTTCAGGATCGCGATGGTCGCTTCGGCCAAGGGCGGTGTAAAGCGGTAGCGCTCCATGCGCTTCTTGGTGATCGTCGCCGGTCCAGCAACGACGTCGAATTTGCCGGCTTCAAGTGCCGGGAAAACGCCGTCCCATGGCAGCGTGACCCATTCGATCTTCACGCCCAACTCTTTGCCGATCTCATCGAAGAGATCAACGTTCAAGCCGACATGTTTGCCTGCGTCGATGAAATCGAACGGGGCGAAAGCCGTCTCGGTGCCGACCTTTAGCGTGCCGGCTGCCTTGACGGCGGCAAGCGTATCAGCCGCATGGGCCGAAATCGTTGCGCCAAACAAAAGTGCGGCACCTAACAGCCCCTTCAGAAGCGAATTCTTCCTCATGTTTTCTCTCCAGTTTTGTACTCTTCCTCTGGAAGGTTCAAGTTCCCCAGGCATTGTTCCGACAGGCGGATTTCTATGACCCGCTTTTGTCTATACAAATAGATACGGGCTGGCCTACACTGTCAAACACAAAACACAACAGACGCAAGATTTATGCCGCATGATGCCGATGGATCTGGCAGACGCGGCCTCCACGGACACTGAATTCATTGCCGGAGCAAGGCGAGCGTTGGTTCCAATTCATCAGAGAATTCTCAAGGATATCGAAAGCAGGATCATGAGCGGCATCTGGCCGCCCGGTCACCGGATACCCGTCGAGCACGAGTTGCTGAAAGAGTATCAATGCTCCCGGATGACCGTCAACAAGGCGCTTTCAACCCTGGCTGAGCGTGGCATGATCATACGTCGCCGCAAGCTCGGTTCGTTCGTCGCGTCGCGACAAATCGACCGCACGGTCATGGACATCCAGGACATTTCCACGGAAGCGGAGTTGGCAGGGCATGAACACAGTCACACGATACTGATGCGGAAAGTCGAGAGGCTCGATTCTGCCACCGCTATGCGGCTTGGCGAAACCATAGGAGCGGAAATCCTTCGGCTCCACTGCCTGCATGCGGTCGATGGCAAGGCGAATGCGCTGGAGCGACGCATCATCATGCTGGACCTGGTGCCATCAGCAAGAACTGAGAGTTTCGCATCGGTACCCCCCGGCAAATGGTTGCTGGACATGGTACCCTGGTCAAAGGCCCGGCACGTCATTCGCGCCGTCTCGGCCGATGCCACGACGGCACGCCTGCTTGAAACCGAGCGCGGTGAAGCCTGCCTGACACTCATCCGCCAGACATGGCAGAGCAGCCATACGGTCACCTATGTCGAGTTCATCCACCCCGGTGACCGGTTCCAGTTCGCCGGCGACTTTCATCCCAATGAAAGCCGCGCCATCGATCAACCGCCGCAAGGAAGCGCCTCTTGAACGAGAAACGGATCAACAGGGCAGTTCCACTCAAGGGCTTGCAGGCCTTCGAAGCTGTCGGCCGTTGTGGCAGCGTGAACGCGGCTGCGTTGGAGCTGAAGGTTTCGCCCGGAGCGATCAGTCAACAGATCCGGAAGATCGAAAGCTTTCTCGGTGTCACCTTGTTCGAGCGCAATGGTCGCACGGTGGAACTCACCCAATGGGGGCGGCTCTATCATCAGGAAATATCGAAAGGATTCGAGCAATTCGCAGCCGCGGAACAGATCCTGGAGCGGGCACGCAACGAGAATGCCCTGGTTCTCAGTGCCCTGTCCTCCGTTGTCAACAAATGGATCGGGCGCCGGATCTTCGACTGGCAGGCCCTTCATCCAAACGCGCATGTCAGGATTGTCGGTCGCGACAAGGAACCGCGTATGGGCTTCGACGACATCGATTTCCGCATCAGCTACGGATCGGATGTGCTGCAGCATGAACATTATACGGAGCTGTTCCGCGACTGGGTGGTTCCAGCCTGCTCGCCGGCATTGATCAAAGGCAAGGCGCCGTCCGCCGCGCAACTTCTTGAATATCCATTGCTGCACGTCGAATGGGAGCGGCACTTCTCGCCCTATCCGAGCTGGCTTGAGTTCGCCTCTAAAGCGGAGACGACCCTTAAGGAGACCACCGCCGGTCTTTCCTTTACCTTGTCGAGCAGCGCAATCGACGCCGCCGTCAACAAACGTGGCGTCGTTCTCGCGCAGATGTCGATGATTGCAGATGAGCTTGAGGCGCAAACGCTCGTCATTCCCTTGGACATACGTATTGCCTTGCGCGAAAGCTACTTTCTCGCCTGGGATCGGGCCGCTTTGGAAAAACCTCACGGGCGCCAATTTCGCGATTGGCTCGTCACCATTTCCCGCCAGCAGGGCCTGATGTCTGCGCCCGGATCAACATTTTAGAAAAACTAAAACGGAACCCAGTTACGTGATATTGATGAAATTTTGCGCCTGGCGATAATTTGCGCATTCGCCTTCAAGGGAACGGCGTGACCGACATGACGGGAGAGTTCGATGGCACGGACCGACAAGATGAAACTTGGAACTTTCGTCTATACGTTCGGCTTTCATCCGGCCTCCTGGCTGCATCCGGCAAGCGATGTCAACGGCGCCAACGACTTTGCACATCTGCTGGATGTCGCCAAACGGTCCGAGGCGGCGAAATTCGATTTCATGTTCATGGCCGATTCTCCGGCAGCTGCCGTCGGCGATCCAAATGCGCTTGCCCGCATTCCCACAAAGATGAATCGCTTTGAGCCTCTGTCGTTGCTCTCGGCACTTTCGGTCACGACCAATGATCTCGGTCTCGTGGCGACGGTCTCCACAAGCTACTACGAGCCATATAATGTCGCCCGTCTGTTTTCCTCGATCGACCATTTGAGCAAAGGCCGCGCCTGCTGGAACGTTGTCACGTCAGACCATGACGAAACAGGCTATAATTTCAATCGCGAGGGGCTTGATCCGCACGCGCTGCGCTACGAGCGCGGCAACGAGTTTGTCGACGTCGTATTCGGCCTTTGGGACAGCTTCGAGGAAGGCGCGCTCCTTCTCGACCGCGAATCCGGCGTCTACTATGACAAGGACAAGCACCACACGCTCAACCACAAGGGCAAGCACTTTCAGGTTCGCGGTCCGCTCAATATTGCGCGCACGCCGCAGGGTCGTCCTGTCATCGCCCAGGCAGGCGGTTCCGAACCCGGAATGGACATGGCGGCACGCACCGCCGAGATCGTCTTCAGCCTCGCATCGAACATCGAGCGGAACCGGTCCTTCTACGACAATGTCAAAAACCGGATGGCGGCCTATGGTCGCGATCGGGATGATCTGAAAATCATGCCGGGCATCGTTGTCAACGTCGGTGAAACCGAGGCCGAGGCAAAGGCGAAGGTAGACTATCTGATCGACAAGATGCATCCCGATGTCGGGCGGTTGATGCTCTCCGAGTTCCTGGAGGCGGACCTGCGTGGCGTGGCGCTCGACGAGCCTTTTCCGATGGACCGGCTGCCGGCGGCGCCAAAGGGATCACGCGCCCTGTTCGACGAGCTGGTCGATTTCGTCAGGAGCGGCCACACAGTCGGCGAACTGATCCGGCACTATGCCGAGAAACACACCGGGAACGGCATAACAGGCTCGCCAGCCCAGATCGCCGACTACATGGAGGAGTGGTTCGAGACGCGTGCCGCCGACGGCTTTATCCTGATGTTTCCGACCTTGCCGTCCAGTCTCGACGATTTCGTGCGGCTCGTCTTGCCGGAGCTTCGCCGCCGCGGCCTGTTCCGCGAGGAATATGAGGGCAAGACCTTGCGCGAAAATCTCGGCATTTCAACGCCGGCAAACCGCTTTGCCAAGACGTGAGGGCCAGTCCGATGGCTGACGAGGCTCTGATCGGCGACACGGAATTCAGGCTATCGATGCGTCATCTGGCCGGCGCGGTCAGCGTCATAACGGTCGGTGACGGACAGGATCGCACTGGCTTCACGGCAACGTCGGTCTCCTCATTTTCGGCGGAGCGGCCTTCCGTCATCGTCAGTGTCAACAAGGCCTCTTCCTCCTGGCCGACGCTACAGCAATATGGCTGCTTCTGCGTCAACGTGCTTGCGGCCGACCAGCAGCATGTGGCGCAATCCTTCGCCGGCATTGACGGACGCAGGGGCGCCGACCGCTACGATGGTGCCGGGTGGTATCGCCTCAGGACCGGCGCGGCCGCCCTTGAAAAGGCCCTGACTGTCCTCGATTGCAAGCTCGAAACCGTATTTCAGCATCATTCACATGCCATTCTGATCGGGCATATCTGTGCGATGGAAATCCGGCAGGACGTCGGGCCGCTTCTCTATTGGCGAGGCGGCTATCACGAACTTCCGGCGGCTGTCGATGAGCGCTGCCTAGCGGAGCCGATCCGGCAATAACCCAATCGAGGCGACATCGGCATTGGCAAAGGCAAGTCTGAGGTACCGCTCCTGCCCTTCCCCGAAATAAGCCCCGGGAATGCAGACAACACCGCGCTCACTGGCAAGTTCTTCGGCAACCTCGGACGACGATCGATCCGCTAGAGGATGGCGAACAAAGGCGAAATAGGCGCCGATCGCTGCAATCTCCCAACCGGCCAGCCCGGAAAAAGCCAGTCTCAAAGCATCGGCACGGCGGCCGATCTCCAGCCGGTTGCCAGCCCGCCAATCGGCGAGCACCGGCAGAGCCGATGCAACGGCGATCTGAGCCGAACGCGGGGCGCAGATCTGCATATTGTCCATAACCTTCGCAATCTCTGCAATGAGCTTCGATCCTGCCGTGACGGCACCCAGCCGATGACCTGGGATGCAGAAGGATTTCGAGAAGCTGTAGAGAAGAACGAGCGTATCCTCCCAGCCGGGCTCCGAGAGCAGAGCGTGCGGCCGGCCATAATCTTCGGCGAGGAAATCGCGATAGGTTTCATCGACGACCAGCCAGGCGCCGTATTTTCGGCACAGCATGAAAAGCGTGTGAAGCAGACCAGGCGGATAGACGGCTCCGGTAGGATTGTTGGGCGTAACGACGGCAAGCATCTTCGCGCCGGCGGCAAGCGCGGCCTCGGCTGAACCGAGATCGGGAAGAAAGCCGGCGGCAGGATCGCAATCGACCAGTCGCCGTCCGATCCCCAGCATCGACAGCGTCGTGTCATGATTGAAATAGAAAGGATTGGTGAGCGCCACGGTATCGCCAGCGCCCGCAAGTGCAATCGCCGTGCACATGAACGCCTGATTGCAGCCGGCCGTAATATGGATATTGCCGGCGGATATGTCAGCCCCATAAAGTTCTGTGACATGTGCGGCATAGGCCTGCCGCAGCAAAGGTTCGCCCTCGATCGGACCGTATCCCGTCATCGCCTGTTGTCCGGCCGCCTCGCCAAGAAGACGCAGCATTTCCGGGTGCGCGGGGTAGCCGGGTACGGCCTGCGACAGATCGATGAGTGGCCCCTTCAGCCCCTTGTAGTCGCGGCCCCAGGCGACGACGGAAGGGATGGGTGGAGCCGAGAGGCGGGCAACGAGCGAGTTGGATTTTGCAGCGGTCATATCGATTTCTCTTTGATACCGATTGCTACAACGATACCAATTGTTTTCTCAACCTCTTTGTTGGGTGAGACGGACCTCAAGTGGAGACGCATGCACATGGTGTGGGACAAGATGCGGCTCGAACAGCTGCGCGCGGAATTTGCAGATGGCAAAGGCGGCGAGATATTCGACGAGAAGTTTCGCAAAGTGGCGGAGAAAATCATCTCGAAGAATGGCACGAGACTGGCGCCATATGCCGGAATCCCGACTTTCCTCAGCGCGCCTTACATGCAGGTCGCAGCCGACGAGCCAGACTTTGGCAATCTCCAGGTCGCCATCACGGGAATCCCGATGGATCTTGGCGTCACCAATCGTCCCGGCTCCCGCTTCGGACCACGTGCCCTTCGCGCCATCGAAAGGATCGGCCCTTACAACCACGTTCTGGGAACGGCGCCGGTCTTCGATCTTCGGGTCGCCGACATTGGTGACGTGCCGTTCCAGAGCCGCTACCGGCTGGAGCTCAGTCACGACGACATCGAAAAACGTATCGGCCAGATTGTCGATGCCGGCGTCGCGCCGCTCTCGGTCGGGGGAGACCACTCCATAAGCCATCCGATCTTGAAGGCTGTCGGCCGGAACCAGCCGGTGGGCCTCATTCATATCGATGCCCATTGCGATACCAGCGGCGGCTTCGATCAGACGAAGTTTCATCATGGAGGGCCGTTTCGCAATGCCGTGCTGGATGGCGTTCTCGATCCCACAAGGACAATCCAGATCGGCATCCGTGGCTCGGCGGAGTATTTGTGGGAATTCTCCTATGCGTCGGGAATGACCGTGATCCACGCAGAAGACATCAGCGCAATGGGAATTGCAGCCATCGTCGCGAAAGCCAAATCCATCGTCGGTGACGGCCCCACTTATCTCTCCTTCGATATCGACAGCCTCGATCCAAGCTTTGCGCCAGGCACGGGCACGCCGGAAGTCGGTGGCTTGACTACCCGTGAAGTCCTTGAATTGATACGCGGACTGAAGGGCATAAATCTGGTGGGCGGTGACGTTGTCGAAGTGGCACCTCAATATGACGCGACGACCAACACCGCACATGCCGGTGCTCAAGTGCTCTTCGAGATTCTGAGCCTCATGGTGTTCAGCCCATCGGTCAACAAACGCTGAGCGTTGTGCTTAGTGAAACCGAATTTCGCCACCAAACTGCATGCCACAGCATCTGCGGCTAGCCGTCGGCAAAAGACAGCGCCACCGACAAGCATCTATTGTGGGCTGAGACGGGGCCGACTGTTGGAAGAGGACCACACGAAATATGTACTGAATTCTATTACCGTTGATAACAATAGAGCTTTCGATTCTTCAATCCAATGCGTCGACGCACTTTCTGCAAACGTGACAAATTGTTTTTGCTCTTGACGGGATACGAGCCTCGGATTCTTGACGAAAGGCATGACCGCCGGATCGGGCGGGAGCGGAAAACGCTGATTGCGGACGGCGAGCAAGTCATTCTCTTTGCATGCTACCAAAATCGAGCAGCAGCTTGCCAAGCCGAGCCGGTTGCTCCTGTTGGATCCAATGACCCGCGCCGTCGATCAGTTCGACGCCACTCATTCTTGTCGTTGCCTTCGTCCTCATAAGATCGAGCGCGCCCGGTGCCGAATAGGTGCCCCAATCGCTTGTCCCGCCGATGAAGAGCGACGGGACATCGATCGTCTTGCCCGAATAGAGGCGCAGCTCGGCGTTGAGGTCGGGATCTGAAAAGACGCGATACGCCTGCAGGGCGCCTTGAAATCCTGTGCGGTCATACTCCTCCGTATACACTCCAAGCTCCGGCTCGGTGAGCCATTTGCAGGCCGCGACCTCGGCGGCGGAAGGTTGAAATGGAGCGACGGTCTGTGGCATCGTTTTACCAAGGTCCATCACGTAATACGTGGGCATCTCCGCCAGGTCTGCGGCGGTTCGCCCCTTCAACGGATGCGGCTTGTTTCCCGGCCAATCGGCGCTCTTGACGTAGAAAAATGCACGAAGAAACGCGTGCAAACCTTGACGTGGGTGCCACATGTCATCATTCGCCTGCCGTCCACTCAGGTATTGCTGATAATACTGTCTCGGCGGATCGAGTGCCGCCAGCGCGGCCGCCAGTTTTTGATACTCATTGTTCGATTGAACCGACGGTGCCTCGCTTTCCGCGGTGTTGAATGGAAGCGCCGGCGGACCAGGGAACGGTGCACTCATAAGCGCCACCGAGGGAAAGACATCAGGGCGTGCAAGCGCACAATAGGCCGCCACGGGCGAGCCGAAGTCATGTCCGACAAGCATCGCTGTCCGTCGATATCCTAACGCCGAAACCAATCCGAGAGCGTCTCGCGTCATATTCAAGAGACCGAAGGGTGCGAGCGGGCCGTCATAGCCATTCATCCAGCCGGTGGTGCGGCCAAAACCCCGCTGGTCGGGTGCCACGACATGGTACCCGGCGTCAGCCAGAATTGGAATCAGATGTCGCCAGCCATAAGCCAAATCCGGAAAGCCATGCAGAAGCAGAGCAAGCGGCCGACCAGGGCTTTCGTAACCGGCCTCGAGAATATGGACATCGAGGCTGTTGACTGCCTGGATCATGCGCGAACGGACGCCCTTGGGAAGGTTGCCGCCGCCGTATGGTGATTGGGTCAAATCAGTTCCTCTTATGGGGTTTGCGTGGACCGGCGGAAGTGAAGCCGCAGCCAGGCTCGCCGCGCCCATTGCTAGGACGGCGCGGCGTGACGCAGGTGCCTTGAAGATAATCGGATCACTCATCAGCAATTTCCTATATGGTGATCACCATAGTATGTCGATCGCCATAGCATCGTCAAGCGAGCCGTGCTAGGCTGATGGCATGGCACGTAGAACTGACGCCCGCGCTAGCGCGATTTCCACCGCCGAACGGCTATTTCGCATCCAAGGCTACACGGCGACCGGATTGATCCAGGTCCTTAAAGAAAGTGGTGCACCGAAAGGGTCGTTCTACTTCCACTTTCCACGCGGCAAGGCACAGCTCGCGGAAGAGGCAATTGATTGTTACGTTGCAAAGAGAATGGCTGTATTGCGACATATCTCGAGTGAGACGGCGGGGGATGCTCCGAAGTTTGTCCGTCAGATTTTCCGCACATTTGCGGACGAGATGGTCGCCGCTGATTTCCAGTACGGATGCCTTATGCAAAACCTAGCGAACGAATTGCCAGCGCTCGACGCTGATCTAACGAAGCGGGTAGCGCGCGGCTTTCTCGATTCGACTGAGATTATTGCGGATCACTTTAGGGGGTGCGGTTTCACTTCTGAGCGTGCGTCCTCTGCCGCAGCCGCATTGGTAGCTGCCCTCGAGGGTGCGCGAACGATCGCCCGCCTTGAGCGGAGCCCGGCTATATTCGAGGCGCTGGCGGACGTTAGTGTCCGTGGATGGGCTTCCCTCGAGAGGTAATGGGACGCTACTGGTTTTTCTCTGATTCAACTGAGCCTTGAGCCACACGCTATGTCGCTGATATGGCTCAATTCCCCGCCTCAATCGGTCGTGTTTTGCGTCTTGCAACATCGAGATGCACGGAGTGACGACCAGCCACGGAAAGACAGGCGATCGTCTTGCGGAACGGGATGATCGCCTGCATATTGGTCAGAGCGGTTGTTCGAGATCTCCGCCCTGCCGAACTTCGGACTTACATTTGTTTTTCCCACCAGCCGCGGGTGTTCACGCCGGCCGCGTCAGCGAGAGCTTCCAGCTCTGCAATGTGGTTGCTGGAGAGTCTTATGCTGGCGGCTCGGACCAGACCATCAATGTAATTGGGCTTGGTGACGCCGATGATCGGCGTCGTACCCTTGGCGATGGCCCAAGCTATCGCGACATCGGGAGCCGCTGCACCTTGGCTTTGGCCGATGGAGGCGAGCTTGTCGGTCAGGGCCTTTAACTGAAGCAGCATGCCATTGTAGGCCTGCGCCCGCTTAGTGCCTTCCGGTAGCGGATTCTCCGGATTGTACCTGCCACTGAGGGCGCCCTGTTCGAGCACCATATAGGCAAAGAACGGGATACCGCGGTTGCGGCAATAGTCCAGGATCCCAGCGTCCTCAGAACCGCGGTAGAGAAGGCTATAGTGGTTCTGGATGGCCTCGACCCGGAACCCGGCTTCTCCGAGGATCTGGTCGGCGAGCTTGATTTCGCTCAGATTGTGATTCGAGACGCCGACATGTTTTACCTTCCCGCTTCGTAGCAACGGAATCAGGCTTGGCGTCCAACGCGCCACATCGGCCGGATTGTGAATCCAGTAGAGGTCGATGTAGTCGGTGCCGAGGCGTGCCAGGCTCTGCTCCAGCATCTCCGCCACCGGATCGTCGCCGGCTCCCGCAGCCTGCGGGGTGAACTTCGTGGAGAGCTGGTAGTCGCTGCGGGCGTAGCGCTTCAGGACCTCCCCGAGCACGGTCTCTGAACGACCCATGCCGTATACCACGGCGGTATCCCACAGGGTGAAGCCAGCCGTATGAGCCTTGTCCGCGGCCTCCTCCAGGCCGGCTCTGGTCAGGGGGCTGCCGAAGTAGCCGTCGCCGGTCTCGCCGCTGTCGCCCCAGGCCCAAGTGCCCAATGCGACCGTAGGTATCTTGAGATTATCAATTGTCATGTGTGCTCCACGCGTGTTCTGCGGCCAAGTTTGTTGTGATCCACCCGCCGCTGACACTGTGATCCGCGGCGCCTCCGAACCGTTAGCCCGATGCGCCGAGATTTCTGCCTGATCCTCCAGAAGCCGAGGTTCGCGTTGCCGCGCTTCCTCGCTCGTGCGAAGGTCGGCTCTATGGAAACGCTGAGAGAAATTGCCGCAATAATCGCTGGGTACGTTTCGAAGGACGGTTTCCACACCACCCCCATCGAACGTGTAACGCTTGTTCGATCCTCCACCGTGACGATGCCAATGCCGAATGTTTATCGGCCGCAGCTGTGCCTCGTTGCGCAGGGGCAGAAGGAGGTCACGCTGGGCGACCGCGTATTCAGATACGCACCGGGACGCTATGGGGTGGTGACCTACGACCTGCCAGCCACAGGCCATGTGATCGAGGCGACGCCTGACAAGCCTTATCTCTGCCTGTACCTCGATTTCGATCCGGGGACGCTGGGGGACTTGGCGTTGCGCGTGCCACCGGCGCCGGGAGCGCCATCTCCGCCCATAGGCAAGATGGTGTCCGACGCTGGCGCCGGTCTGCTCGACGCTGCGTTGCGCCTGCTGCGTCTGCTCGATGATCCGGCAGCGCTGCCCGTGCTCGGACCACTTGCCGAGCAGGAAATTCTCTATCACCTGCTTGCAGGCCCGGACGGCGCCAGGATGCGCCACATCACCTCCAGTCAGGGCCGAGTCGCCCAGGTCGGCCGCGCAATCGCATGGATTGGGAAGAATTTCCGCGAACGGTTCAGCATCGAGCGGCTTGCTACGGAAGTAGGCATGAGTCCGTCGAGCCTGCACGAACATTTTCGCGCTGTGACGGCGCTGACGCCGCTGCAATTCCAGAAGCAACTCAGGCTACAGGACGCGCGCAGCCTAATGCTGGTTGAGAACATTGACGTCACGACTGCCGCTTTGCGCGTGGGGTACGAAAGCCCGTCGCAGTTCAGTCGCGAGTATCGCCGACACTTCGGAGAACCGCCGGCACGCGACATAGCCCGCCTGCGTGCTTCGCCGGACTTGGCGGTGCGGGCTTGAGTTCAGCTTACTGGCTAACCTCACGCTACGAGGCGCTGCCACGAGAGCGGTTGGTGGCCCGGGTCCGGCGCCAGCTTCCGGCTTCGCAGCGATCTCCGTCCATCAAACGGGCACAATTCGGCCGCCTACGCCGGCAGGAGCCCCGCCGCCCTGTAGCATTCGATCAGCGTGTCGAACAATGCGATGTCCGAGCGACTTCTCGCCATCAGTTGGGCACCCGCGACGGCAGCGAAAATGGCGCGGGCGCGCTCCTCGCTTTTCTTCGCAGGCACAACGCCAGCCGCAGTCAGCTCTTTGCTGAGCCAAGCCACATTTACATCGGCAAAGGTCTGAACTTCCTTCTTCACCGGCTCTGGAAGATCATCATACTCGGCGGACATGAAGCTGCAGAGGCAGAGCTTGTTGGCGTTCTCAAGCGATCTGCGAAAAATCCCTGGGTATTGCCGGAGAGCGCTCGACGGATCATCCGCCTCCCTCAGATTGTCGAGATCCTCCTTCGTGTCCTCCCAGTATCGCCGCGCTACCGCAACGCCGAGGTCGGCCTTGCTTGGAAAGTGGTGGTAGATACTTGCCGCCTTGATCCCGACTTCGCTGGCAAGATCACGAAAGTTTAGACCGCCGTAGCCGTGCGCCTGAGCACTCTGTTTGGCAGCCGCCAAAATCGCTTCCTTTGAGTTTGCCGTCATCTGAACATCCTAAGTTTGGCCGACGATCAGCCTACCACGTGATAGGTAGGGGTTGACAACAAAAAATGAAAGACCCATCCTCAGGCTACCAAGTGGCAGGTAGGTTAGCCATGGTGGGTAAACGAGCGAGAAAAAGGCTTATAGCATGAGCAGAGACATCTATTTTTCCGATGCGACCAAGCTTGCCGAACTGATCCGCAACCGAGAGGTTTCGTCGGTCGAGGTCGTGCAAGCCCACCTGAACCGAATTCAGGCGGTAAACCCGAAGATCAATGCGATCGTCACCCTCGCCGACGACGCTCTCAAGGCGGCTGAGGCGGCCGACGCGGCCGTTCAAGCCGGCGAAGAGCTCGGCGCCCTCCATGGCGTCCCGTTCACGGTCAAGGACTCGATCGACACCGCCGGCGTGCCGACGCAACGCGGCTCACCGATCTTCAAGGGCCGCACGCCTGATACGGACGCGACCAGCGTGGCGCGGATGAAAAAGGCCGGCGGCATCCTGCTCGCCAAGACCAATCTCCCCGAATTCTCCTACTGGATCGAGAGCGACAACCTGCTCACCGGCCGCTCGAACAATCCCTGGGACGTAACGCGCACGCCGGGTGGTTCGAGCGGCGGCGAGTCGGCGGCCATCGCGGCGGGCATGTCGCCCATCGGCCTCGGCACTGATCTGGCCATTTCGGTGCGCGGCCCGGCAGCGCAGACCGGCATCGTGTCTCTCAAGGCGACGCATGGCCGCGTGCCGATGACCGGCATCTATCCGCGCGCGCCGCGCCGCTTCTGGCACGTCGGGCCTATGGCCCGTAGCATCCGCGACCTGGCGCTTGCCTTCTCTCAGCTCGCCGGCCCGGACGGTCAGGACGCCCTCTCCACAAGCACGGTCCAGTTCGACGCCGGCATCGGTCGCCAACCATATCGCCGGCTTCGCGTGGGTTGGCTGGTCGAACCCGGTTTCGGCCCGATCGACCTCGAAGTCGCCAAGACGGTCGAGGCAGCTGCGGACGCGCTCAAAGATCTCGGCTTGCACGTCGAGCCAGTCCGCATCCCAGCGCTCGAGAAAGACTTCGCCCTTGACGTCTTCAACCGCATCCACGTCATGGAGATGAAGCCGGCCTTTGCAGAGGCGACCGCCGGCCATGAAGACGAGATGTATAAGATGTCGAAGACAATGCTCTCGCTGCCCGACACCTCGATGAAGGAGTTTATAGAGGCCGAGCAGGCAGCGGAGCGTCTCCGCGACGGCTATGCCGCATATTTCCAAAAATTCGACGCACTGGTCACTCCGGTGCTACCGCTCCCGGCCCACAAGCATGGACAAGAGGAGTTCGTCATCAACGGTCAGAAGGTCGACGCCACCTACTTGCAGGGCGCGACCGTCCCGCTCAACATCACCGGCCTGCCGGGGATCTCGATGCGGTTTGGGACCAGCAAGGAAGGCCTGCCGATCAACGTCCAGATCGTCGGGAGCTGGCTCGCCGAGTCGACGATCCTGAGCATCGCGTCCCAGCTCGAAAGCGTGAGCACTGTTCGAGACCTGCATCCGGACCTCTGACGACGAAGAGCGCCGGCGTCATGCGAACGCGCAGTGATACCGGCGTTCCGATCCGCCTGAACGCTTACCTGCATCGTTCGCATGGAGACCTCTCGGGCGGAGTGGGCGAGGAAAGTCGATCGTGCTGACGCTGGTGCTCGACGATCAACGAGATGCTTCGTCAACTTGGACGTCACTGATCGACCATCTATAGTGAGATCGGACGCGATATGTTCCATGGCCGCGACAAGCTTATCAGTCGCTTGTCGCCCACCTTGAGACGCGGGTCGATGTGATTGAGTTTCTGGAGTCTCCGAAATCCGGGCTTCGACGCCGTTCAAGCGCTCTGTGCAATCGCAAAGGCCAAGCAGGCCGTTATGCCATGATATGACCAGTCCTTCGGTGCCGCTTCAGTGGCGATGGAGATCAGCCCTGCCGACCAGGCCGACGGGGTCCCGACCAGCCTTCAAAAGCTTCAGGTTTTCGATTGTCGTCATCGCCGCGGACCCAGGCTGGGTGATCGCAGCAATATGCGGCGTAAGCACCACTTTTGGGTGCGTCCAGAGAGGATGTGCGGGAGGAAGCGGCTCAGGATCCACAACATCAAGAAACGCGCCGGAGAGATGCCCGCGATCTAATGCCGTTATCAAGGCATCGCTGATGAGTTGACGTCCCCTACCCGCGTGCACAAGGCTCGCCCCTTCGGGCAACGTCGAGAACAGTTCAGCGTTGAGAATGCCCGTTGTCTCCGGCGTCAATGGAAGCAGACATACGAGGATGTCGGTCGCCGCAAGCATGTCCCGAAGACCGTCGGCACCGCTGAAGCAGACCATTCCATCGAGCGCCCGTTTGGTACGGCTCCATCCGGAAAGTTTGAACCCGAACCCCTGTAACTTGGCCGCCGCTGCCGCGCCAAGAACTCCAAGTCCAAGAACGGACACCCGGCGGTCCGCCGGCTGGGGCTGTGGGTTAATCTCTCGCCAGGCACGCTGACGCTGCTGATGGATGTAGACATGCAGATTACGGTGAAGCGATAGAACCGCCATCACTACATACTCGACTACCATCCGGGTGATGCCGTCATCGACCATGCGGATGAGCTTCACCCTCGACGGGAGGCTCACATTCGCAAACTGATCGACACCGGCGCCAATACAGAACACTGCCTCGAGGTTTGGATAGCGCGCGAGATCCTCTGGCGGCTTCCAGGTCATGATGTACCGAACCTCGCCCGGATCGACCGATCCTGCATCCATTGAAAACCGGACGTCGGGAAGGTGCTCGGCAAATGCCCTTGCGAAGACAGCACCACGCTCCGCGTCGCAGAGAAACAGGAAGACCATGTTCCGTCTCACCGCTGATTCAGGCGCTGCAACGTCTTCTTGTCGTGGCGCTCATACATGGAATAGACAATCGGGATAAACCACGGACGACCGCTGTAGAAGGGGATGGCTTTGGGTGCCGGGTCGAAATCGAAGGCGCAACGGGCCTGCTCCTTGTCGCCAAGCACCTTGAAGGCAGCCTTCTTGCCCAGCCAGCGTGCCCAGACGACGCCCGAACCGCAATAGCCGGTGGCATAGACCGTGTTTCCCACGGAGAAAATTCGCGGGACCATGTCGCGGTGCATGGCAACATAGCCGAACCAGCTGTGGGTGAGGCCCACTCCCGCCAGCTCGGGAAAGAGCCGGGCGAGCTCGGCCTGCAAGTGGACCGTAGGTGCGCTCGGATCGCCCTCCGTCGTGCCATCCCGACCGCCGAAGAGAATGCGAGATCCATCGGGCGACGGCCGATAGTAATAGCTGAGCTTGCGCATGTCGCCATGCATCATGCGCGTGGGCATGAGGCGATCCATGACATCCCTGCCAAGCGGCTCCGTGGCGATGATGCGGCTGCGCACGGGTACCAGACGGCGGCGCAACCACGGATCGAACCCATCGGTATATCCGTCGGTGCAGACGAGAAGCTTCTTTGCAACGACCTCGCCGCGCGCGGTTCGAACTCTTACGGCACCAACCTCCTCCGTCGAGCCGAGCACCGCCGTATTCTCGTGGATGACGGCATCGGTGGACGCCGCAATGCCGATCATCCCGGCCAGCAGCTTTGCCGGCTGCAGCCCACCGATATCCTTCCTGACCAGACCCCCGATATAGAGATCCGTGCCGATATACTTTCGAACATCAGCCCTCTCTACCGGAAACGCCTCGATGCCGAGCATCCGGTGGAGGAGATCCGCATGGCGACGCAGGTCCTCTGCCTCTTCCGAAGTCATCGCGCCATCGAAGAGGCCCGAAAGGAAAAATTCACAATCGATTTTCTCCTCCTCCATGAAGCGCCAGAGGTCCTCGCGGGCAGCCTTACCCTCAAGGAGAATGCCATTGGCATGTTCCTCGCCGAAGCGTTTGATCAGTTCCTTCCAACCGGGCCGAATACTACCGCTCGCCATGCCGCCATTTCGGCTGGACGCAGCCTTGCCGAGGGGCTGCCGGTCGAACAGCTGCACGTGCCGGCCGGCACGTGCTAGCTCGATTGCCGCCGAAAGCCCCGTGTATCCGCCCCCGACGATGACGACGTCGCAGGTTGGACTGACCGGTCGAACCGACAGGGACGGGAAGTTGCAGTCATCCCACCAATAGGGTGTCGATTGAACTGATGTGTGAGCACATGGAAGCATGGGAAGGCACCGAATCGATGTTGCAGGCAGGTGATGCAGCGTGGATCAGCTGCGCTCGACCCAAATCTTGCGGGTGGTCTCGATGACCTTCCAAACCCCTTCAAAACCGGGATGCATGACGAAGGAATCGCCCGCGGTGATGCGACGCGGTTCGCCTCCGTCTTCCGTCAGCTCGGATACGCCAGACAGAATGTAGCAGAACTCGAAGACTTTGCCCTTGATCGACCGGTACGCACCCGGGGTAGCCTCCCAGAGTCCGCAGGATACTTGCCCATCCTCGGTCTTGGCGATGTCCCAGGAAAGGAAGCGGGGATCCCCTTCGAGAAGCCGCTCCGGAAGTGGCTGCCCCTTGCGTGGTTCGGGCAGATTGTTCTGGTCAATGAATGTAAGCTTGGACATAAGGGATTTCCTTTTGGGGTTATCGGTTGAACGACAGACGCCGTTCGAGAAGTTTCAGCGATGTCAACGCAACGACGTTGAGAGCGAGGTAAAAGGCGGCGGTGATGATGAAGATTTCCATGATGGCGAAGGTCTCGCTCATCAGCCGCTTGGCGTAGCCAGTGATCTCGAGGACAGTGATGGTCGATGCAAGGCTCGATTCCTTGACAATGATGGCCACTTCGCTGCTGTAGGATGGTAGCGCCTGGCGCAGCGCCAGCGGGAACTTGATCCGGGCAAACACATGCCAGGGCGACATGCCGCAGGCTTCGGCCGCTTCGATCAGGCCCCTGGGCAGGGAAAGGAAAGCTGTCCGGAATATCTCCGCGGTGTAAGCGCCGGTGTTCAGGATGACCGCAAGGATTGCGGCGTTCAAGCCGCTGCCGATCAGCCACCAAAGGACGGCATTGTGGCGAATGAAATCAACCTGGGCCAACCCGTAGTAGATGATGAACACCTGCACGAGCATGGGCGTGCCGCGAAAGATCGCGCAGTAGATATCGCAGATGCGCCGAAGGAACCTGCTTCTAGCCCCGCGCCCGAGACCGACGAGAACGCCGAACGGCAGCCCTAGCCCAACGCCAAAGATAGCGATCAGAAGAGTTACTTTTGCCCCAGCGAGCAGGAATGGCACCGCATAGCCGATGATGTTGAAATCCATGGTCAGCGCCCCCCGAAACCGCGATTGAGGCACCGTTCGGCAACCGCGAACAACGTCTGGCTGACTGCAGTCATGCAGAAGAAGAGGACTGCCGCGATACAGTAGAACAGCAATGGAGAGCGGGTAATGCCTGCAGCGATCGCCGCAGTCCGCATCAATTCCTGCAGGCCGACCACGGAAATAAGAGACGTATCCTTGATCGTCATCTGCCAGACGTTATTGATGCCGCCAAGTGCCAGCCGCAGGGCGAGCGGAAGCGTCACCCGGAAAAATGTGATATTCCATGGCAGCGCCAGCGAATGCGCCGCCTCCAACAAGCCGCGCGGAACCGCTTCGAGGGCTCCCCTGATGACTTCGATGGAATAAGCGCAGGAGATTGCAGCGATCGCCAGAACCCCGATGATGAACGGATAAGCGTTTTCGGCAGCCTGCTGGAAGCCAAAAACAGTGGTCACGGCCCGAACCCAATCGATCGAGCCGAAAAACAACAGGTAGATTACCAACAGGCCCGGGACACCCCGGATCGCAACACTATAGGCATCCACGATTTGTGAGATGCCGGACACTTTCCTCCATCGAAGGACCGCAAGAGGGGTCGCCGCGATGAAGCCCAGCAACATACCCAGCAGACCGATGGCGACCGTGACTAAACAGCCTTGAAGCAGAGCCCGCGCCCAGCCGTGCTCCACCATCAATACCCAGAAATCATTCAGCATAAGTACCATCCCGTTGACCTGCCCCGAAAGAGGGCCGAGGCAGGTCGCCTTGTCAAAGGGTCAGTTCTTGCAGGGGATGGTATAGTCGTCCTGGAACCATTTCATCGACGATTCCTTGACCTTGCCGTCGTTGATCATCTTGCAGAGCGCGGCGTTGACCTTGGCCTTCAGTTCCGTGTTGCCCTTCTTCATGCCAACACCCATACCCTTGCCGAGCGTGTCCGGGTCGTCCATCGCCATGACCTTGACGTCGATTTTGGTGAAGTTCGCACCATCAGGGGTCGCAAGAAAATCCTGCCAGGTGGGCGAGTCGCCATAGGCGGCGTCGATACGGCCGCTCGCAAGATCGGCAAGCTGTTGAGTCGTGGCGTCATAGGTCTTCAGATCGGCCGAAGGGATGTTCTTCTGGACAAATTTCGCATAGGTCGTCCCCGTGACAACGCCGACGCTCTTCCCGCCCAGTGCCTTTTCGACATCGGCGAGCGTCTTGAGCTTCGCCAAAGGCGAATCCTTCGCCACCACGAAATACTGCGGTGTCGTTGCATAGGGGATCGAATAGTCAATCTTCTTGGCGCGTTCGGCGGTGATGCTGAGGCCGGAAATGATAACGTCGAAACGATCGCTATCCATGGATGGGACGAGCGAACTGAAGGTCTGGACAACGAATTTGCACTTGACCTTGAGTTCGGTGCAGAGGCCGTTGGCAATATCGGCGTCGAAGCCGGTCACGTTGCCATTGGGATCGGCCATGCTGAACTTTGGCGCATCGCCTTCGGTCCCGATGCGAAGCACACCGTCTTCGGCCGATGCCGCTGTGGATACTGCCGCCAGGAGGAGGCTTGATGCGAGTGCGGCTTTGATAAACTTGCTGCTGATCATTCTGTTACCCCTTTTATGGTTCTTGTGGTGGCCTGCCGTCAGGCATTGGCCGGCATGACGCTGGAAAGGAACCGCTTCACCGCTTCACAAGCGGGGTTGCGAAACAGTTCCTCCGGCGTGTCGTCCTGCTCAAGGCGCCCCTTTTGCAGGAATATCATGCGGTTCGACACGTCACGTGCGAACCGCATCTCATGGGTGACGAGAAGGATAGTTGCCCCCTCTTCCGCCAGTGTTCGTATGACTTTCAGCACTTCGCCGACGAGCTCCGGGTCGAGCGCCGACGTCGGCTCATCAAACAGCATCAGCTTCGGCCGCATCGCCAGGACACGGGCGATCGCGACGCGTTGCTGCTGCCCACCGGAAAGCTGGTGGGGATAACGATCCCTGAAGTCAGCCATCCAGACCTTGGAGAGCGCTGTCAGCGCGACGTCCGTCGCTTCCTTCTTCGCTAGCTTCAGCACATAGATCAGCGCTTCCGTAACATTGCCAAGCACGGTTCGATGCGGCCAGAGATTGAAGTTCTGGAACACCATGCCGATCTGCCGGCGAAAGCGCATGATATTCGCGGCATTGACGACGATGCTGTCACCTCGCGCACCCGAACTGACCGAAACGGCATCCCCCAGGACCTCGATCTGCCCGGAAGTCGGCGTCTCCAGGAAATTCACGCAGCGAAGGGCCGTGCTCTTGCCGCAGCCGGAGGAACCGATGAGAGAGATGACCTCTCCCGGGCGCATGCGGAAGCTGACGCCATCCAGTACCCGCGCCGTACCGAACGACTTCACAAGATTATGGACCTTCAGGACTTCGTTCATGCGCGCTTTCTCCAGTCAGGCGATCATCCCTTAGCCTTTGACTCCGCCCTGGCTATCGAGCTCCTTCAGAACCTCGTCGACGGCGGCTTTGGCAATGGAGATCATTTCATCGATTTCCGCCTCGGTCATGACGAGCGGCGGCGCGAAGCCCAGAATGTCTCCATGCGGCATTGCACGGGCGATCAGATTGCGGTTGCGCGCAGCCTGCGAAATCCGCGCGCCAACCTTGAGGGCCGGGTCGAATGCAACCTTGCTGTCACGATCGGCAACAAACTCCACCGCCGCCAGCATGCCGACACCGCGGACTTCGCCCACGATGGGGTTTTGCTCGAAGGCGGCCTTCAGGCGCTTCATCAGATAGGCACCCTTCTTCGCGGACTGGCCCGCCAGATCCTCGCGCTCGACGATGTCAAGCACGGCATTGGCAGCCGCGGCGCCGATCGGATGGCCGGAATAGGTATAGCCATGGGAGAATGAGCCCACGCGCGGCGTGGCTTCCTCCATGACCTCGTAGACCTTCTGTGACACGATCGAGGCGGACAAAGGGACATAGGCTGATGTCAGCCCCTTGGCGACCGTCACCAGATCGGGTTCCATGCCATAGAGGTGAGAGCCGAACATGGCGCCGGTGCGACCGAAGCCACAGATCACCTCGTCGGCGATGAGCAATACGTCGTATTTCTGCAGGACGGCCTGGATCTTCGGCCAGTACCCAACCGGCGGCGGGGTGATTCCGCCTGTTCCAAGAACCGGCTCGGCAATGAATGCGCCGACGGTATCCGGGCCTTCCGCTATGATCATCGCCTCGAGTTCATCGGCACGCCGCTGCGAAAACGCCTCCTCGGTCTCGCCCGGATGGGCACCGCGATAAAAATGCGGAACACCGGTGCGCAGGATGCCGGAAACCGGCAGATCCATGTGGTCATGGTAAAAACTGAGGCCCGTCATGGAGCCGGCGACGACCGAGCAACCGTGATAGCCGCGCTCGCGGGCGATGATCTTCTTCTTGTGCGGCTTGCCACGCAGGTTGTTGTAATACCAGACAATCTTTGCCTGCGTTTCGTTGGCATCCGAACCCGAGAGACCGTAGAAGACCTTGGACATGTTGCCCGGCGCCATCCTGACGAGCCGATCGGACAGCCTTGCGAGCTCCTCCGTCGTATGGGCAGCGTACGAGTGGTAATAGGCCAGCTTGTAGGCCTGGCGAGCAATGGCCTCGGCCACTTCTGTCCGCCCATAGCCGATGTTAACGCAGTAGAGTCCGGCGAAACCGTCGATATATTCCCTACCCGTTGCGTCCTGGATTCGGACGCCCTTGCCGGTCTCCATGATGGTGGGATCGGCATCGCCCTGCGCGTAATCCTTCAGGTAGGTGAAAGGATGCAGGACGGTCCTGCGATCCATGTCGGCGATTTCAGCAATATCAATCATATTCATTTCCTCACGCGGCCAGGCCGCCAAAGCAGACGTATTTCAGTTCCATGAATTCCTGCAGCCCATGACGCGAGCCCTCGCGGCCCAGCCCGGATTGCTTCCATCCGCCGAACGGGATGGGTCCGCCAGTGAACGAGGCCGTGTTGACGCCGACCATCCCGTATTCGAGGGCGTCGGAGAGGCGCATGGCGCGCTTGAGGTCGCGGGTATAGACGTAGGCAGCGAGCCCCATTTCGCTCGCATTGGCCGCGGCCCTTACTTCATCCTCGCTCTCGAACCGCAGCACCGGTGCGATCGGGCCAAAGGTCTCCTCAAATGCAATCAGCATGTCGGGGGTGACATCGACAAGCAGCGTGGGAGGGACGAAGTTGCCCGACTTCGGATCTGGAACGCCGCCGGCCAGAACTCTGGCCCCCTTCCCGATTGCATCGGCAATGTGCAAGCGGCATTTCTCGACGACAGCCACCCTGGTCATCGGGCCGATGTCGACCCCCGGCTGGAAGCCGGGTCCGATCCGGAGATTTCCGATCCGTGCCAGCAGGTGCGCGACGAAGGCATCGTGAATGCCGGCCTGGACGTAGATCCTGTTTGCGGCCAGGCAGTCCTGGCCTGATGTCGTGAATTTCGCGGTGATGCAGCCCTCTACAGCCTCCCCCAGATCCGCGTCGTCGAACACGATAAATGGTGCGTGACCGCCAAGCTCCATCGACACTTTCTTCACCGTCTGCGCCGCCTTGCCCAGCAGAATACGGCCGACTTCGGTCGAGCCGGTGAAGCTGAAGGCGCGGACCCGCTCGTCGGAAAGAAGCCCCTCGGTCAGAAGCACGGCATCGCCCGTGACAACCTGGAACACGCCCGCTGGAAAGCCAGCGCGATGAGCAAGTTCGGCAAGCGCAAGGGCCGAGAGCGGCGTTTCGACCGCCGGCTTGACAATGACAGGACAGCCGGCCGCGAGCGCCGCCGCAGCCTTGCGAGCAATCATCGCGCTCGGGAAATTCCACGGTGTCACAGCCGCGCTGATGCCGACCGGCTGCATGGAAACGAACAGACGACTCGACGGCTTGTGCGCCGGGATCGTCTCGCCGTAGGCACGCTCGCCTTCGGCGGCAAACCATTCGATGAAGCCAACGCCGTACAGGATCTCCGCAGCGGACTCGCTTACCGGCTTGCCCTGCTCTGCGGTCAGGATCACAGCGAGATCATGGGCATGCTCGCGAATGAGACCGGCCCACTTGAGGAGCAGTTGTCCCCGCTCTCGTGCCATAAGCTCGCGCCATCTGGCAAATGCCTGCTCGGCAGCGTCGATCGCCTGGCCAAGCAACGCGTCGTCGCAATCGACAACCTGCGCAATTTCCTCACCTGTCGCCGGGTCCAACACGGCAGTCGATGTCGACGTCCCTGCCCACGCGCTGGCAATGTACGACCTGTCGCGAAGCAAGTCCTTATCGCCCAATTGCGTCAACACGTGGCGTGCTGTCGGTATCGTATTCAACATTTCGCCTCTCGTTTCATTCCCCTCGTTGCGAGAAGCTTATGTGCAGTGCAGCGCGCTTATCCGGCAAGCTTGCTTGCTATAGTGACGAAACCCTGCTTTCTTTGGCACAGAAACGAAGAAAACCTGCGGAAAATCTGATGCAGCTCGATCGACTGGATGCCCGCCTTCTAAACATTCTCCAATCGCACAACCGCCACAGTACCGAGGAACTGGGCGCATTGGTCGGCCTTTCAGCAACAGCCGTTCAGCGGCGGATCAAGCGTCTAAGAGAGGAAGGAGTGATCGAGGCGGACGTTTCCATCGTCAAGCCAAAGACCATCGGTCGACCGATCGCCATGTTGGTGCTGGTATCCCTGGAGCGTGAACGAGCCGATATCGTCGACCGCTTCAAGCAGTCGATCCGCCAGACACCAGAGGTGATGAACGGGTACTACGTGACGGGGGATTCGGACTTCGTGCTGATCGTCACCGCGCGCAGCATGGAAGACTATGAGGGCTTTACCCGCAAATTCTTCTACGAGAACCCCGACATCAAGGGTTTCAAGACCATGGTCGTGATGGATCGAGTGAAAGTTGGCTTCTCCGTGCCAATCGATTTTGACGACTTCTCATAAGGTAACGCGCGCATATCTGATTGGGAGAGATGACCCAGAAGCGGAGGCTTGAGGCCCAACCTTGCTTTGCTCTTGAAAGGTATCGAACCGACAACCTGCGGCTTCGAAATGCGACATACCCGTTATCACACCGCGGCCTCAGCGAGGTGTCCACGCACCAAATTGGCTATTCTTAAGTTTTTCAATGTTTTCTAACGGGTGAGACCGGTCCGTTTTTCCTGACGCGGCATTTGCATTTCACCCAATATGCAATCGTTTCCCCACAGTCATTAGCATCCTGTCGGCACTTCTTGCGCCGAGCAACGACGATGAAACTTTTCCGCCTGCACTAGCGAGTGGAAACGTCAGCTGTGGACAACCGCTTAGGCCTGACAGACACAGAAGCTTGATGCAGCCGGAACGAAACGCTGCGAAGCTTTCCGGCGTAGCATCGCGCTTTGGCGGGCTCATCGCCAATGTCGGAAGAGCGACAACCACGTCATCGCAGAACAATCGGTCGATCTCCCTGGAAAAATGCTCTCGAATCCGACGCGCCTCGCGCACCTCCCCGACGTCCAGATTCGCTCCTGACAGAAGACGCGCGGCGATATCGGGTGCAATGGCTTGAGGCCGCCGGTCGAAAAGGGATCTGTTGCTTTCCCAAGCTTCCTTTTGGAGAATAGTGACGAATGCCGAGGCAAGCTCATCCAAATTGAACGAGCTGATCGAGCCTGCTTCGCGAACGGAAATGGCGGCCGATCGAAAACGGGCGATCATTCCGTCTGCCACATCTTCTTCGATGGTATCAAAGATATTCTCGACGATGAGAACGGAGGATGGTCGGTCGTCTGCCGCAGGTATTCCGACAGCACTCATGAGTGCGGCCATCTGCTCCAGGCTTCGCGTCATGAAACCGGGCACATCGAAGCTCGGCGCAAGGGGGCGCAGCCCTCCGTTGTCGAGACTTCCATGTGTGGGCCGCCAGCCGACGAGACCGTTGATGGCGGCCGGCAGCCGGATGGAGCCGGACGTATCTGTTCCGAGGCCGATATCCGCAAGGCCCGCGGCGACTGCGACGGCAGAGCCCGACGACGAGCCGCCCGGAATGAGATCGGGATCGGAAGGATTGATCGGCATGCCGAAATGGAGGTTGCCGCCGATGAGGGAATAGGCAAGTTCATCCGTATTGGTCTTGCCTACGAACCGGGCTCCCGCATCCAAAAGCGTTTGAACGAGAGGAGCCGTCGATGTCTTGATGCCGGAGGCAGCGAGTAACATGGCATTGCCGGCGGCCGTCGGATAACCAGTAACATCGAAAAGATCCTTGACGGCCAGGCGAAGGCCGGAAAGCGGGCCGGCAGCCGCATGCCCGACATTGGCTTCTGGATAGGGCATGAATGCGTTCCACCGGTCATCCACTTGCCCGCTCCCTAGATTTTCAGATGCTGCAGAACGCGGCCGCGGCTGTCCGGCCCATTGGAACTTTCGTCCTCGATCGTCCCGAGTTTGAGAATAGCCCAGCGATCCGCCACGGAAAGAGCGAAGTCCAGGTTCTGCTCGACCAGAAGGATGGTCGTGCCGCGCTTCTCACGATCATCCTTCAATGCATCGGCGATGTTGTGGACGACGGAGGGTTGCAGACCCTCGGAAATCTCATCGATCAGGAGGAGCTTTGGCCGCAGCATCAGCGCGCGCGCCAGGATCAGCATCTTTTGCTCCCCGCCCGACAGGGTCCCGGCCTTCTGAGCCAGGCGGTCCTTCAGGAACGGGAAATAGCCATAGACCCTATCCAGAGCGGATGCCAGATCGCGATCGCTCGTGAGCGCCAGGCGCAGATTGTCGCGGATGGAAAGATCCTGAAACAGCGGCAACTCCTGCGGCGCATAGCCGATGCCGGAGGCGATCAGCTCCGTGGGCTTCCGGCCGGTAATAACAGCACCGTCCACCTCGATCTTGCCTTTGCCAACACGCAGGAAGCCAAGAATCGTCTTCAGCAGCGTTGTCTTGCCCATACCGTTTTTGCCCATGAGGGCGAAGATCTCGCCCGGCCGGATGGCGAGCGACACGCCATTGACGACATCGACCGCACCATATCCACTCGATACGCCGGTGAGCTTGAGTTTGAACGCTTCAGCCATGGGCGCCTCCCGCGTAGATGGTGCGGACCGTTTCGGAATTGACAACCTCATCCACGGTGCCGTCGAGAACGAGCTTGCCCTGATGGAGAACCACGATGCGGCTCGATATATTGCGCACGAAATCCAGATCGTGCTCGACCAGGATGGCGGCGTACCCCATCTCGTCCGTCAGCTTCCTGAGAATGGTACCGATGGTCATACGCTCGGTCTTGGTGAGACCCGCCGTCGGTTCGTCGAGAAGAATGACACGGGGTTCCAGAGCGACGACCATCGCCAGTTCGAGAGCCTGCCTTTGACCATGCGACAGCAGCGATACGGGCTTGTCCAGCATATCCGCCATGCCCGTCAGCGTCAGGATCTCGATTGCGGCCGCAGGCAGCGTGATCTCGGCAAGCGATCGCATCGGGCTGGGCGTCTCATGACTGAGACGCGCCATCTTGAGGCACTGGCCAATGGTCATGCTGTCGAAGATGCTGGCGATCTGGAATTTGCGCCCGACGCCGAGCGCCACGATCCGTTCAGGCGCGCGACCGGCGATGCTCGTGCCACCGATGTCCACCTGGCCTTCGATCTGCTGAGTACCATCCGAGAGACAGCGCATCAGTGTGGTCTTGCCGGCACCGTTCGGGCCAACGAGGCTGACGAGCTCTCCCCTTCCAATTTCAAGATCGATGCCCTTGAGGACGGAGAGGCTGCCATAGGACTTGCCGAGACCACGGATCGACAGAAGGTTTTTGCCTGCGACGCCCCCCTCATTGAGGGCTAAGTGCGCCGGAAATGACTTCAGAGTGCTGTTGGAGCTTGCCGATTGCAGGAAACGCGTCACAAGAGATGCAAGGCCTCCCGGCAAGACGATGATCATAAGGACGAAGAGCGCGCCAACGATCAGCTGCCACAGGAAGGGCAGATCGCCAGAGAGACTGGCGCTCAGATAATCGATACCAACTGCCCCGACCAGGGGGCCGACAATCGTTCCGCGACCGCCGAGCGCTGTCCAGACGACGAGTTCGGTGCCGAAAACGAAACCGGTATTCTCGGGCGCGACGACCCCGGACGCATTGGCGTAGAGGAAGCCCGCAAGGCCGCATACGCCGGCGAGAACACCCGTCAGGGCGATCTTCAGTACAGCAGGATTCATGCCCAAATAGGCGACGCGCGCTTCGTTGTCGCGGATCGCCACGAGCAACCGGCCGGCATCGGAGCGGACAAAAACCATCGCGAGAACAGCCAAGGTGAAGAGACACACGCCTGACAGGCGAAAATAGCCGGGAAGTCCGAGCGGCAGAGTGTCATAGCCGACAAGACCGCTCGAGGAGCCGGTCCAGATACCGCCCGAAAAGACCAGTTGCGTGATGACGATCGGTACGACGAGCGAAATCACGGTGGCATAGAGCGGCGTCGACCCATGATAGAACGACAGCCAGCCGACCGCGAGGCCAAGCAGGAGCGGAACGAGGATGGCGGCGGCAAGCGCGAGGACAAATAAGGTCGGACTTGCGCCGATATGGGTGAGAACCATGGCGGTGGCATAGGCACCAACACCAAAAAATGCCGCCTGCCCGAAGGTGAGCACGCCCGTATAGCCCCAGAGCAAGTCGACAGTGATCGCCAGCATGGCGTAGATCATCGACCGTGTAAGGACGTTGAGACTGAAGCGGCCGAGAAACATCGGTCCAAAGACAATCAGCAGGATTGCTGCGAACGCTAGCACCAGCAAAAGGACAAGCCGGAGTTTCTGTTTGTCAGGCACGGGCAAATCCTTTCGGGCGGATGCGCAGTACGACCGCGCAGAGGACGGCCACGGTAATGCCGCCGAGGATGGGGCTGAAATAGGTGCTAACCAGCACCTGAGCGGCACCGAAGATAAGACAGGCGGCAGCAAGCGCACCGAAAGAAGAGCCTGCTACCATCACCAGCATGAATGCGCCCGTCAGCCAGGCGACGCCCATATTGGGATCGACGCTGGTCAGCGGTGCGAGCAGCACGCCGGCCAAGGCGGCAAGGCCGGCGCCGATCATGAAAGTTGCGAGCCGCACCTTTTCCGTATCAATGCCGAGTACGCGCGCCAGCGTTTCGTTCATGATGACGGCGCGGGCGGAAAGACCAAGGCGTGTGCCATCCAAAAGAAGGGTGAAGCCGAGGCCCAGCGCGATCGCGGCGACAATGGCGAAAAGGCGATAGGACGAATAGCCGACGCCAAACAGATCGAAAGTGCCGGGTAGTAGCGCCGGGGTGAACTGCACATCGCGGCCAAACCAAAGGGTGATGAGCTGGCCGATGACGATGCCAAGGCCCCAGGTCGCAAGAATGGCATCGAGTGGCCGGCGATACAGAGGCCGGACGATGAAGCGTTCGGCGACACCGCCGAGAACGGCTCCGACCAGGAAGGCAAAGGGAATGGCAAGCCATGGATTGAGGCCGAACCCGCCGACGACAACCGCGCAGTAAGCCCCGATGGTCAGCCATGCGCCATGCGCGAAATTGATGATCTTCAGCACGCCGAAGATCGCAAGCAGCCCCGCGGCAACGATGAAGAGAATGGCCGCAGTGCTGACGATATCGAGAAAGAGCGTCATTTCTGGAACTCCGATGCTGGAGGCGGGGCATCCTGCCCCGCCACTCTGGTTTCAGAGCTTCGGGCACTGGTTGCCGGGATCGACGTCCTTGAAGCTATCGACGACCGCGACGCTGCCGTCATCCTTTACCTGGCCAAGATACATGGTCAGCGGCGCGTGGTGCTGCTTGTTCATGGAGATCTTGCCGCGCGGACCGGTGAAGGATACCTCGGGAAGAGCCTTGAGAACCTTTGCCGTATCGGTGCTGCCGGCCTTCTCGACGGCTGCCTTGTAAAGGTAGATCGCCTCATATTGCGGGACGGAAAGGTCGTTGGGCGTGCGCAGCTCCTTGCCGAACTTCTTGTCCATGGCCGAGAGAAACGCCTTGTTTTCGGGGCTGTCGATACCGGTCACGTAGGAAGCGGAGAGAAAGATGCCCTTGGCATCCGCGCCCATGCTCTTGGCGGTACCCTCGTCGACGGCGAGATTGCCGTAAGGCAGGGTGACGCCGGCCGAGCGCAGTTGCTTGGTCAAGGTCACGTTCGGGGCGCCACCGGCCGTCGACGTCATGATGGCATCGGCCCCGGAGGACTTGATCTTGGAGATGATCGCCGTCCAGTCGCTACCGTCCATCGGCAGATATTCCTCGCCGACGACCTGGGCGCCGGCTTTTTCGATATAGCCCTTGGCAAAGCTCAGCATGCCGCGCCCGAAGGCATAATCCGAGCCGATGAGGAAGAATTTCTTCGCGCCCTGTTTGCTCATGAAATTGTCGACGACGGGCGGAACCTGTTGCTCGGGAACCCACGCATCGACGAAGAGATTGGCGTTGCAGGATTTGCCTTCGTAAAAGGATGTGTAGATATACGGCACGTCGCCCTTGGAAATGATCGGCAGTCCGGCATTGCGAGCAGCACTCGTCTCCATGGAGATGACGACATTCACCTCCTTCTGGAAGACAAGGGAATCGAAGGCTTTTTGCGCGCCGGCCGCACCGGATGCATCGTCGGCGATCTCAAGCGCCAGCGGGCGTCCGAGCACGCCGCCTTTGGCATTGATTTCCTCGACGGCGAGTTCGGCAGCCTGAACGACGGACGGCGCGACCACGCTGTTTGCTCCGGAAAGCCCGACCGGTACGCCGATCTTGATCGGGTCCGCGGCGAAAGCTGCCGTGGCGTATGCCGCCGATGCCAGTGTGAGGACGATGGTTTTCATTTGCATTTTGTTCCCTTTTTCTTGATTTGGGTTGATATCATTACCCGTAGACATCTGCGCGGCGGTCGCCGAGCAGATGATTGAAGCTGTTGAGCGTGCGAGTTTCCGCCACGCTCGACAGATCGATTTGCGCAAGGAGGATTTCCTCGCGATCCGTGCTCGCCGGACCGGACACCGGCCAGCCTTGAGGGCCGACAATAAGGCTGCGGCCGATGAAGGGCTGATCGCGCTCGATGCCGATCCGGTCGGCGCAGGCGATGTATAGGCCGTTGGTGTGGGCGGCAGCCTTGTGCAGAATATTGGCCATCGGCTCGGGAGCGCTTTCCGCGCCGGCCATCGGCACCCAGTTGGTGGGCACGCAGACCAGCTCGGCACCGGCCAGCGCCAGCTCGCGAAACGTTTCGGGAAACCAGCCGTCGTAGCAGATCGCGATACCGATGCGCCCAAAGGGCAGATCGAAAACCGGCAACCCGAGATCGCCTTTCTTGAAAAAACGATTTTCATTGTTCCAGAGATGGAGCTTGCGGTATTTGCCGATATATCCCTCGGGACCGCACAGAAGAGCGCTGTTATAAAACCGATCGCCGTCCCGCTCGGCAATACCGCTGACGATATAGAGGCCGAGCTCGCCGGCAAGGCGGCAGAATACCCCGGCACTCTCGCCGCCTGGCACTGGGCCGGCCAATGCTGCAACCTCGTCGCCGTCCCGGAAGCTATAGCCGCTATCGGCCAGCTCCGGCAGAACAAGGATCTCCGCACCCTGGGCTTTCGCCGTCCTCGCCAGCCGCTCGATGGCAGCAAGATTATGGACACGATCACCGACGATCGGTTCGAACTGGACAGTCGCGACGGTTGCCGTCCGCGCCGTTGAGGCCTTGACGCTCAATCTTGTCTCCAAACGCAAAAAACCTCTGGCACGGAATTCAATCCGTGAACCAGAGGCTACATAGCCACAATGTAAACGCGGCAGCCCTGCCGCTGAGCAAACCTGCTCGTTACCATTAAGTTTTCATGTAACGACGCGACCGTCAAGCGCCCCTATCAGACATTTTTTAAAATCGCCGAGCGATAGCACCTGGGCTTAGAGTTTACTTTTCCCGCCAATGGACAGTCCGAGGCTTTTCATCGTGTCTTGCGCGGCAATGATGGATTCGGCGATTGTCGCCATGGGAACGCGCTTCGACGTTGCCTGGTCGCGCAACAGCTTATAGGCCGCCTCCTCGTCGAGGCCGTTCATGACCCGCAGCGCCGAAACGGCTTTTTCGACCAGCCGGCGGCTTTTCAATGTTTCCTCGAGTTTCTGCACCTTGCCGGCCAGCCTTTTTTCGTAGCTCTGCCGATAACGCGCCAGCGCGAACTGCGTGAGGATGCCGAGCGGCCGTAGCGGTTTGCTGATGACGCCGTGGGCGTTGAGATCGATGATCGCCTGGAGTGCTGTCGGGCTCTCATAGGTCAGGATGGCGATGATCGCCGTTTGCTGGAGGTCGATGATCTGCAGCGCGTGTTCGACGTGCGTGTCCTCGACATGCAGGAAGACCGTGTCTACATCGGGAGGCAACGCCGGTGGCAACGGCCAGGTCGCCCTGACCTCGCAACCAAGGCGTTTCAAATGAGCGATCAATGTGTTGCCGTCTTCATCGCGTGGGTGGACGACCAGAACGCGCGCGCGCCGCAGATCCTGAATGATCCTGCTCGGTCCCGTCATCTCAGGCCTCCAGCCAGACGTCTTCGAAACGCGAAGCCGTCAGATACGGGTCCGGCCGGATCGGACCAGGCGCCTGCCAGGCGATGTCGAACAGCCCGTCGGCCCGCGCCACACCGATGCGCGGATGCAGCCAGAGATGACGGGTATCGGCGTCGAAGTTGATACGGCCTTCCGGTGCAAGAAAATCTTCCATGAGAATTTCTTCGGAAATGCGATGGGTCTCAAGCGAGCCCGCCCGGGCAAGCGCCCGGGCGAAAAGATGAACCTGTGCATAGGCCGGCTGCGACCAGACGCTCGTAGTCACCTCTTCGCCGAAGCGGCTCTTGAAGGCGCTGACGAAACGGTCATTCGCCTCGTTCTCGACCGTCTGGAAATAAGTCGCCGAGAGAATGTGGCCGGTGCAGGCATCGGCTCCTATCTCGCGTATCTCGGTCTCGGCCATGGTCAGACTGGCGATCGGAGCCCGCTTGCGATCGATGCCGGCCTCGGCATACATGCGATAGAAGCGCTGTGCCGGCCGTCCTATAATCGTTGAGAAGATGGCGTCCGGCTGGAGGCGAACGATGTCGGAAATGACCGACCGCAGCGTTTGCTCGTCGGCATGAAGAGGAAGATATCGCTCGCTGACGACCTCGCCGCCCTTTGCCTCCACCACGTCCCGCATGACCCGATTGGATTCGCGTGGGTAGATATAATCCGCGCCGACGAAGAAAATCCGGCGTCCATGGTTGCGCAGGAGGTATTCGGCGAGCGCAAAGGTGTTTTGATTGAGGGTGGCGCCGGTGTAGACGACATTCTCGGAATATTCAAAGCCTTCGTACATCGAGGGATAAAACAACAACCCGTTGTGCCGCTCGACAATCGGCAGCACGGCCTTGCGGCTGGCCGACATCGACGCGCCGAAGATGATATTGACGTCGTCGTCAGCCAGGAGGCGCCGCGCGAGATTGCGATAGGCGGTTTGATCGCCGCCTGGATCGTAGGCGATCGGAACGATAGGCTTGCCAAGCACGCCTCCGGCCGCATTGACCTCTTCGATCGCAAGCGCGGTGCCAAGAAAGTGCTCGGTTTCCGTGATTTCGCTGATTCCGCTTCTGGAAAAAAGCACTCCCACCCGCCATTCGGAGCTTGTCATCTTCGCCTCTTCCGACATCGCTGGAGATTCGATAGCTGGGAATTCTGTAATCCCGCGCGTTCGACTTCCCTACCCTTAGTGCGTTTCCATAGGATGCTGCAAGCGGGTTGGATGCACGTCATTAGGTTAGCCATCGGCAACGGAAGCAAGTGGTTTGCCGTCATGAACCGATCCGGGCATCACATTGCCGGGTATCGGGCAGACATACGCCTGCCCATCGGTCTTGTCCGCCCATTCGGCCCTGGCCGCGGCCAAGAGTTCGGGCGTTGTCATCAGCGATAGCCCAGTTGTCGCAAGCGTTTTTGCAGCATGCACCATGGCCTTGTGGGCGACTACGCTCTTTCCCTGGGCGACGACCTGCCAGGTATGAGGATTGGTGCCGATCGCCCAGGCCGGCGTCCAGCATTGCGCCGTCGGCGTCACCCAGCTGACATCACCGACATCGGTCGACCCGGCGCGGAAATGCGACTGGCCTTCGAATTCGCGCAAGCCAAGATGCAGCGGCGTCGATCCGTCGATCTTCGCATTGGAAAAGACATCTCCCCTGATCTGATAGAGCCGGATGCTGCTCCTGATCGCCTCGTCGGTAAAGGTTTGCTGAATGGATTTGGCAAAAGCGAGATCCGCCTCGTCGAAGGCGATCGGGCCGAGCGCCATCATATTCTCGTGCATGGCGGTTTCGAGCGTGATGTTCGGCAAGAGATTGGTCGAAGCCGTGTCGAACACGATCTCCACCTCCGTTTCCGTCATCATGGCGGCGCCGCGCGCCACTTTCTCGACGCGTTTGGCAAGATCCAGAGCCTGCGGCATTTCCGGAGCGCGGATCAGATAGAGCACCTCAGCCTTTGCCTGAACGACATTCGCCGCCCTGCCACCCGTATCGGTGATCGCATAATGCACGCGGCAATCCTGCGGCATGTGCTCGCGCAGGAAATTGACACCGACATTCATCAGCTCCACCGCATCGAGCGCCGACCGGCCGAGATGGGCCGCGTTCGACGCATGCGCAGCGACACCCTTGAAACGATAATAATATTCGATGACCGCGAGATTGTTGGTCGAGCGCACCCCGTTGAACGGCGCCGGATGCCAGGTCAGAGCGGTATCGACATCATCGAACAGACCCGCCCGCACCATGAAGGTCTTGCCTGAGCCGCCCTCTTCACCCGGGCACCCGTAATAACGGACGGTGCCAGGGAGATTATTTGCCTTCATGTGCCGGGCAAGAGCAACCGCCGCCATCAGCGAACCGACGCCGAGCAGGTTATGGCCGCAGCCATGCCCGGTCGCGCCATCGACCAGGGCTTGGCGCTCAGCGACATCGGCAACCTGGCTCATGCCGGCCAGCGCATCGAATTCGCCCAGAAAAGCAATCACCGGCTTGCCGGCGCCGAAATCGCCGATAAAGGCCGTCTCCATGCCGGCCACGCCGCGCCGGAGCGAAAAGCCATTATCTTCGAGCGCTTTTGCAAGGAGTTCGGACGAACGCGTCTCCTCGAATTTCAGTTCGGCAAAATCCCAGATGCTGTCGCTGAGCTTGGTAAAATCCGGCTTCATTCCTTCGATCGCTGCGGCAATCGATTGCACGGTCTCTTGATTCATCGCGCGTCCTCGTATCGTGCTGGCGCCTGCGAAGGGGCGCACGAAGCCGCTCGCCGCGAGGGCGCTGGCTTCCTCTTAAAAAGATGAGCTGCCCGCGCCGTCATCCGCATCGGCGCGGGCAAGCAATTCAGTCGACCGACACTTCCCAGAGCCGGGCGTTCGACTGCCAGACCGGTTGGCCTTTCAGCGTCTTGCTGGCGCCCCAGACATCGACCATGTCGTAGAGGAAGATGCCCGGCATATCCTTCAGCATGAGTTCGTGGAATTCATCGAAGATCTTCTGCCGCTTGGTCTGGTCCGCCTCGACATAGGCAGCCTTCATCAATTCAATCGCCTTCGGGTCGTCCCACATCAACGAGGCGTTCTTGTCCTTGTCGCCGACATAGAAGGAATACATCAACGCTGGATCGAGACGTGGCGCCACAGACTGCGAAATGATCTGATAGTTGCCGGAGCGGCGGCGATCGACCTGGGTCGCGTAGTCGAGCACCTCGATCTGCACGTTGAGGCCGATCTGCTGCAGCATGGCCTGCGCCATCACGGCGACCGGGAAGCTCGGCACGTTGCCGCGCTTGTTGGCGATGATCGAGATCGGTTCGCCCTTGTAGCCGGACGCCTCGAGCTCCTTTTTCGCCGCCTCCAGGTCATACGGCAGACGCTTCTTCTGGGTCGCGTCGAAATAGACGGAATCCTGCGACACCATCGATCCATTGGCCTCACCCGTTCCGTTGGATGCGGCGGCAACGAGTTCATCGAGATCGAGCGCCATCGCCATGGCGCGGCGCACGCCGGGCTTACCCAGCACCTTGTCGCGCGTCTGGATGTAGAACAGGTTCTTGCCGTTGTTGCGCGCCACGATGAGCTGCATCTTCGGGTTCGACTTGATTTCAGGGATCAGATCCGGCGAAAGTTCGGCCGTGTCGAGCACACCCGATTCCAGGCCGGCCTTCACGGTCGAAGGATCGGGAATGACCATGAACTTGATGCCGTCGGCGAGCGGTCGCTTGGAGCCGACCATGCCGTCGGGCTTGCCATCATTTGCCGGCGAGACGTAGTCGGCGAATTTCTTCAGGTGTATATATTCGCCCTTCTTCCATTCGTCCCACATGAAGGGACCGGTGCCGATCGGCTTGATGAAACTGCCGTCTGCGCCGACGGAATCGGGCGAGACCATCCCGGTATAACCACACTCCGGACGCGACATCAGACCGAGGAAAACGGCGGAGGGCTTCTCGAGCTTGATTTCGACCGTCGACGCATCGACTGCCTTGACGCCGGTCACATGCGCTGCACCGCCGGCGGCAAAATCGGCGAGGCAGGTCCATTTCGTCTCGGGCTTCAGATAGCGCGTCCAGTTCCACACCACATCGTCCGCCGTCAGCAGCTTGCCATTATGGAATTTGACATCGGTCCTGAGCTTGAACGTATAGGTAAGACCATCGGCCGAGGTCTCGAAGCTCTTGGCGAGCAGCGGCTTTACTTCGCCACTATTGTTGTAGCCGACGAGCCCCTCGACGATATGCAGAATGACGCCATCGGTATTGCCGTCGCGGTTTACGCCCGGATTGTTGCTGCGCAGGTCCGAACTCTGCGCAACGGTGATATCGCGCGCTACCGCGACATTTGCCAATGCGAGCAGGGCCGCGCCCGCAAGAAGAAGCTTTTTCACTGGTCTACCCTCTTATCTGTCGTTGATTGTTATGACGCAAATCCATCCCAACAGGCACGCGACAGCCTGCCGATCGTCTCGAGCGCCATCGTATATCCCGGCGTGCCGTCCGGCATGGCAAGCGGCACCTCATCGGTGTAGGCGGAGATGATGTAAAACGGCGCATCGTCGCGATAGACAATGCCGGCATTCATGCGGCCGCGCTTGCCGGTGCCGCCCTTGTGGGCGACGACGGTGCCGAAAGGCAGTCGGGACGGGATCGCATAACGCAGGATCTGGTTCTTCAGTGTCTGCAGCGCATAGGCACAGAGTGCGGCCGAGACGCCGAGCTTTTCCTGAACCGCCGTCGAAGTCTGCGCATCGAGGATCATCTGAAGAAGTACGGCCTGGTCGCGCGCCGTGGTGGTCGTCACCGACTTCAGCGCGTGATCCGGTGACAAAGCGAGCGGCGGGATCAGAAAGCGGTGGTGCGTGCCGGCAAGCCCGATCGACTTGCAATAAATGTCGACCTCCTCCAGCGTCAGGCGTTCGAACACCATCTTGGTGCAGACATTGTCGCTGAGCACCATCATGCCGGTGATGGCGTCACGCAGCGAAATGACGATGCCGGGGGTCATATAGCGGAACATGCCGCTTGCCACTTCCTCGGCAAAGCGCGCTTCATAAGTAACAGGCTCGTCGAGATCGAGCCGCCCCTCCTGTGCCGCCTTCAGCGCAGCCATCATGATCGAGGTCTTGCGGGTGCTCGCCGAAGGCGTTTCTTCGTCAGCACATCGTTCGATCGTCTCGCCGGTCAAAAGGTTGCGCATCAAGAAGCGGGTTACGAAGGGTTGCGCGTCGCAGATCTCTGCGAGCCGCTCGGCAACCGAAGCGGAATTGGAAAGACTGACCACATCAATTCTCCAGGCGCCATTTGAGTATCACACCACCCTTTTCATTCTGGTCGAGGGCGGGAATGGCCGAGAGGAGCCGGCGCGTATAGGCCTCCTTCGGGTGATCGAAAATCATGTCGCGGTCGCCTTCCTCGATGATGCGCCCCTCCTGCATGACGACGACGCGGTCGGCGACCTGTTCGACGACACCGAGATCGTGGCTGATGAAGAGGCAGGAGAAGCCGTAGCGCTTCTGCAGATTGGAGAAGAGCTCCAGGACCTGGGCTCTGACCGTGACGTCGAGCGCTGAAACCGGCTCGTCGGCAATGAGAAAGCGAGGGCGTCGCGCGATGGCCCGGGCGATCGCCACGCGCTGCCGCTGACCGCCCGACAGTTCATGCGGGTAGCGGTTGGCGTAGTCACTGCTAAGACCAACCTCCTCAAGCGTTTCCAAGGCCCGCATGCGCTTGGCGTCGCCTTCGAGATCCGGCACAAGCCTGAGCGCCTCTTCGACCAGCGCCTGGATCGTCATGCGCGGATCGAGCGAAGAATAAGGGTCCTGGAAGACCATCTGGCAGTTCAGGCGGTAGTCGCGCCAGTCTTCATCGCGTGACCGGCCCTGAAAGCGAATGTCGCCTCCGCTCTGCTTGACAAGACCGGCAATGGTCCGGCCGAGCGTCGTCTTTCCTGAACCCGATCCACCGACCAGGGCGACAACTTCGCCTTCATGGATATCGACGCTGACACCGTGCAACGCGCGCTTGGGGTTCCCCCTTTTGAGCAGTGACTTGCGGCCGGCATAATCGACCACGATGTTACGGGCAGAAACCATCGGCGCCCGCGAGGTATCGACGCGGCGGGTTTCGCTGCGGAACGGCAAAGAAGACAGGAGCTTCTTCGTATATGGGTGCTTCGGTGCCTCAAGCAGATCCTCGGTACGCCCCTGCTCGACGACTGCGCCCTTTTCCATGACAACGATATGGTTCGTATATCGCGCCACCATCGGCAAATCGTGACTGATGAGGAGAACGGCCGTTCCCTCCGCCCGCGTGAGGTCGACCATAAGCTCCATCACATCGCGCTGGATGACGGCATCCAGTGCGGTGGTCGGCTCGTCGGCGATGAGGAGCGCCGGCTTCAAGAGCATGACGGAGGCAAGCATGATGCGCTGGCGCATGCCGCCCGAAAACTCGTGCGGGTACGAGATGAGCGCCCCTTCCGGTTCGCGAATCCCGACACGCTTCAACATGTCGAGAATGCGCAGGCGGCGCTCATCGGGCGAGAGCCTGGTGTGGAGAACAAGCCCCTCCTCCAGCTGCCGGCCGATTGTCATCGACGGATTGAGCGAGGTCATCGGTTCCTGGAAGACGACGCCGATCTCGCCACCCCGCAACTCGCGAAGCTCCCGACCCTTCATCGCCAGGACGTCGCGTCCCTTGTAAGTGACGGCTCCGCCGACAACGCCGATCGCCTGCGGCAACAGCGATATCAGTGCACGGGTCGCCAGCGTCTTGCCGGAGCCGCTCTCGCCGACGATGCCGAAGATCTCGCCGGCCGCGATATCGAAACTGACGTCCTTGACCACCCTATGGCTGGATCTTGCGACCTCAAGCGAAAGATCGCGGACGCTGAGAAGAATGTTCCCTGCTGTTTCGGATGTCATTTCAGACCTCTCATGCGCGGATCGAGCCTGTCACGAAGGGCATCGCCCAGAAGATTGATGCCGAGCAGCGTCAATGCGATGCAGAGGCCGGGGAAAAGGCCAAGCCATACGGCCTGCTGGATGAGCGGCCGGCCGGCGGCCAGCATGTTGCCCCAGGTCGGAGCCGGCGGCGGCACGCCGAGACCAAGGAAGGACAGCGCACTTTCAGACAGAATGGCCCAACCGAACATCGAGGTCGCCAGCACGGTTATCGGCGCGAGGCAGTTGGGCAGAACGTGGCGAAACATCGTATAAAGCTCACCATTGCCCATCACTCGGGATGCTTCGATGAATTCGCGCTCACGCAGCGAAAGAACAGCACCGCGGACGACACGCGCCATGGACGGCGTATAGGCGATGCCGAGCGCAAAGATGATGCCATATTGGTTGGCACCGAAGACTGCGAGCAGGCCGAGTGCCAGCAGAATGCCTGGGAAGGCGAGCAGCGCGTTGTTGACCGCCATGATTGCGCCATCCGCCCAGCCGCGGGCGTAGCCACTGACAAGCCCGATCAGGGTACCAAAAGCCGTTGCCAGGACGACGGTCAGCGCACCGATCCAGACGCTTGCGCGTGCGCCGACCATCAGGCGGCTGAGCACATCGCGGCCGAACTCGTCTGTTCCGAGCGGATGGACAGCGTTTGGTGCGACAAGCCGCGCGGTAAATGAGAGCTTTGTCGGATCGAATGGCGTCCAGAACAGTCCGACGGCGGCGGCGGTAAGCAGGATGGCGACGAGAAGGCCGCCGACCAGCCCGTTGAGAGAAAGCTTCTTCATTCGGCAACCACACGCGGATCAAAGAGAGGATAGAGAAGGTCGACGACGAGGTTGACCAGGACGTAAGAGAGCGACACGAACAACAGGCAGCCCTGAATGACGGGATAGTCGCGTGCGAAAATGCTATCGACCATCAACCGCCCCAGGCCGGGGATGGTAAAGACCGTCTCGATGACGGCGATCCCTCCGAGCAGATTGCCCAGGATGAGACCGATCATCGTCCAGGTCGGGCCAAAGGCATTCTTGAAAGCGTGCCGCCAAAGGACAGCGCCTTCAGACAGACCCTTGGCGCGAGCGTGTGTTATATAGTCGAGACGCAGCACTTCCAGCGTCGAAGCGCGCGCCATGCGGATCAAAACGCCCATCTCGTGAATGACCAATGTCATGATCGGCAATACGAGATAGAGCAGGCCAGCGATGATGTTGCTACCGATCGAGACATAGCCAAGGACCGGGAGCCAGCCGAGCTTGAGGCCGAAGAAAAGCAACAAAAGCAGCCCGAGCCAGAATGTCGGAACCGATAGCAGGATGGTGGCCGTGCCCACCAAAGCCAGATCGGTCAGGCTGTTCTGACGCCATGCCGCGATAAGGCCTGCCGGCACGGCGATCAGGCTCGCCAGGAAAACGGCAACGACCACGATCTCGGCGCTGACGAGAAAGCGCGATGCGACAAGCGGCAGCACGGCCTCGCCGTTGACAATCGATCTGCCGAAATCACCCTGCAGCACATTGCCGGCCCAGATTATGAATTGCTGCGGCATCGACTTGTCGAGCCCGAGCTCGGTGCGCATCGCTGCGATCTGATCGGGTTGCGCCATATCGCCGAGCATCAGCGCGGCGGGATCACCCGGAATGAAACGGATCAAGATAAAAACCGTCACCGCGACAAGGACAATCGTCGGCAATGCCATGAGCAGGCGGTTCAGAATGAATTTAAGCATATGTTCCCCGCGATTGGCGACGAATGGCCGCCATCGGTTTCGTTGCGCAGACTATGATTGATTGAGAAAAAATCCGCAATATTATGCGATTTCGTCATAACACTATGCAGAACCATGGAGCAGCCGGCACGTCTGCTTTCCAAAGAAAAATTGTACTAACAGTATGATCTCATTGATCTTTCTGAGAGATCTCCACCTGCCGCTTGAAGGCGTCGCTCAAGGCATGGGCAGCGATCGAAAGCGGCATGCCGACTGCCCTTGCCAACCCGAACTCCTGGGTCGTGCGTGGCACGAAGGGACGATAGACCACCGGCAGGTGACGATAGAGATTGGCATAGAAGCTGCTGATGATCGTCACGCCGAGACCGTGGGCGACATAAGAGCAAGCCGAACTGTTGGTATGCGTTTCTATCTTCACGAGCTGCTTGACGCCGGCGCGTCGGAAGCTCTGGTCGAGCGCCATGCGGTTCGGCCTTTGCCGCCCGATCAGAATAAGAGGGACATCGCGCAGATTCTTAACCGTGATCTCCTCCAGCTCCACAAGAGGGTGATCTTTCGGCACGACACACACGCTTTCCCCCGTCGCGACGCGCTCGATCTCGACGCCAGGCCCGCTTTCGCCCTCCATGCGCAGGAAGCCGAAATCGATTACCCGTTGCTCGACGAGCTTGTTGATCGACGTCGTCGTCTCGAAGAAGGTTTCGATGCGCACGCCCGGAAAATCACGAATGTAATCGGCAAGCATTGCCGGCGCGAAATGTTCCCACATGCTGCTCGGCAGGCCGATACGAACGATCTCCGGTCCGGCCGCGCCGCTTCTCAGATCCTCCGCGCGGCTCGACATGCGATCGACCGCCAATAGTATGTTTTCCGCGTCGAGGGCAAGAATCTGAGCTTCCGGAGTGGGAAGGAGGCGACCCTTGTCACGCACGAAAAGCGACATCGAAAGGTCCTCCTCGAGTTGTTGAAGCAGGCGACTGACGCCTGATTGGCTTAGACCCATCGTCTTTGCCGCCGCGATCGTCGAACCTGTCGCCAGAAGCGTGCGCAGGACTTCCAGTTGCCTGATGTTCATATGTTTGCGATCTCCCCGAACGATCCAAGCGGCGGCATCATGACCAGCGCGAAATGCTTTGAAGAAAAAGACTGGCGACCTTGGACAAGGGGGACTTTTCCCCGCTGATTACGGTATAGACAACGGGCAGTTCCGGTTCGAACGGGATGAAGCGCAATGGCAAGGTCGCATATTCTCGGGCGATGATCTCTCCGACCAGGGCAATCCCCAGGCCCTCGGCCGCAAGCGCACAGGCGCTCGCCACCGAATGCGCCTCCAGCAAAGGCCGCTGCCGGATGCCGGCCTTGTAGAACAGAGCCTCCAATTCATGCCGTACCGGCCGTTCCCTGTTCAACATGATCAGATCCTGCCCCTTCAAATCGTCAACCGACAAAAGGACGCTCTGGGCCTTGGGATGATCGCGATGCAGGGCACAGACGATCCTCGACGGCAAGACCTTCTCCTGCCTCAACCCTGGGCTCGAGAGTGGCAAGCGCGAGAAACCGAGATCGGCCTCGCCATCGGCGACCATGCGCTCTATCGCCAGATAGCTGCCGGAAGCGACTTCGACGCGCATTGGTCCATTTTCTTCGAGAAAACTCTTCACCAACTTCGGAATGCGCGTCGATGAGAGACTGGCCGGAAAAGCGAGCCGCAACATGATCTCGCGCGAGCGGCCGCTCTCAAGCTCCATCGCCGCGGTTTTCAAAGCGCGTAGCCGGTCGGAGATGACGCGGATTTCCGGACCGAGTTGCAGTCCTTCGCGGGTCGGCTGTAGCCTATTCTTTTCCCGGTCGAACAGCCTGACACCGAGATAGTCCTCCAATTGCTGCAACAGACGACTGGCATTCGATTGCGATATTCCAAGCTCGGCGGCGGCGGCAATCGTCGAGCCGGTTGCGGCGATGGCGTCATAGGCCTCGATATGTTTCAGGCTGATCGCCGCACTGCTGTCGCGTGCCATTCTATCTCCGATATCGATAGCCCTACCCGCAAACCGCATAAGATTGCGAGCTTGCAGAAAGTTGAACATTTTCCGCGGAGAAACAAACTCACGGAAAGACGTTCGTCAATGGCCACCATTCTCCAGAAGATTGCGAAACAGGTTCTGTCCCGAGCAACGTTCTCAAACCTTGCCATGGACAGAGCAAGGGATGCCACGGTGGACACCATCGGCTGTATGATAGCCGGCAGGAACGACGCAAGCGTTGCGGCACTCATCCGTGCCTTCGATCGGGAAATTGCCCAGGGTGGCACCGCCCGGTTAGTCGGAGGCGGTTCAACCTCGTGTTCCCTTGCCGCCCTGATCAATGCAACATCGGCACACGCTCTCGATTTCGATGATAATTTTCATCCGGCGCGGGCGCACGCATCGGCCGTGCTGGTGCCTGCGCTGCTGGCGGTGTTGTCGACTGACAAAGTTACGAGCGGAAGACAATTCCTCGAAGCCTATCTGACCGGGCTGGAAGCGCAAGCCGCAGTCGGCTTTGGCGTCAATCCCTCTCACTACAACAGGGGTTGGCACGCGACCGCGACGGTCGGCAGTATCGGAGCCGCGGCTGGCGTGGCACGGCTTCTCGGCGCGGACGAAGAAGCGATCGCCGCGGCCATGAGCCTCGCGACCAGCTTCGCCTGTGGCCCGAAAGGACAATTCGGCACCACCGCCAAGCCGCTGCACGCGGGCCTCGCCGCGCGCAACGCGGTGGATGCGGCCCGCATGGCACTTGCCGGCATGAGCGGACGGCTTGATATCCTCGAACGACCGCAAGGCTTCCTCGATCTTTTCGGAGGAGACGAGGCTAATGGCTGGGAAGGCCTCACATTCGGGGAGATGCATATCATCGAGAGCCGTGGATTGGTAACCAAGCGCCATCCCTGCTGCGCCTCAACTCATCGCGCGGTCGACGCGCTTCTGGATCTGAAACAGGAGCATGAGCTTGCGGCGGATGATATCGTCAGGATCGAGACCAAGGTCGGCATATCAGCGGCCCGCAACCTCGCCTATCCCAACCCCGCCGACGAGATGCAGGCGCGCTTCTCGATGCAATACTGTCTGGCCGCAGCATTCTTAAAAGGCTCCCTCAGCCTTTCGGACTTTACGCCACAGGGGATCGATCGGTTGGGAATCCGGGAATTCATGCCGCGCATCGAAATGCAGGCCTATTCGGCCGAAGAGGAAAAAGGCGTGGAGCGCCTGCCGCATATCGTCACCGTCATGACGCGCGACGGCCGCATCTACAGCAGATCCCGGCTGCACGCGAAGGGCTCGATCGAAGCCCCGATGAGTGACCACGAACGTGAAGTTAAGTTCATCGACTGCTTACGCTGGGCAAATCAGCACGCTTCCGAAGCTTCTTTCCAACGCCTTCGCGCGCTGGCGGAGTTTGAAACATCGTCTTGCCACGACACATTCTGGAACGTGATCTCAAACGGCTGGCATTCCAAAAACGAACGGCGCCATTAGGATACCAAGCCTGGATCGAGGGTAGTTGAGGGAGAAACTTTTCCGCAATGAGCGCCGGGAGTTTCCTTAAACTCCATTCTGCTCTTGAAGAGAGCCGAGCCGATAACCCGATTCTTACGAGAGCTATCTGTTTGAAATTCTTCAGCAGCGAAACCGCGCAGACTTAACTCTTTTAATCGCGCCAGCCCGGCGTGAAACGAGTATGGCGGGATCCGGAAACGATGAGGAGCATCGGAGAAATCGGCCTGACACCGGCCACAGGCGGGGATTTCGGCAATTATCAATGTGCAAAGAGCGGAACAAGGGCAGCCGCAGGAGCTTCAACAGAGTGGCCGGAAGGCGAAACGGGATCGACCGCCCCCGCTCTTTGCGCTCCGTTTATCATGGGCAGGAGGGGAGTATGATGGTGTGGAACGCCCCTCCTCAGGTAGCAAAGTTTGCCGCGCATTCCCTTGAAAGTTCAACAAGAAGCCAGATTTATGGATGAGATAGCAACGATTGGTCTCGATTTATCCGAACCGATATTTCAGGTTCATGCCATTGATGCCTCAGGATAGGTAATAGCCATCGCGTAGTTCCGACATCGACCATGTTGGCACTTGCGATACCACCTAATTCGGAGAGGTGTCATGCCCGCCCTCGGCTCTTCGAACCAGGCGAGCGACCACCTCAGTCCGGTTCTGCGCCTGCAACTTACGCATTATGTGTTGCAAATGCATCTTCACCGTATGCCCCGACAAATTGAGTTTTCCTGCAATAACCTTGTTTGAGCAGCCACATTGCAACTCTGCAAGCACCTCCGCCTCCCGGGGAGTGAAATCGGCAATAGCCAAATACTGCGTTCTCTCATCCAAGCTTTTCTCGGCCTCGTTTCTGGCCGGAATATGCTCATTTGAGCCAGTTGCAACAGTCCCCAGCAACTGCGGGCAGAATGTTCCTCCCGCCAGAACGAGACGAAGACCGGCAAGAGCGATATCAATGGGAAGTGACGTCGAAAAGAAGCCGCGGATCCCCATCTTGAGCGCCTGACAAACTATGTCGACATCATCCGTACCTAGAAGCAACGTGATAGGAGCTTCGGGAAAACGCTCGGCAATTGCCGCAAGATCGTTATGCAGGCTCGTACTCCCAACGCCTCTGCCAGCCAGATCTAACGCAATCAAACGAACCTCGGCCCCAAGAGCTCTATCGAGACTCTCAGTCGATATCATGTCGATAAAATTCCACCCGGCGAATTCAAGCTCAAGAAGCTTCACCACAGTCGTACGCGCCAATGTGGAATGCTGAATAACGACAATAGTTGGTAAATTGCGCCGCATATGACGCCTGGTTTTTGCACTGTTGGACACCTGCCTGCTCCCCGGAATAGTTGCAGCCCAACAGCGATCCATATTATTTCCGTTCCTATTTCATGTCATGACACAAAAAAGGGGTACTCTCGATATCAATAGTCTTATCTCTCGCGATAATTCTTATAGACTGCGAGAGCTCAGTGATAGACAACCATGGCATGAGTGAGACATTGAAAATATTAATGATGAGAAGATATTGCTCAGATATATCTCACAAAATTTATGCACATAAATCATATCAACAAAGATTTCAAAGACACTGAAAAGACATAGGATATGATACAAATACACTCAAGAAAATCCAATGGATATAATTAGCTGTCGATCAGTTCGGTTTTAAGTGCAGTTCTCAACTTAAAGCAGCCGCGGCACTGAGCAGGTACCGACAGATACCGGCCAAACGCAGCGGTCGAAATCTACGACAATATGGATAGGTTCATGGTGGAATGTTCGGTACCGCGGTGATCGGGCGTTCCGCAACATGTTTCTATGGAAGGAAAAAGCCAGACGGATGAAACGATCCAGCATATGGTTTGAGAAATGGAGCGGAAGACGGCCTCATGGAGTTGAGCCTCCGCAATGCCAGCAAGGAGACTATCTTTCAGGTGTGTATGAAGCCCAGAATGTCGTCTACGAGGGCCGAATGGGCGTCCGTAAGGTTGCCGCCGCCGCCGTGACCGCCGACACCGGCCAATTGAAGTGCATGCTGATCGTAGAGAACATGATCAATCTGCTGGGCGTCCGCCGTCCCACCGGCAGGAACTGCAATATTGATAGGATGGAAATAGGCGAGGTTGACGTCCACCATGCTGCCGGTCGACGATCCAACTCCACCGCCGCCAGCTTCATGGTTGCCGGTAAAAATCGTCCCCGATGACATGTTGAAGCCACCGCCGTTGCCGCCGATGCCGGCAATCTGCATGGTCCCCTGATCGAAAATCGCATTGTTTGTCTGATGGGCTTCCGCCGAACCGCCCGCGGCACCTACGGCGATGTTGATCGGGGAGAAGATGGCTACGTTCACATCGACCATGCTGCCGACGAAAACTCCGTTGCCGCCATGCCCCGCATAATTGTCACCCGTAAATGTAACTGCGGTTCCCGGGCTCGCCGTCGAGTCGTGGATCGCGACATTATGGTCCCCGCCGGAGCCGCCGATGCCACCCATCTGGGTTGCCCCTTGCAGGAACATGGCGTTGTTCGTTTGATCGGCGTGAGCCTCAGCGCCAGGGCCAACCGCCACAGCCGTATTCACAGGGGCAAACACCGCAACATCGGAGCTTACGAGCCCGCCAAAAAAGAGGCCGTTGCCACCGGTGCCGGCATGATTGACGTCACCGCCGCCGCCGATGGCAACATTGCCGCTTCCGCCATTCCCGCCGATCCCCGCCATTTCGGTGGGATGCTGATTGATCAGCGCATCGTTACCCTGGAAGGCGTCCGCGCTCGAATGAGGTCCCGCAATGGCCGTATTGGAGGGCACGAAGACGGCCAGTGCGTTGCTGTCGATCACGCCGTCGCTTATCCCATCGCCGCCGCTGCCAGCTGAATTGTAGTTCGGACCCGAAGAGACATCCAATGGAAGCCAGGTCGGCACCAGAGCCAGATGCCCCGCAGCCAAATTGGAGGTGAGGTTCTGATCGGCACCTGCTTTGGGCAAGTCTTCCGATAGGGGACGAATTTCCGTCATAACCATCTCCATTGCACGATCAACCGCACGTCCCACGGAGCGTGCAACTTATGCAGCCAGAATTTTTCGGACATTGTGCATCTGAACGTGAGAAAAGCAGAGCCTGCAATTCGTCTACATCCTGTCGGCTAGTATCACAGCCATTTGGCTACCATGGATGTAGCGCCCCGCCATCCGAATTTGAGGGCGTCAAAGCCGCCTTGGAGCGGAGACCCGACATATTGCCCTGCTTTTCTCGCAACGGTTTTCGGCTCCGAGCCAACCCTCCTCAGAACCCCAGAATCCAGCCTGTTCGCTTGAACCGCCTTTGCTTCGAAAGACCATGTGCGTCGATCAGGTTGCGGACCTGATCACGACCATATCATCTGGTGCCTATCGCTATGCGCCGAGATCAAATTACGCTCCGTCATCTCCAAGCATACGCCCGAAGGAGTGTCACCGAATATCTAGATAGCTCGCAGATTTAACCGCAGGTAATATTCACCCGCGGTTGTATTTGCTGGCGGTGAGATGCTGGATACCCATGCCGTAGAACCCACACGGACGAAACGAAGTTGAAGGAGGGATATCAATGCCTATTCCACAAATATCGGACACGATTCACTTCAGTGACCCGGTTGCCGGCGACGCGAGCGCCGGCAACGGCGGCGATGGCAATAGCCATGGCAATATTGACTACAATCCGGTTGCGTATGTCGCCAACGTGCAATCGGTCGAAGGAGCATCTACCGATCTGCACAACGGCGACCATGTTGGACAGATGGCGGATTGGACTGCCGGCAGCGGCGGACCTGGCGGCTTTGCTCAAGCCCAGAATGGCTTCCTGGCGACAGTCACGAACAGTGGTTCCGGCGGCGCCGGGGGAGATTCTCACTCCAACGGTAGCCAGGGAAGCGTGAGCGGCGGCGACACGGCAGCGGTAAGCGCTGATACCACGGCGACGCAATATACTCAGCTTCTGGCTGATCAGCATGCCACCATCCTCGCAGGCGTCGGCGGCAACGGTGGTAACGGCAACCTGGCTCGTGGTGGCGACATCTCGGCAGCGTTGGTTCACACGGACCCCTCAACAACCACCGTGAACAATGCTCTCGATCACTTCACGAACGACTTCGGCCATATCGATCTCAGCCATCTTGGCTCATGAACCCAGGCCCTGCGGGTCGCCGGCTTCGGCTGGCGACCCTCATAGGTTGCGGAACCCACCGGCAGCCTTGTCTTATCAGTATCAAGTGGAGCGAGATCGGATAATGGCAACGCCTTCTGTAACGCCATCGCGCCCACAGACACAGCTCGTTGTTGCGCTCCGGGCGTGCGCCGGAGCCCTCGGGTTGGTTTTCCTCTATAGCTGCGGCTACAATCTCTTTCTTCTAGCGCCTTCCGTCTATCTCCTGCAGATCTATGACAGGGTCCTGTCGAGCCGAAGCGCTGATACGCTTCTGATGCTGACAATGATCATCGCCATCGCCGTGGTAGTCGGCGCAACGCTGGATATCATACGCAGGGCAGCTCTTTCGCGCATCGGCAGCTGGCTTGATCACAGGCTGCGGCCCATGGTGCTCACCGCATCATTCGAATATGCCGCGCGCGCCGATGCAGGAGCCGCCACGGAGTGCTACAGGGACCTTGCCACCTTACGCCAATTCCTCGATTCACCAGCAAGCTCCCTCTTTTTTGACGTCCCCTGGGCGCCGGTCTTCCTGCTGCTGCTCTTTCTTGTTCATCCGTTGCTTGGGGCGATCGGTCTTCTGAGCGCACTGGCGCTTCTGCTGTTTGCGTTCCTCACGGAACTGGCGACACAAGAGCCGCTTGCCCGCGCCAATCTTGCCCTTTCGAGGAGCTATATGCGATTCGCGAACGCCCTCAAAAACATCGAGGTGATCCGGGCAATGGGCATGCAGTATGGTGCGGCGCTGCTGGTCTATCGCGATGCGGAAATGGCAAGAAGGGCACAGGACGTCGCGATGCATCGGACGGAGATCATTCTTGGTTTCTCCAAATCGATCCGGACACTTGCGCAGATCCTGATGATGGGATCCGCCACATGGCTAGTGCTCGCGAGCAACAGCAGCCCCGGCATCATCTTCGTTGCGAGCCTGCTGCTCGGGCGCGGGCTCGCGCCGATCGAAGGCGCGATAGGTGCATGGCGCTCCTTCACGTTTGCTCGCAATGCCTTCAATCGCCTGAACCGAATGCTGATCGCCGTTGCATCGGAACGCGATGCCCGAACGGTGCCGCAACCGGAACCCAATGGCCTTATTCTCGATAACGTCGGCTATATTCAGCCATTCGCCAACAGGCAGATATTGACTGGTATCACATTGCACCTGGCGCCTGGCGATTGCATCGCTCTCATCGGCCCGTCGGGATCGGGAAAATCGACGCTGGGTCGCGTCATAGCAGGCGTTGTGCAAGCAACAAGCGGCTGCGCTCTTCTTGGTGGGGTAGATATTTCGGCTCTGCGCCTTTGCGGAGGGACCCACCACGTCGGATATCTGCCGCAGGACATCGAGCTCTTCGGCGGAGCGATCAAGGATGTGATCGGCCGGCTGGATGGAGGAGATCCCGCCAAAGCAATCGATGCCGCGAAGCTGGTTGGATTGCACGAGGCGATCATGCGGCTGCCAAAGGGCTACGAGACCGATATCGGCGAAGGTGGAAGCCTGCTCCTTCGCGCTCAGCGCCAGCAGCTGGGACTGGCACGGGCGGCCTATGGGAATCCGTCCCTCATCGTTCTCGACGATCCGAACTCGAGCCTCGACTATGACGGCGAACGCATGCTGTACAAGGCGATTGAGCGCATGAAATCGAGGGGGATGACTGTTGTTATCATAACTCATCGGATGGGTATCCTGCCAGTTACCAACAAGATTGCCATTATGCGCAACGGGACTGTGGCTGCCTTCGGCGACAGTGAGCGGATTTATGAAACCTATCTTCAACCGCCATCTCGAACAGGAACGTAGGGAGGGACGCCATGACCCTTGTTCAACTGGACGCAACGCTGGCGAGATTTTCAAATTCGTCAAGAACGAGCCAGCGCTTCACTGAACGATCGATAGCGACGCCCAAGCAGCTGGCAGCCTACTCGCCGGTGCTCGGGTCGAAACAGCGCGGACCCGCCCCCCCTTCGCCCATGCCGAGGCTAAGGGGCGTCATCTGGACCGGGAACCTGTTGATCGGCGTCTTCATAGTCGGACTGGGAATCTGGTCGGTCCTGGCGCCGCTGAAAAGCGCAGCAGTTGCATCGGGCGTGATCGAACCGGAGTCCAGCCGCAAGACCATTCAGCACCTGGAAGGCGGCATCGTGCGACGGATACTCGTCAAAAATGGCGATGCGGTCACGGCCGGACAAGTCGTGATAGAACTCGACGACACGAAGTCCCGCTCGGAGCGTGACAGTATTCAAGGGCAACTTTGGGACGCCGAAGGAAGCCGCGCCCGCCTGCTTGCGGAGCAGACGGGCGCTGACCATATCGCCTTTCCGCAGGACCTCAGGGCAGCAATGGACAAAGATCCTTCGGTCGGTGCAATTATAACCGGACAACGGAAAATCTTCGAAGCGCGTCGCCAAGTCATGCAAGCGGAAGCTGGTATCACCAACGAGAAAATCGCGCAGGTGCGCCAGGAAATCATCGGACTTGGCGCACAGAAGGCAGCACTGACCGACAGAGCGGCAATCTCGCAGCAGGAACTGGATCAGGTTACGGCCCTCAACGCCAAGGGATTGGAGCGAAAGAATACCGTTCTCAACCTCCAGCGGGAAAAAGCAGACCTTGCTGGCCAGCAGGGTCAGGTGGAGGCGCAGATTTCCCGCGCCTACCAGGTAATCAGCGAGGCACAGGCCGATCTTGCAAAGCTTGAAAGCGATCGGTTGAGCGAAGTCGCGCAAGGCATGCGCGACACGGAAAACCAGATCATGCAACTGCGCGAGCGTTTGTGGGCGATCGACGACCAGCTTTCAAGGACCGATATCCGCGCCCCCGAAGATGGAACGATCATGAACCTGCGCATCCACACGGCTGGCGGAGTGATCGGCGCGGGCGAGCCGCTCGTCGATCTTGTGCCACGCAGCGATCGCCTCATCGTGTCGGCCCATGTGAGACCGGAAGACATCAATCTCGTCCGCGCAGGGCTTGAGGCGCAGGTTCACCTTCTTCCATACAATCAGCGGCGCGTTCCACTGCTGAAGGGCCAGGTCGAGTATGTGTCGGCGGACCGTCTCACCGATGCGCAGAGCGGCCAGCCCTACTTTGCCGCGACGATCCGTGTGACGGACGAGCGGTTGGCGAAAATGAGCGATGTCGAACTGGTCGCGGGCATGCCCGCACAGGCACTGATCGAAACGGGCAAAAGCAGCGTGGCGTTCTATGCCATCAGACCGCTCCTAGACAGTTTCCACAGAGCATTTCGTGAGGACTGAAGCGGTGATGGGCAAGAGAAAATTCGACGACGACCAGATTACCGGCATTCTGAAGGAGCACCAGGCTGGGGTGACGGTAGCGGATGTTTGCCACAAGCATGGCATCAGCGAACCGACCTTCTATCGCTGGCAATCCCTACAGTTTAGAAGCTCTGGTCTCGATACCAAAAGAATGAGAGCATTGGAGGAAGAGAACCAGAAGCTCAAGAAGCTTTTGGCCGAAGCCATGCTCTCGGCAGCAACGCTAAGCGAGATGCTGGCCAAGACATCGAATGGGCGAAACTAACCTCTAATCATAGGATGCGGTCACCTTCGGGCCTTATATACTAGGGCACGGCAGCATGTTTTTGGACACGTGCCTCCGAAATGAAAGGTAAAGGAAAACGGTTCAAAAGTAGCAAGCGCTGTCTCGCCCGTGCCTCAAGAAGCCGACAACGCTTGTTGCCTATGGTCTGTCTCTCCAGCAAAGTCAGCGAAGCGCTTGCCAACAGGGATCAAGTCTCGACAGGAAACCGTGGCTGCTACCGCAACTTTGGGGCTATAGGGGCGAGACAATCGCAAGCGTGGCCAGAATGGCCTTCGTGCAGGTGCTCGTTTCCAACTAGTGCTAGCAGAACACATGTGCGGCGTCGGGATCGAACTCCAGATGCACATTGTCGCCGCGGCTAAGGCCGGAGATTGCTTCGTGGCCGAAGGGTAGGCGCACGGACAGGGTTTCGCCAGCAGCGATCCGCGTCGTCACATGCACGTTGTTGCCAAGGAAAGTGATATCGTTGACCGTTGCACTGAGGCCCTTGCTCGCACCCGCTTGGCGCCCGAGCCGGATGCGCTCCGGCCGTAGCATCAATGCCGCTTTGCTGCCCGACGCCGGCCTGCCATGCACTGGAATGCTGTCGAAAACGGTCTTGTCGCCGAGCGAGATCGTCGCCTGACCATTGTCCGAGGACAGCAGATGACAGGAGATGAAATCGCTGTCACCGATGAATTCTGCCACGAAACGGGTGCGGGGATTGGCGTAGAGTTCCGGGCCTGTGCCGATCTGGTCGATGACGCCCTTGGAGAAAACGGCGATGCGGTCGGACAACCGCAATGCTTCCTCCTGATCGTGGGTCACGTAGAGGATCGTCACTTCCGTCTGCTGGTGGATTCTTTTGATCTCGTGCTGGATCTCCTCGCGCAGCTTCTTGTCGAGAGCCGACAACGGCTCGTCCATCAAGAGCACCGGCGGATCATAGGCGAGCGCCCTTGCAAGGGCGACGCGCTGCTGCTGGCCGCCCGACATCTGCGCGGGCTTGCGATCCTCGAAGCCCTCCAGGCGAACGAGGCGCAGCATTTCCCTGACACGGCTGTCGACCTCGGCCTTGGACTTGCGGCGGACCTTCAGCGGAAAGGCGATGTTCTCGCCGACAGTCAGATGCGGAAACAGCGTATAGCGCTGGAATACCATGCCGATATTGCGCTTGTGCGATGGTGTCGACAGCAACGTCTCGCCGTTCAGCAGAATATCGCCCTTGGTCGGATTTTCGAAGCCGGCGAGGATATAGAGCGTCGTGCTCTTGCCCGATCCGGAGGGACCGAGGAAGGTCAGGAACTCGCCACGCTTGACCTCGAGATTGACGTCGTGGACTGCGACGACGGGGCCATACTCCTTGCGGATACCTTTGATCTTCAGGAAAGATTCGCTCATGATTTCAGAACCTTGCGTACGATCGCGGCCAGCGTCATCAACGTGACCGTCAACAGAATGAGAAGCGTGGAGGCAGCGGCGACGACAGGGGTCAAATCCTGCCTGAGCGTTGCCCAGACCTTGACCGGCAAGGTCTGCAATGTCGGGCTCGCCATGAAGATCGCCACGACCACCTCGTCCCAGGATGTCAGGAAGGAGAAGACGGCGGCCGAGAACAATCCGTGGCTGATGGCAGGCAGCGTCACCCTGATCTTCGCCTCGAGCGGAGAGGCGCCGCAAAGCACGGCCGCATCCTCGATCGACTTGTCGAAGCCCTCGAGCGCGCCCGAGATCGACAGAATGGAAAAGGGCAGCGCCAGCACAAGGTGGGATACCACGAAGCCGATCAAGGTGCCTCCAAGGCCAATTCGCAGGAAGAAGGCATAGAGCGCCACGGCGAAGACGACGACCGGCAGGATCATCGGCGTCAGGAACAGCGCCTTCAGCGCATCGCGAAACATGAACTTTCCGCGCACGAGGCCGAAGGAGGTCACCAGGCCGAGCAGCACCGAAAGCACGGTCACAATTAATGCGATCTTGAAGCTGGTCCAGGCGGAGGCCAGCCATTGCGGATCGGAAAGCAGCTCCGCATACCAGCGCCATGTCCAGCCCGGCGGCGGAAAGATCAGCCATTGCGACGAACCGAACGACAAGGCCGCGATGAAGAGGATCGGCATCAGCAGAAAAGCCGCCGTCAGGACCGTGATGACGAGCAGCACATATTTCCACCAGCCGAGGCGGTCGAAATTCAGCAGCATCTCAGCGCCCTCCCGTGCTCTGAACGCCGAAGAACCGCAGTTGCACGGCATAGAGCGTCAGCGTGACGACGAGCAGGACGAAGGCGGCGGCCCCGCCCATGCCCCAATTGACGAGCGACTGCACGAACTGCGCGATGAGTTCGGCGAGCATCATGTTCGCCGTGCCACCAAGCAGCGATGGCGTGACGTAGTAACCGAGCGACATGACGAACACCATCAGTGCACCTGCCATCATGCCAGGTGCCGCAAGGGGTATCAGAATGCGGGTCAGGCATTGCAGACGGCTGGCGCCGCACAGCGCTGCCGCCTGCAGCACGGCCGGGTCGATCTTCCTGATGACGCCGTATAGCGGCAGGATGATAAAGGGCAGCATGATATAGGTCATGCCGATCGTGACGCCGGTGAGGTTGTTGACCAGCGCGAGCGGCTTGTCGATCAGGCCCATGCCGACGAGGATCTTGTTGATCAATCCGGTGCGCTGCAAAAGCACCATCCAGGCATAGGTTCGCGCCAGCAGGTTGGTCCACATCGACAGCAGCAGGATCGCAAAGATCACCGAGGCCCATCGCGACGGCATGATCGCCAGCGTCCAGGCGACGGGAAAGCCGATCAGGAGGGATATGATGGTGACGAGCCCCGACACGATGAAGGTGTTGGCGAAGATCTTGATATAGGTCGCGGAGCCCAACAGCTCGGCGTAATTGCCGAGGCCGAATGTCGGTTCCATCACGCTGCGCAGGAGCAGCGCGATGACCGGAAATATGAAAAAGATCGCCACGAAGGCGAAAGCCGGCGCCACCTGGGCAAAACCCGTAGGCCTTGCCGCCTTGCGCGCCGGTGCGGCCTCGTCCGCAACGTCCATATATGTCGACATGGCAATTCCTTCCCACCAGGGGCGCCGACGAGCAGCCTTGGCTGCAGCGACGCCCGGATCTCGCATTGCCCCGCCGCGGACCTCGATCCGCGGCGGCCCAGTTGCCTTAGGAGCTTACTTCGCCTGCCAGGCGTACCATCTCTTGCCGATCTCATCACGGTTCGCGGCCCAATAGCTCATATCGGCATTGACCTGGCTTGCCGTCTGCTGGTCGGGCAAAGTCTTGGCCGTCTCCGGATCCATCAGCTTCGCGGAGTCAACATTGATCGGTGCATATCCGGTCGCCTTCGCCATATCGGCCTGCGACTGCGCCGAGGTCGCGAGCGCGATGAACTTCATCGCCGTTTCCATGTTCGGGGCACCCTTGGGGATGACGAGGGAATCCGCCGCCGTAATGTTCTGGCTCCAGGACGTCTCCGTCTTGACGCCGCTATTGGCAAGCGCCGTCATGCGGCCGTTCCACAAGCTGCCGAAGGGTGCCTCGGCCGATGCCAGAAGCTGCTGCGACTGCGCACCGCTCGACCACCAGACGATATCAGACTTGATCGTGTCGAGCTTCTTGAAGGCGCGGTCGAGATCGAGCGGATAGAGCTTGTCGGCGGGAACACCGTCGGCGAGCAGTGCGGCTTCGATCACGCCAGGGGCGGACCACTTATAGAAGGTGCGCTTGCCGGGAAACTTCTTGGTGTCGAAGAGGTCCGCCCAGGTCTTCGGGCAGGCGCTGACGGCATCGGCGTTGCATCCGATGACGAAGGAATAATAGAAGCTTCCGACCGAATAGTCGCTGACGAAGCGCGGATCGAGCTTGGACTTGTCAATGACGGAAAAGTCGAGCTTTTCGAGCAGACCTGCCTTGCCGGCCTGCGCGGCATAATCGCCCTCGACGTCGACCACATCCCAGCTGACCTGACCGGCCTCGACCATGGCTTTCAGCTTGCCGTAGTCCGTCGGACCGTCCTGCATCACGCCGATACCGGTCTTTTCAGTGAACTGGTTGGCCCAGGCGACCTTCTGCGCATCCTGCGTCGTTCCTCCCCAGCTCGTGAAGACCATGGTGTCGGCCTTGGCGGGCATGGATGCGGCCATTATTGCGGCAAAGGCCGCGAGTGCAATTCTTGCTTTCATGTTCCCTTGTCCTTGTTTTTCAGTCTTTGAGGCATGCCTTATGCGGCCACCCGTTCACCCCAAGGGGGAGAAAGCGGCAGGCTTCATAATCTTGTTTTCCGCGACTTCGATCAGGTCGCGGATCTTCGGCAGGAAAGCCTGCCATTTGGGGTCCGCCGCCAGCCGCCCGCGCCGCGCTTCGCGGTCGTCGAGGCTTGTATAGGCCCAGATATGCACGATCTCGTTGATCACCCCGATCTCCGAATGGAAGTAGCCGACGAGGTTGCCGAGATGCGCCTTCTGGATGGCAATTCCTTCCTCCTCCACGACCTTCAGATATTGCGGGATGGTGCCGTTCTTCAGCCGGTAGGTGCGGATCTCGTAAAACATCGGTCTCACCTCATGACGAAGGGATCGGGGATCGGATCATCCGACGTCCGCAGCCAGATGGTCTTGGTGCGGGTATAGTCGAGAGCCGCCGCAAGACCGCCTTCCCTGCCGTGGCCGGAAAGTCCGAAACCGCCGAAGGGCGCGATCGGCGATACCGCGCGATAGGTGTTGACCCAGACGACGCCGGCGCGAATGCCCTTCATCAGGCGATGGGCGCGCGTGAGGTTCTGGGTGAAGACACCGGATGCCAGTCCGTAGCGGGTATCGTTTGCCAATCTCAGAGCTTCGGCTTCCGTCTCGAAGGAGACGACGGACAGGACAGGGCCGAAAAATTCCTCGGCGAGCGACGGCGAATTGACGCCATCGCAATCCAGGATCGTCGGCGGAAAATAATAGCCGGCTCCGTCGGGCGTTTGCCCGCCAGTTATGAGCCGCGCGCCGCTTTTAATGGACTTCTCGACGAGAGCCGCGACATGATCCTGTTGGCGTTTCGTGGCGAGCGGTCCGACTTCGGTTGCCATGTCGAGCGGCGATCCAATGCGGATCGCCTCAGCCTTGCGCTTGAGAATCGACAGGAAGGTGTCCTTGACGCTGGCTTCGACGATCAGCCGCGAGCCGGCAACGCAGCTTTGGCCGGTCGCTGCGAAAATGCCGGCAACCTGCGCATTGGCGGCACTTTCGAGATCGGCATCGGCAAAGACGATAAAGGGTGACTTGCCGCCCAGTTCCAGCGATGTTGAGGCAAGGTTCTCTGCCGAATTGCGCACGACATGGCGTGCCGTCTCCGGCCCGCCGGTAAAGGCGATATGCGCGACTTTCGGATGGCACCCCAGCGTGGCGCCGCAAGACGGGCCGAACCCAGTAATGATGTTGACAACGCCGGCCGGGAAACCCGCTTCATGAACCAGACGCGCAAATTCCAGAAGCGGCGCCGGCCCATCTTCCGATGCCTTGACGACCATCGTGCAGCCTGCCGCAAGCGCAGGGCCGATCTTGACGGCAGAGAGGAAGAGCTGGCTGTTCCAGGGCACGACCATGGCGACAACGCCAACCGGCTCGCGACGCAGCCAGACGTCCATGTCAGGCTTGTCGATCGGCAGATAGGAGCCCTCGATCTTGTCGGCGATGCCGGCATAGTAGCGATAATAGTCGGCGACATAGGCGATCTGCGCCGAGGTCTCGCGAATGATCTTGCCGGTGTCGCGCGTCTCCAGTTCCGCAAGCTTCTGCGCATTGGCCGCAACCAGGTCGGCGAGCTTGTAGAGAAGCTTGCCGCGCTGCGTCGCCGTCATCTTCGACCACGGGCCTTCGTAGAGGGCTTTTTCGGCGGCATTGACGGCGCGGTCGACATCAGCCTCGCGCGCTTCCGGCATCTCCGCCCAGACGTCGCCGGTCGCGGGATCGATACTCTGGAAGCGGCCTTCCCCGTCCAGAAACTCACCGTCGATATAAGACTCGAAGCGCTGCATGACGTTCACTCCGCAAATGCCGGCATGACCTCGGCGATGAACCGTTCGAGCGAAGCTTTCTTGCGCTCGAACGACATGCCGGTGTCGATCCAGAAGGAATATTCGTCGTAGCCCATCGCCTCATAGGTCTTCAGCCGGGCAATCACGGTCGACGCATCGCCGACAACATTATTGCTGCGCATGACCGCATCGGACAGCATGGCGTTGGCGCGAATATCTTCTTCGGGGATGCGCTCGATCAGGCCCTGATGGATCGGCTTCTCGTTCTTGAACCAGGCGAAGAAGTAATTGTAATAGACGCTGAGCTCATGTGCGGCCCGAGCGATGTCGTCTTCCGAGGAGCCGACATAGGTATGGCGCAAAAGCATGATCTTCGGCCGCTCGATGTGCGCGTTCTTCGCGCAGGCATCGTTGAAGCGGCCCATCAGCGCCTCGACCTCGTCATCGCCCTGCCAAAGCGGCGTTACCTGAACATTGCAGCCGTTGGCGACGGCAAATTCATGCGAATTCGGGTCGCGCGCCGCCACCCAGATCGGCGGATTCGGCTGCTGCAGCGGCTTCGGCGCCGACGTGGTCGACGGGAATTTGAAGAACTCGCCCTCATGGGCGTAGTCCCCCTGCCAGATACCTTTGACGGCCGGGATCAGCTCACGCATGCGCTGGCCGGCACCCCAGGCGTCGAGACCCGGCAGCAGCCGTTCATATTCGAAAGAGTAGGCGCCGCGGGCAATGCCGATATCGAGCCTGCCGTCGCAGATGATGTCGGCCATGGCGGCTTCGCCGGCAAGCTTGATCGGATGCCAGAAGGGCGCGATCACCGTTCCCGTTCCAAGCCTTGCCCGTGAGGTGCGCCGCGCCAGATCCGCGATCGTGACGAAGGGATTGGGTGCGATGGTGAAGTCCATCCCGTGATGCTCGCCCGTCCAGATCGCGTGCATGCCGCCCTTGTCGGCGATCTCGCACAGCGCGACGAATTCCTCATAGAGGCTCTTATGGGTCTGGCTCGCGTCAAGGCGTTCCATATGAACGAAGAGAGAGAATTTCATGCCTGCACCGCCTTCCCGGAAACCGGCCGCACCATGCCGGAAGTCTCATCGCCAAAATAGACCCCGAAATTGCCGATCTGGCTTTCCAGCGCGAAGCGAGCGACAATGTCAGCCGTCGAGCTGGTCTTGAACTGTGCCGCCTTCAATGCATCAGGCTTGAGGAACCTGCCCTCGCGCGGCTCGCCCTGCGAGGCAAAGGCGCGATAGACGATGTGATGCTTGCCATCGCTCTTGCCTTCATAGACCGAGTAGAGAAAGCCGACCGTTACTGTCAGGCCGGTCAGCGCAGTCAGATACTGGCCAAGAATGTCGGCCGGGCTGCCCTCCCTGCCCTCGCAATTCGGAAGAGCAAGTACGTCCGTGCCAAGAAGCAGGATTTCGCCATCGCGCTCGACGACCGCGCCGAGCTCGATATTGCCTTCCGCAGCGGCAGAGACCGCCTTGCTCGCCAGGATCGGCGTGAAGTAGCCGCCGCGCGCATAGCCGAGACCATTGCGACCGCTATTGTCGAAGGAGACGATGCGCCCCATCAAAACGACGTGGTCGCCGGCTTCGATGACCTGTTCCATGGTGCATTCGAACCAGGCAGCGACATCGGAAAGGATCGGACAGCCATCCGCACCCGAATTCCACTCGACGGCGGCAAACCTGTCTTCGACGGGCCGCGCAAAGGTGTTGGAGACGGCCTTCTGCGTCTCCGACAGCACATTGATGGCAAAATGCTTGGTGCTCGTCATAGCCTCGAAATTGCGCGAGGTCTTTGCCAGACAGACAAGAAGAAGCGGCGGATCGAGCGACACCGACGTGAAGGAGTTTGCGGTAAAGCCGAGCGGCAGGCCCGCCTGATCGCGCGCTGTCACAACCGTGACGCCGGTCGGAAATGCGCCGAATGCGTCACGCAACGCCCTTGGGTCGAAATCTTGTGTCGTCATCTTGCGTCCTCCCCGCATGAAAGCCACTCGGCGAGCAGCTCATTGACGATGTCTGGTGCCGTCAGGTTCACCATGTGGCGGTGCCCCTCGACGATCCGCACCCAGCCTCTGGGTGCAGCGCTAGCCATCTGTTCGGCCATCAGCGGCGTCGAATTCGGATCGTCCGAACCCGTCAGGAACAGAGCAGGCGCCCCGATACCGGGCCAGCGATCCGCATAGGTCTCATCACCACCGGCAAAAGCGGCATAGGCCGTGGCATAGCCCTGCGGATCGACAAGGCTCAGCCAGTTGCGGGTGAGCTCCCGCGCCACCGCGCTTTGGGCATCATCGCCAAACCAGCGCAGCAGCGGGCCTTCCTTGTCGACGCCGGCAAGCGGTATTGACGCTGCACGCGCAAGGACAGCCGCCTTGGCCTCGGGGTCGCGACGATAGACGCCGTTGAGATAGGCGATCCGCTCAATCCGTTCGCCGAAAGTGGCAGCCGCCCCTCCGGCGACAAGCGCACCCATCGAATGGCCGGCAACGTTGACCTTGCCGAGTTCCATCTCATCGAGGAAACCACCGAACCAGGCGACGAAGGCTTGCAGCGGACTTCCGGCAGGCAATGCGACGCTTTCGCCATGCCCAGGCATATCGACGGCTATGACGCGATGGCTTCCGGAAAATGCCTCGATCTGTGGCGTCCAGGCTTCAAGCCGCATGCCGACGCCATGGATGAGAACCAGCGGCTCGCCTTTGCCGACCTCATGATAGGCCGTGCCGCGCACTGTGTGTTTACGGAGCAAGCCTTCCGTCTTCAGATGATCGGGCTTGTTCTGGTCCATGGTTTCCATCGCCGGCATCCAGACATCCGATCCTTACACGCCGGCCGGATTGGAGACGTCTTGTCCCAGATCCTTGAGGTCCTGGTAACGATCGCCGATGCGATGATGCGGCCGACCGCCGACAGAGGCGCCAAGCGCCACGACGATCTCATCGGCGGCAGGCGCATCGGGAACCGAGGTCTGGATTGTCAGGTAATGCGAGCGGCGACCTTCATCGTTCTTGTCCATGAGCGGGATCATGATCGGCGCATTGGCAGGACCGCGCGTGTTGCAGAAGGCAAGATAGGACTTGGCGCCGACAGCATGGCGATAGTGATTGCCGAACCGAAGCGTGTGGATCAGCGCGGAGGCATGCTCGATTTCGCCATCCAGGCCAACGACTGCCGATTTGCCGTAGGCTTCGACCGCCTCACCCGATCCGACCGCGTCGATGATCATCTTGGTGAGCAATTCGCCGAGGACAGGCGCAGCAGCATGGATCTCGGGCTTCAGATCCGCGACGAAGCCGCGACCAGCCCAAGGGTTTTTGACGATCGCACAGGCGGAGAAGAGCTTTAGCGGCGTGGCTGCCGCCTTTCCTCCTTCAACAAGCGTCGTTTCGATCTGCAGGACAGTTTTTCGGATCTGAAGGCTCATGGCTCTCTCTCATCTAAGATTAGATATGATGGTATGCCATAATACCAGACTGTCAAGCAGCTTTGAGCGACCGGACTGAAAAACCATGTCGCACCCCAAAAATAATCAGCTATAACAACGCCTTATTGACAGGAAACGACAAGCGCCCGCGAAAGCGATGCTTGCTCGCTGCATATCTTCAGCTGTCGATGTTCCGCTTTTGTATTAGTTATTATGGTATACCGTCACACTGAAGGTATGGGAGAGTCAACCCGCCTCGCCAGGCAAACGACAATTTGATGAGACATGTCATCGACATCATCCGGTGCCGTGCAAGTCGACCAGCCATCACGGCGGGAATTTGCCGGCTCTACCCCTGGCGGGCGATGGCGCCGATCGCATTGACAACAATGCGCGCCGCGATGATGGCGGACAGGCCGTCGATGTCGGCAGGAGGATAGAACTCCACCAGATCGAAGCCCGCAATATTAGCCCGCCGACCGAGACCGGCAATCAGGTCGATGATCTGCGTATAGGTTAGGCCGCCGGGTGTCCGCGCCGCCACACCCGGCATAATGCCGGGATCGATGCTGTCGCAATCCAGCGTGACGACGACCTTTGCTCCCTCCGGAATATGCCGAAGAGCGGCTTCGACCCCTTGAGCGTGGATCTCGCGGGCAGTGACAAAGCGGCTGCCATAGCACTGCGCCGCCTCGACGTCCGAAGGACGGGCACTGCCGACGCTTCGCAGGCCGACTTGCACCATTCCAGCCACATGCGGCATCTCGCTTGCCCGGCGCATCGGGCTTGAATAGCCGTAGCGCTCGCCATGCAGCTCGTCGCGCCAGTCGATATGGGCATCGATCTGCAAGACCCAGACCGGACCCTCATCCGCAAAACCGGCAATGAAGGGGATCGTGACGGAACAGTCGCCGCCAAGCAGGATCGGCACGGCCGGCAATGCCAGGACCTCGCGCATCTTCGCCTCGATCCGGCTCCGATTGCCGGCATTGTCACACATAACGGTCTCAACGTTCCCCACGTCGACGCAGGAAATCGCCTTGCCGTCGAAGAGCGGGCCGCCGAGATCGAAATCCCAATGTTCGACAAGCCCGGCATCATCCTGGCTGGCGGCACGGATAGCACCGGCCGACAGGGCATAGCCGCTGCTGTCCTTGCCAGGATAGGTGCTGCCGTGGCCGGCACCAAAGATCACCACACGCGGCAGACGACCATCGTCAAGGCGGTCCGAAAAGCCGAGAAAGGAAGAGGAGGCGGTCATTTGGTTGCCTTGGCGAGAAATCAATCGATCGGCTGTCGCCCGGAAAGCACGGCCTGGGCGATGGCGCTTGCGCTGGTGACATGATCCATCGCCGCCTGATAGGCGCCATCGCCGTCGCCGCGCCTGATAGCATCGACGATACGCGCCATCTGGGCCGGCCCCTGGACATCGCGATTTTGCGTCTTGATCGTCATCGAGCGCAGGTGATTGATGCGCACGGTCAGAAGATTGACGACGCCCCAGGCCACATGGCGGTCGACCATGCTGAACAGTGTCTGGTAGAAGGAGGATGTGTGGGCGAGCACGCCAGCCATGTCCTTCTCGCGGTAGCTGTGCTTTATTTCTTCCAGCGACTTGTCGAGGGCATCGGCGATTGCGGGGTTGTTCTGCTCGGCGCAAAGCCGCGCCGCCATCCCTTCGAGCGCTGCGCGGATTTCGTAGATCTGCTTGGCTTCGTCATGATTGAGCTGAGCAACGATCGGCCCCTTGTTCGGAAGGTTGGCAACCAGACCCTCGGATTCGAGATGGCGTAGAACCTCGCGAACGATCGTGCGGCTGACGCCGAGCTGAGCGCAAAGATCGCGTTCGACCAGGCGGTCTCCCGGACGGAAATAGCCGTTGATTATTGCCTCTCGTACCTTGTCGAGCGCAAGCTCCCGCAACGTCTTGGTGGGACGCTCCACGCGAATTGCGGCGCCGTGCGCATCATCATTCATTTTCCGCACCCTCGATCTTCGGATACCATAATATGGCCTACCAAAATCATCCATTGTCGAAATGAAGTCAATGCAGCAGAGCGGTCCTCAGAGCAAGGCCTGTTCGTGAATGCCGAGATGCTCCCTCAACACCTTCCAGCCTTTCGGCGTGACGTCAACGGCACGTGACGAGGGCGATCGCCGTATGCAGCCTTCCGCAAAGAGAAGGTTGGTCAAATGAACGCCAAGCGGTCCAGCAAGATGATGTTGCCGCTCCGTCCAATCGAGGCATTGCCGGGCAAGCCCGTAGCGCGTAGGTTTGATACTGGCCGTGCTCATGCCCATGCGGTCGAACCACTCTGCACCAGCCGCTGTGAGTTCGAACCTCTTCCTTTCGGCCGCAATAAGGAACCCCTTTTCCAACAATCCATGGGTTACGGCGATCCCGACGCGGCCAGCCAGATGATCGTAGCAGCAACGAGCGAATCGAAGCTTTTGCGCGTCCCGGGTCAGCGGCTTTCGTCGCACGGATTCCGCTGGGCCGATCGAAGCCAGGGTCTCAAGCACCAGCGCAACATGGGGACCGGCAAGACGATAATAACGGTGCCGCCCTTCGGTTTCCACAGCCAGAAGCCCGCCGGCCAACAGCTTTCCGAGATGAGAACTGGCCGTCTGCGCCGTCACGCCGGCAGAATAGGCGAGCTCGCCGGCCGGTCGAGCCCGGCCATCGAGGAGCGCCGACAGCATGGCAACGCGCGCAGGATCGGCAATCAGAAAGGCAACGGCGGCTATATTCGGCTGGGTCGTCATGTCTAGGCCTCTTCATCTCAGGCAGCATCATAGCACCGAAATAGTTCGCATGTTTCGACACGCGTCGAAGCATTGGAGCAGGTTGCCGGCTTAGACTGGGCACACAGGCAATTGGTACGGAATATACCCATGACCAAAGAAATCCTCGCCTTTTTCACCGACACGCATCTCGGCCAGAAATTGGTCGCCAGGAGTGAAATTGCTGGCGACAAGATGGGCTATGAGGAGACGCCGCGAGAGCACGAGCATAACCTGCGCATGGTTCTCGACGACATCGCCGGCAAAGGCATTTCCAGGGTCGTCTTCGGCGGCGATATCGGCACGGCACATTCGGTCGACGGCTTTTTCGAACTCCTGCGCGATTATACCTTCGAAGTGTCGCTCATCCTCGGCAACCACGACACCTATCGCAATGTCGCGCCGTACTGCGACATGGGCGGCAATATCGTGGCAGGGAAACTGTGTTACTCGCGGCAAGATCCGCATCTGAAACGGATTTTCCTCGATACGTCCGACAACGCCGTCGGCGACGGCCAGCGCAAATGGCTTACCCGCGAACTAGAGGGTGTGAAGCGGGCCGCAATCTTCCTGCATCATCCGGTCCTGCCGCTCGACACGCCGATCGATCAAACCGGTGCCGCCCTGCGCGATCGGGATGAGGTCAGAGCGCTTCTGATCGGCACTGATTGCGAGATATCGTTGTTCTGTGGCCACTACCACATGATCGACGAAGCCCGGGAAGCAAACATCCTGCAATATGTCTCGCCGGCGGTCTCCTATCAGATCGTCAAGCAATCCGCGCGTCTGGAGGCCGATACAGGAACGTTCGGCTATCGCATTCTCGAGATGGATGAAAAAGAGATCAAAACGCAGGTCGTTCTGTTTTCAAAGACCCAGGCGACGCGGACATCTCGTGGCGCCATCTGACGGCCGCAAGGAGCAAAAGCACTTTCACTCCAGAGCGATGACACTATATCGTATTGAGGCGGTGCGGAATCGCCAGCTGATTTGAAGGATATGACAATGGGCATGCTTCTTTCTCCCGAACTCACGGTTTGCGGCATTGAGGAGCTGCCCGATCAACGGGTGCGAAACGTTACCCACGTGCTTTCCCTCCTCGATCCGGAACATCCCGAGCTCGATGTCTTCCACTCCTATGCCCGGCATCATCGCACGACGCTGCGCTTTCACGATATCATCGCGACGGCTCCAGGCCGCGTGATGCCGCAGCCGGAGCATGTCGACGCGATCCTGAAATTCGGCTCCGAGTTTCAGGCGCAACAAGATCCGGAGGCGTCGAGCCATCTGCTGGTCCATTGCCATATGGGCGTATCGCGCTCGACGGCGGCCATGCTGTCGTTGATGGCGCAAGCAAACCCCGACGAATCCGCCGAAAGCCTGTTTGCCCGCCTTGTCGCCATCCGCCCACAGGCCTGGCCGAACTCCCAGATGATCGGCTTTGCCGACGAGCAGCTCGGCAGGAAGGGCGATCTGAACGCGGCACTTGCCCGTCACTACGGCCGGCAGATCAAGGGGCGACCTGACTTTGTCGACTGGATGACGCGTCTCGGACGCCAGGCGGAACTGAATATGGCGATCCCTGCGTAAGGAGCACCTCTCCTACCTGAGGACTGGCCGCCGGCACGACGACCTCGTTATACATCTTCTTCCGCCGTGACAGTTCCCTGACAGGAATCGATGTCACCTTGGCTGCAATCTGTAGAGGACAGAGACGGTCGGCTCATGAGCCGGCTAGCCATTGGGGAGGAGATATCATGAAAACCGCGCTCGGTCGCGACTAGCGCCTGTCATCCGGCATCCGCCGCCGGTCATCACCAGCCAATCATATCCTATTCACCGGCTTTCCGTCAGGAGGGCCGCGCCGTCGGAGCATGTCCTCAATTCGGGGATGCAGGCAGCAATCGAAATCATGCAGCAGTCAACGGGAGGAATTCAAATGTCACTGCTATTCAATAAATTCAGCATCGTAGCCGCGATCGCCATTGGCCTCAACGGCACGGCCTTGGCGGCAAGCGACGAGCTTGTGACCGCCGCCAAGAAGGAAGGCGTTATCGCCATCTACGCCGCGACCGATCTGTCGCAGGCCCAGGCGCTGCTCGATGCCTTCACGAAGAAATATCCCGGCATCCGCATCGACTACAACGATATCGGCACCAACGGCGTCTACAATCGCATCATTTCCGAAGCCGCTGCCGCACAAGTCGGCGGAGATCTCGTCTGGACGTCGGCGATGGACCAGACGGTGAAGCTTGCGGCGGATGGCTATCTCGCTTCCTATGCCTCGACGGAAATTGGTGCGCTGCCGAGCTGGGCCGTCTACGACAAGACGGTCTATGCCACCACGCTAGAGCCGATCGGCATGATCTACAACAAGCTCGCCCTGAAGGAGGATCAAGTTCCTCGCACCCGCGCGGCCCTGATCGAATTCCTTGGCAAGGCGGATGTCGCCGGCAAGGTCGCGACCTTCGATCCGGAAAAGTCCGGCGTCGGCTTCATGATCCAGACGAACGACTCCAAGCAGCGCAGCGACTATTGGGATCTGGTTACGGCATTCGGCACCGCCAAGGGCAAGACCTATTCCTCGACAGGCTCCATGCGCGAAACGGTGGTTTCGGGCGAGAACGTGATCGCCTTCAACCTCATCGGCTCCTATGCGCTCGATTGGGTAAAGAGCGCTTCCAATCTCGGCGTCGCCTTCGGTCAGGATTATACGCCGGCCTTCTCGCGCGTCGCCGCCGTCATCAAGAACGCACCGCACCCCAATGCCTCGCAGCTCTTCCTCGATTTCATGCTGTCTCAGGAGGGCCAGAACGCCATCGCCTCGAAGGGCATGCCGTCGCTGCGCACCGATGTCGACCAGGGGTACAATATCAACACCATCAACGAACTGGTCGGCGGCAACCTCAAGCCCATCGCGCTCGATGACTCGCGCCTGGAGTTCATGGACCCCATGAAGCGCCTCGACTTCCTCAAGAAGTGGCGCGGATCGGTCAAGAGCTGACGCGACGCCCAATCACCTGAGAGCATTCTCGCAGCCCGAACAGAAGCGGGAATGCTCGAAAACAACCACCATCGAGAAGGAGGCGCGCCGATGTCGGCACCGTCGACACCCGTATCGACCCTGTCTCACGCCGGACGGCGATCGGTTCACGCGAACCAGACATTCACATCGATCCCGCAGCCGGCCAATGCCCTTGGCTTCCGGCGTATCGTCATCGGCCTGCTCGCCGTCGTCGTGCTGGCGCCGATCGTCCTCATCATCTACCAGAGCCTGCTCGACGGGCCGTTTTTCGCGCCGAAGAGCAAGCTCTCGATAGAGGCCTATCGCTATATCCTGACCGACGAAATGTTCTACGACGCGCTCTGGAACACGGTCATCATGGCGGTGGGCATGGTGGCGATCGCGGTGCCGCTCGGCGCCGCGCTCTCCTTCCTGCTGACGCGGACTGACGTCAAATTCCGCAAGGCGCTCGAGGTCGTCGTCCTCGTGCCCATGTTCATTTCGGCAATCGTGCTTGCCTTCGGCTACACCGTTGCCGTCGGTCCCGCGGGCTTCCTCACCATGCTGTCACGCGACATCTTCGGGGCAGCACCTTGGAACCTCTACTCCCTGACGGGGATCGTCATCGTAACCGGGCTTGCGCACGTGCCGCATGTCTATCTCTACGTTTCAGCCGCCATGCGCAACCTGCCCTCCGATCTGGAGGAGGCTGCCCGATCGATGGGCTCGCCGATCTGGCGGGTCTGCCTCGACGTGACGCTGCCCATGGTTTTGCCAGCACTGGTCTTTGCTACCGCGCTGAACCTTTTGATCGGCTTTGAAATGTTCGGCGTCCCCTATGTCCTCGGCGACCCCAGCGGCATCATCGTTCTGACGACTTACGTCTACAAGCTCACGACGCTGTTCGGCGTGCCGACCTATCAGCTGATGGCCGTCGTCGTCGTGCTGCTCGTTCTCTTGACGCTGCCGCTCGTCTGGTATCAACGCCGCCTGCTGCGCCATAGCCGCCGCTATGCCGCGCTCGGAGGCAAGGGGCCGCGAACGACCGTGATGCGGCTTGGACCGACCGGCCAGATCGTCGCGCTGTCCTTCATCGGCTTCTGGCTCTTCGTCTCGGTCGCACTGCCGATCGGCGGCATCGTGCTGCGCGCCTTCGTCGATGCGTGGGGCCAGGGCGTCAATCCGCTGGCGCATCTGACGGTCGCGCATTTCGCGACGCTGATGGAGGTGCCGACGCTGTTTCGCGGCATCGTCAACACGGTCGTCCTTTCCGTCGTGGGCGGGGCGGCGGCCGTCGCGATCTACCTCCTGATCGGGCTTGCCGGACACCGCCATAGAGGCATGTCCAACACCGTGCTCGACTATATGGTGCTGCTGCCGCGCGCCATGCCGAGCCTGATTATCGGCCTTGCTTTCTTCTGGCTGTTCCTCTTCGTGCCCTTCCTCATTCCACTGAGAACGACGCTGATCAGCCTGTTTGCAGCCTATGTCATAGTCGGCCTTTCCTATGGGCTGCGCCTGCTGCAGGGCACGCTGATCCAGGTCAGCCCGGAGCTCGAAGAAGCAGCACGGACCACGGGCGCAACCATCGGCCGGAGCTGGCGCGACATTGTCATCCCGATCATTCGGCCCGGCCTCGTCGGTGCCTGGGCGCTCATCATGATCGTGTTCCTACGCGACTACGCCACCGGCATCTATCTGATGAGCGCCGGCACGGAGGTCATCGGCTCTCTCATGATGGCGCAGCTCCAGTCCGGCGCCATGGATACGATTGCCGCACTCGCCTTTGTCAGCATCCTTCTTACCGGCGGCGGCCTTGCCCTCGCCCTTCGTCTCGGAGCCAAGATCCATGACTGATCTCATCGTTCAAAACGTCCATAAATACCTCGGCGGTCTGCATATCCTTCAGGGTGCCTCGTTTACCGCCAATCGCGGATCGATCGTCTCGCTGCTCGGGGCTTCGGGCAGCGGCAAGACGACGCTGCTGCGCTGCATTGCCGGTCTCGAACAGCCCGAAGTCGGTCAGATCAAGATCGGCGGCTCGGTGGTCTTCGATGGCGACAAGCGCGTCACCGTCGCGCCGGAAAACCGCAATATCGGCCTGGTTTTCCAATCCTATGCCCTGTGGCCGCACCGCTCCGTCGCGGAAAATGTCGCCTATGGCCTGAAACTCAGGGGCGTCAACAAGGCTGATGCAGAAAAGCGCGTCCTCGACACGCTCGGCAAGATCGGCCTTGGCCACCTCGCCGAACGTTATCCGGATCAGCTTTCCGGCGGACAGCAGCAGCGCGTCGCCATCTGCCGCGCCCTCGTCTACGAGCCGAAGATCCTGCTCATGGACGAGCCTTTGTCCAATCTGGATGCGAAATTGCGCGAAGAAGCCCGCTACTGGATCCGCAAGCTCGTTCTCGATCTCGGTATTTGCGGCGTCCTCGTCACCCACGATCAAGCCGAAGCGCTGGCGGCTTCCGACAATATCCTGCTGCTGCGCAACGGAAAGGTGGCGCAGGAAGGCCCGCCGCAGGATATCTATTCAAAGCCCTCGAGCTTCTACGTCGCCGATTTCCTCGGTGCGAACAATGTTGCCGCGGGACGCATCAAACGCGATGGCCCTACAGCCAGCATTCATGGTAGCAACTGGCAGCTCGATGGCGTGATGATGGGGGATGGGGCGGAAAGCCAAGGCAAGGCCGTCATCCGTGTCGAGCAGGTGGCCGTTCATGACCAGCCGGCACCGGGCCGTATCGAGATGCAGCTGGAGGCGTGCCTGTTCCTCGGTGACCGCTGGGAATACCGTCTGTCCTACGGCGATTTCAAGGCCAAGGCATTCGGCCCGAAGCTGATGGCGGCAGGCACGGTCTGGGCGGAGATCCCGCGCGAAAGCGTCTGGCTCTACCCGGAAGCGGCCTGAAGCAGTTCCAGGAAACATACGCAGCGGCTTTCCTGGAGCTGCATGAAAGCAAGAGAGAGCGGTTCGGAGTTCCACGAAGAACCGAACCGCTCGGAAAAGGGAGGAGCTTTGCATCAGGAATTCATGAGGATCGGGCAGGACGGTCGGCATGCGCATTCTGCTCGTTGAGGATACGCAGGATGTCGGCGAGGCAATCTGCCGTCGCTTTCAAGCTGTCGGCCATACGGTCGACTGGCAGACGAACGGCCGTGTGGCTGCCGAAATCCTGGCCTTCACGGACTATGATCTCGTCATCCTTGACGTCATGCTACCTGATCTCGACGGCTTCGAAATCCTAAAGGGGCTGAGGCGCGCCCGCGTGACGACACCCGTCCTCATGCTGACCGCGCGCTCCGAGGTCGATGATCGCGTCGGCGCCCTCGACCTGGGCGCCGACGACTATCTTGTCAAGCCTTTCGACTTTCGCGAGCTTGAAGCCCGAGCCAGGGTACTGCTACGCAGACGGAGCGGCGACGCCACCAACCTCGTCACCTGCGGCGACATCGTGCTTGATCGCACCAGCCGCTCGGTGAAAGTCGGCAAGCGTGAGGTCCAGCTGAAGCGCAGGGAGATGACGCTACTGGAAATATTTGCTTCGCGGCCCGGGCGCGTGTTCAGCAAGCAAGAGCTGCTCGACCAGCTCTACGGTTTTGACGAGGCCGTCAGTGCCAATGCGATCGAGCTCTATGTCGGGCGGCTGCGCAAGAAGCTCGAAGGGGCAAAGGCGCGCATCGTCACGCTGCATGGCATCGGCTACCAGCTGGTCTCCGATGACGCTTGAACGCTCGCTTTTTGCCCGCCTGGCGGTCGTCATGTCGGTTCTTCTGACCGCCGGCGCGGCAGTGCTCATAACCGCAAGCTGGTATTCCGCACGCACGGCGGCCGATGATGCCTACGACCGGGTACTGGTCGGCGCGGCATTGCAGATCGCGGATGGCCTCGCCGTTCAGGAAGGCGCGCTGATCGTCGACCTCAGAGCCTCGGCATTCGAAATGCTGGGGCTCGCCGACCGCGACCGCATCTTCTACCGCATCGTCGACCCCACGGGAAAGACGCTCACCGGACACCGCGATCTCGAAACGAAAACCGATCTTGCCACGGTTCACCGCGAGCCAATCTTGAGCTCCGGCCTTTATAAGGGCGAAGCGGTGCGCATCGTGGTCGTCGGACGCGCCCTCTCGGACCCGGCGGCCTCGGGCTGGGCACATGTGATCCTCGCCCAGACCGTCGAAGCTCGCCGGGCGCTGACACATGAGCTGACGCTTGGTGCAGCAATCACCATCATCATCATGTGCTTCCTGGCGCTCGTGGTGATGATCCTTTCCATCCGCCAGGCGCTGCGACCAGTCAACCAGCTGGGTGGAGCGCTGCGCCGGCGAGATCCGCAGGATCTCACGCCACTTTCCGTATCGGTGCCGCGTGAACTCCGCCCCTTCGTCGGCTCCATCAATCATTTCATGGGCCGCCTCAACGAACGCGTCGTCCTGCTGCAGCGGTTCATCGCGGATGCAGCGCACCAGATACGGACGCCGTTGACGGCACTTACCGCTCAGCTCGACCTCTTGAACAATGACAAGCTGGACGAGGCGGACAGGCAGCATCTCGGCCGCGTGCAACAACGCACCGATGAGCTGGCGAGGCTGACCAATCAGTTGCTGAGCCATGCCATGGTCATCCACCGTGCCGAATCCGTGCAGCTCGAACCCGTCGACCTCAACGAAGTCGCCAGACGCGCCTTTCGTGTGGCGGTACCGATCACGGTCGACCCGGATATCGTCGTCTCCTTCGAGGAGGCTGATGTCGAGCTTGCCGTCCTCGGTGATCCCGTCAGCCTGCGAGAGGCGATCGTCAACGTCATCGACAATGCCCTTCGCCACGGAACCCTTTCCAGGCTCGAAGTACGGGTGCGCGATGCCGGCCCCCTTGCCCATGTCGAGGTCGAGGACGACGGCCCGGGCATTCCCTCCGACGAATGGTCGCGCGTCACGCAGCGCTTCCAGACATCGAAAGCCGGCGAAGGAAGCGCCGGGCTTGGCTTTGCCATAGCATCGGAAGTCGCGGCCGCGCATGGCGGGGCGCTGCAGTTTCGCGCCAAGGAAGAGGATGCGCATGGCTTCACCGTCGTCCTTGCCCTGCCACGTATTCACCGGGAGGGAAAATGAAAGCTCGACGCCTCCCCTTCTGGCTTGGTTTCGCGGCCCTCACTCTTGCACCGACGCTCGCAATGGCCGTCGAGGGCACGTCAAAGCTCTTTCCAGCCGTCAATGGCGAAACGGCACGCCTGTCGATCCGTGGCGCGGCCGATCTCCAGGCCATGGAGCCATTGATTCAGGATTTTCAGGCGACGGCGCCGGATATTGCGATCGAATATTTCGACTATGTCACGAACGACCTTCATCAGAAGGCGGGTGTTGCCTGCGAGCAGAACGCGCCGCTTGGCGATCTGTGGCTTTCCTCCTCGCTCGATCAGCTCGTCAGCCTGGCCAATAATGGCTGTGCCTCGGCCTATCATTCATTGGAAACCGCCCAGGTACCCAAATGGGCCAATTGGCGCGACGAGGTCTTCGGCTTCACCTTCGAGCCGGCGGTCTTCGTCTACAATGCGCGCCACGTGCCATCGAGCGACGTTCCGCGCACCCGCGCCGAGCTTGCCGATCTGCTGCGCCGCAGGCTCGACTATTATGGGGGGCGAGTGGGTACCTTCGACATCAGGACGTCAGGCGTCGGCTATCTCCTCGCCTTCAGCGATGCCCGCCAGGCGACAGCGACCTATGGCCGCCTTCTCGAAAGCATGAGCCGCGCCGACGTCAAGGTCAGCTGCTGCACCGGGACCATCCTGCAGGAGATCGCCAGCGGACGGATCTACCTCGCCTACAATATGATCGGGTCCTATTCCTATGCGGCTGCTCAGGCCAATCCCGATCTCAGAGTCGTCATTCCACGTGACTACACACTGATCCTGAGCCGCGGCGTGCTGATACCGAAGACTGCACAGCGGCCGGACCTTGCCCGGCGCTTTCTCGATTATCTCCTCTCCAAACGCGGTCAGGATGTGGCGCGGCGCAGGGCCTTTTTCTTTGCGGAGAAAGGCAATATCCCCGAAGGGGTCGATGGCCCGTCGACCCTCGGGGAGTTAAGCTTCGTTCAACCGATCCGTATCGGCCCCGCATTGCTTGCCGCACAGGACGAAGCGCAACGGCGTCGCTTCATAGACGACTGGAGCCACTCGATGCTGAACCAGCCGGCGTCATCACCCTGAGCAAGGAGGTGATGCTGGTTACCTACCCGATCATCGCAACGGCCTCGCCGGTCGGCACACTCAATGTGCAGGGGTCGGCTCTGCTTCTGTTTCAGAGGCATCCTTCTTGTGATGGTCGGCTGCGAGCAGCATGTAGACTGCCGGCACGACGAAGAGCGTGAACAGCGTGCCGATGGCAAGCCCGGTCGCGATCACGAGGCCCATGTTGAAGCGGGCGGCAGCACCGGCGCCAGTCGCCAGGATCAGCGGCACGACGCCGAGAACCATGGCGCCCGTCGTCATCAGGATCGGCCGCAAGCGGATGCCGCAGGCGCCTTCGATCGCTTCGCGCTTGGTTTTCCCTTCGGCCTGCAGCGTGTTCGCCACTTCGACGATCAGAATACCGTGCTTGCTGATCAGTCCCATCAGCGTCACCAACCCGACTTGGGTGTAGATGTTCATCGTCGCGCCGCCGATGCCGAGGCTGATGAAGGCGAGCGCGCCTGCGATAGACATAGGCACCGAGACGAGGATGATGAACGGGTCTCGGAAGCTGTTGAACTGCGCCGAAAGCGCCAGGAACACGATGATCAGGGCAAGGGCGAACGTGGTCGCCATGCCACTCGATTCCTGTACGTATTGGCGCGACTGCCCACCGTAATCGACCGAGTAGCCCTGCGGCAACGTCCGTGCCGCGATCGATTTCAACGTATTGAGCGCATCGCCGACGGCAACGCCCGGCGCCGGCACGCCGGAGATGGTGGCCGAGTTCAATTGCTGGAAGTGCGCGACCGAGCGCGGCGTGGCCTGGAGCTTCGCAGTGGCGATCGCCGAGAGGGGAATCTTGTTGCCGTTCACGTTTGCGATCGGATAGTTCATGATCTGATCGATGGTCTGGCGCGACCGTTGTTCTACCTGCGGGATCACCTGATACGAGCGGTTGTCGATACTGAAATAGTTGACATAGCCGCCACCCAGCATGGAGGCCAGCGCCGAACCGACATTGTTCATGGACAGCCCGAGAGCGGATGCCTTACTGCGGTCGATCTGGATCGAATATTGCGGATTATCGACGTAGAGATCCTTCGTCAGGAAGATGAACTCGCCTGACTTCTGTGCTTCCTGCAGGAAGGCCGTGGAGACCTCGTTGAGTTGTTCGAAACCGCTTGTGCTGCCGATGGCAAACTGCACCGGGAGGCCACTGGCGCCAGGCAGAGGCGGTATCTGGAAGACCACGGACTGTCCGCCGGCGATCTTTGCCAGATCGGCCTGCACCAGCGGCTGCAGCTGATCTGCAGTTCTCGTGCGCTGATCCCACGGCTTCAGCACCATGCCCTCGAAGGACGTGCCCGGCACCTCGACCTGCAGGGTCTTGTCGGTCTCAGGGAAACTGCGGAAGATCTTGGTGACCTGGTTGGAATTGAGCAGCTTTTGCTGAAGCGTTGCATTGGGAGGGTTCGTCACCTGTGCGGCCAGGAAGCCCTGGTCTTCATTGGGCGCCAGTTCGGTCTTGGCGCTGGTGTAGAGGAAATAGATGCTGCCAAGCACGATGACGGCAAAGACCAGCGCCACCGGCACAGTGTTCAAGCTGCCATGCAACATGCGCACATAGGGGCGATGGATTTCCGAGAAGCGACGATCGATGAAGTCGGAGATACGCTCTTCCCAGCCGCTGCGATCGGTCAAATGCGGCTTCAGGATGCGCGAGCACATCATCGGCGTCAGCGTCAACGCGATGATCATGGACACTGTCACGGCGCCGACCAGCGTGAAGGCGAATTCCGTAAACAATGCGCCCGTCAGACCACCCTGGAAACCGATCGGCACGTAGACGGCAATCAGCACCACCGTCATGGCCAGGATCGGCCCGACCAGCTCGTGCGCCGCATCCAGCGCCGCCCTCATCGGTGTCGATCCCTCTTCGATGTGACGATTGACGTTCTCAACCACGATGATGGCATCGTCGACGACGAGGCCGATCGCCAGAACCAGGGCAAGCAGCGTCAGAAGATTGATAGAGAAGCCGAAGATCAGCATCATAGCGAAGGTGCCGACTAGCGATAGCGGTATGGCGACGACCGGAATGGCGACCGATCGCGGCGAACCGAGAAAGGCGAAGACCACGAAAATGACGATCAGGAGAGCCTCGACCAGGCTCTTCACCACCTCATCGATCGACGTGGTGACGAAGGTGCTGGAATCGTAAACAATGTAACCTTCGAGACCCTGCGGCAATTGTTCCTGGATGCTCGGAAACACCGCGCGCACGCCGGCGATCACATCGAGCAGGTTGGCCGTCGGCGCGATCTGGATACCCATGAACACGCCGTCCTGCCCATCGAAGCCGATCTGGACATCGGGATTTTGAGATCCGAGGGCAACGGTCGCGACATCCTTCAGCCGCACGATCGTGCTGCCGATCTGCTTGACCACCATCTCCCTGAACTCGTCAGCCGAATGCAGGTCGGTCTGCGCCGTCAACACCGTCTGCGTCATCTGGCCACGCGTGGTGCCGATGCCTGAGATGTAGTTGTTGGCTCCGAGCGCGGTCCAGACATCACCGGCCGACAGGCCATAAGCGGCAAGCTTGTCCGGCTGCAGCCAGGCTCTCAAGGCAAAGGTCCGCGCGCCGAGGATTTCAGCCGTCTGGACACCATTGACCGCCTGCAATTTCGGCTGGACCACGCGCGTCAGATAGTCGGTGATCTGGTTGCTGGCCAGAACGTCGCTTCGGAAGCCGATATACATGGCGTCGATCGACTGGCCGATGGAAACCGTCATGATCGGCTGCTGCGTGCCCGTGGGCAGCTGATTGAGAACGGAGGATACCTTGGCGTTGATTTCCGTCATCGCCGCATCGGCGCTGTAGTTGAGCCGGAGGTTGACGGTGATCGTCGACGTGCCGCTGGTGCTCGTCGATGTCATGTAATCAATGCCGTTGGCCTGCGCGATGGCGTTTTCGAGCGGCGTCGTGATGAAGCCGGCGATAACGTCAGGTGCCGCACCGGGATAGGTGGTCGTCACCGTGACGACCGCATTCTGCGTCTGCGGATACTGGCGCACGGTGAGCGAGCGGAACGACTGGTAGCCGATGACGATAATCAACGCGCTGACCACGAGAGCGAGAACGGGGCGTTTGATGAAGATATCGGTGATATTCATCGCCACACCTCAGTTAGGGTTTGCCGGGTTCGCGTTGGGATCGTTCGACGGCTGCACCTCGTTGTTGATGATGACAGGCGAGCCGTTGTTCAATTTCAGCTGGCCGGAGGTCACCACCACTTCGCCCGCGTTCAATCCCTTGGTCACGGCGATCTGGTCGCCGCGCGCCTGTCCCGTGCTGACGAACTTCTGATTGGCGACAAGCTGCGGCTTTCCATCCGCGCCATTGCCCTTGTCGGTTACCACATAGACGACATTGCCGTAAGGATTGATGGTAACCGCGGTCTGAGGCAGGGAGATATACTCCTTCGGTTCCCCGACCACCACCGTTATGTTGCCGAACATGCCGGGCAGCAGCTTGCGATCTGGATTGGCGAAGGTTGCCCGGATGGTGATGTTGCGGCTCTGGGTATCGACGAGCGGGCTGATGGCCGTGATCTTGCCGTCGAAAGTCCGGTTGCCGTAAGCATCGACCGTCGCCGTTACCGCCTGTCCGACCTTCAGCTGCGACAGGGCCTGTTGCGGCATCGAAAAATCGAACTGGATCGGATCGAGCGACTGCAACGTTACGACGGCGGTTCCCGCGGACAGATACTGACCGAGACTGACCAGCCTGATGCCGAGATGGCCATCGAAGGGAGCGCGGATCGAATATTGGTCGATCAATGCCTGCTGCGACGCGACCTGCGCTTGCGCCGCCTTCCAGGTCGCCAGATCGCTATCGACCTGGCTTTGCGCAATGGTGTTCGCCTTGATCAGCCTGGAATCACGATCATAGGCGATTTGAGCATTGGCCATCGTCGCCTTGTATTGATCCAGCGTCGCGATCTGCTGATCGGCAAGCAGCTGCACGATGAGATCACCCTTCTTGACGTCCTGGCCATCCTCGAAGCCGATCTTCTGGACGATGCCCTGGACCTGCGCCGAAAGATTGGCACCTTCGACGGCATTGAAGCTGCCGATCGATTGCAGCGTCGTCTGCCAGGGGCTCATCGCCGCGGTAATGGTCGAGATCGTCTGCGGTGGCGACTTGAGATTAGCCAGATAGGCCGCAATCATGCGGTTCTTGAATGCCTGGAAGCCGAAGATCCCGCCAAGGATCAGGCCTATGATGATCAGCATGATTATCATGCGTTTTATCATGAGTGGTAACTCTACTCTTCGGGAACTGGTCGGGAGAAATTCTGGCGGCGGCGCGACAGGATTTCACGGCAATCCTCTCAGAAACCCGCTGACGCCAAAGCGGTCGCAAGCACATGGTTGCCTGCAGCCAATCTCTGTATGGAAAGCGGCGATTATGGGGACTGGCAGGTTCGATCAGCCAAATTCCTTGGCGAAGACCCTCGCCAGGCAACGGAGCATTTCGCCCGCTGAAGACGGCGCTGACCTTGCAATGATTCCAGCTGGCGGCGTTCCGTGTGGCCATCCTCTGTAAACCTCACCAGTCAAACGCCATTGGCCTGCCTCTGCATTCGATCAAGGATAAGTTGTTATTATCCGATCCACAACAGCCGATTTCATATGCCTAAATGCATATTTAATGGAGTCTTGAATAAAAGCAATCATGGCTCCCATACGGTTGCCATCCCAAATCGCCGCAGCATCAGCAACCTTGATGCGATATGCGCCGGGCAAGCCGCTTCAGCCCTCAGCCATGCCGGGCCGCGTCGATCGCTGCCACATCGATCTTCTTCATGGTCATCATCGCATCGAAAGCGCGCTTTGCCTGATCGCCGCCCTCGCGAAGCGCATCCATCAGAATACGCGGCGTGATCTGCCAGGAGACACCCCATTTGTCCTTGCACCAGCCGCATTCGCTCTCCTGGCCGCCATTGCCGACAATGGCGTTCCAATAGCGATCCGTCTCTTCCTGATCCTCGGTGTAAATCTGAAACGAAAAGGCTTCGTTGTGTTTGAACACCGGGCCGCCGTTCAGGCCGACGCAAGAAATGCCCGCGACCGTGAACTCGACGACCAGCACATCGCCCTGCTTGCCCTCCGGATAGTTTCCCGGTGCGCGGATGGCGGCGCCCATCGCGCTGTCGGGAAAAGTCTCGACATAAAAATTGGCGGCGGCCTCTGCATCCTTGTCGTACCACAAGCAAATCGTGTTCTTCGCCATTACTTCGTCCTCCTGCTCTCCGTTTCCCGTCTCTTTGAAATAGGCGCAAGATCGCACTTCTCCACCCTCATCAGCACCATTTCGGCTGGGCAATGACCGGCTTCCTGTCGTAGCCTCGACATCCGGCGGACCGTTGAAGGGTTCGGTCATGTCGCGATCGCGCTGCGAGAGATCATGGCAAGGCTGCGGAAAAACAGGCGTCTCTCCAGCCCGAAAACCGATTGGAGTTCACGATGCTAGTCAACATAAGCGGATGGCCAGGCGTTGGTAAGTTCACAACCGGCCGCGAATTGCAGGCGATTCTGGGCGGAAAGCTACTCGACAACCACACTATTTTGAATGTAGGGCGCGCTTTGGCCGAAGGCGGGACAGCGGAGTATTACGATTTAGTCCGTGCCGTCCGATCTGTCGCGTTCGCGGCAATTCTAAGACTACCGCCAGCTCTGCCCATCATTTTGACAAGCGTTGTTGCCCGCGGAGGATCGAACGGATTTCTCGAGGAAAACTGGCAAGCGATCATCGATCTCGCGCAAGCACGAAATTGCCCGCTCTTCTCCGTCACGCTGACATGCTCGCCCGTCGAGAATGTTCGCCGCATCGTCAGCGAAGATCGCGGCAGGCGCGGAAAAAGTCAAAAGGCGGCGATTTTAAATAGGCTTGTCGCCGAGCGCTCGCTTTTCGACGATGGGGCGACATATCGGACGAGCATCGATAACACGACCTCGTCCCCCCGGGAGACTGCGCAACACATTCAAGATTGGATTAAGACTTTCCAATAGGGTTTGTTGGTCATGATCGGCCAGCACGTTCAGCACGGCTCTCAGACGCCATGTCTGCCTGCCTCCCAGCTTCGAGCATGTCGATAATGGCAGCAAATTCATCTCGCAAGACTTGGATCTCTGGGCCTACCACAAGGGCATAGTGCTCGACTTCTCCCGACCGGGCAAGCCGACGGACAACAGCTACATCGAGTCATTCAATGGCAAGTTCTGCACCGAGTGTCTGAACGCTCACTGGCTCCATAACGCCACGCCATAGCAACGCGATGGCGGATGACAACGCCCGCTTGAAGATGGAGGATCGATGCGGAGACTATGACGAGCTCCCCCCACACATGCGGTCTGGCTGCTGTGCTCAGCCTGCTGAAGAAGCAAAGCCTGGCTCCGAAGCGCATCGTCACTTACAAACTGCGCCCTTACGAAGCTGCAACGCGGGATGTGGTGCCTGCGATCAAACATCGATCACATAAGGGCCTGAACAATCATACGGAGAATTCTCATATATCACTTCGAGAATGAGAACGGATGATGCGGAGCTTCTGATCTGTCAGCGGTTTAGAACGTTTTGTCTCGGTCTTTTCAGCAGTTATAAACGAATCGCTCTTGAACGGATTAAAACCTTCGGCACCGCCTGCGAGTGACTAATCCTCTGAATTGACAGCCTTCTGCCGAATCAATGCCGCTAGACAATCAGCGAATAAGCATCAAGTAATGACCCCGGACGCTGCAGCGAAAACAATTGCTTGTTGTGCCTGTCCGCATAGAGACCCCGTATCGACTCAGACGCTGAAGATAAAAAACGCCCAGGACCGTGAATCGAGACGGAGTACTGGAATTCTACAGCAATCCGAGCACCAAGCGCAGAAAACAGTTAATTCTTGAAAACAACGGTACAAAGCAGCAAATTTTACAGGATTTCTTAAGCCGGTTTTTTCCGGCCGCTGTTTAGCTGACTCAGGATTAGGAACGGATATGATTCCGATATGATTCTACAACAGCGACATCCCTCCGCTACCATTTTCAAAGCCCTGCGGAGGGCTATGCTCGGCACGCTGTGCGCCATGGTCGGCTCCGTTGGTCTTTTACTCCTATTGAACCTATTGATGCCGGATCGACCATTTTTGGTCGGATTTGTCGGCGCAGCACTCGTTTCCGCATTTGTGGCCTTTCCGCTGCTCTTTGCCTTGCAGCTCAACAACAGCGCCATCCGCAAGATGCAGGAAAACGTCACACAGGCGGCGCGCTACGACAGCGTGACGAAGACACTGAACGGCACCGCCTTTGCCGCAGCCGTCGAGCACTTTATCGACCGGCGCAAACATGCTGCCACCGATGCCGGCGGCATCGTCATCGCCGTCATCGTCGACACCTTCGACGACATCAGCCGCCGCTACGGGCCGCAATGGGCCGATACCGTGATGCAATCGCTTGCCTCGATCATCCAGTCCTCGGTTCGTCGCGACGATCTCGTGGCGCGGCTTGCCACCAACGAACTCGGCATCTTCTTGCCTGGCGCCACGATAGAGGACGCCCACGACATCGGCACCCGCATTCGCACACGCCTCTCGGAGGCCACCTTCAGCGCCGACAGCGGGCCGCTTTCCGTCGCCATCCGCCTCGGCGGCATCTCCTTCGACGGCCCGGCCGACTTCAACCAACTCCGCCAGCTCGCCGACCAAATGGCCATCGAGCGCGGCGACGACAGCGACGAGATCCCGATCGTCGTGCTGCCAGCCGCGTGAGGCTGGCGACTCTACCGTCGCGGCAGCAGCCTAGGCTTAAGCGGCAAGACCCGTTTTTGATGCGGCGTCAAGGCAGCTAGGATTTCGGTTGGCCCTGTCGATCCGCCGAAGCTGATCAGACCTCGAAGGATGAGGTGTCGGTGTGGGGGTCTCGTTAAACAGCCCTGGAGACGGAAACCTCACCGCCCAGCCGAGCCGCCGCCGGGCGGAAAGAAGGTCAAATCGGGGCTGAATTCAACAGCCCACGGGCAGCGGCGATAGGTTCACCGCTGCCACAAACTAGGTCACTCAACCGGCTTGATCGAGGCTACGATTGCCTTGACTTCGGCATCATGCTTGTCTTCTTCGCCCTTGTCTCCCCAGTACGTCACCACGAGAGCGTTGTCGGCGCTCACCTGGACGATGAGCAAGCCGACACTGATTGGACCGTTTTCATCCTTACCATCCCACTCCAGGGTGGCCATCTGCATACCGTTGACCTCGGTGGCGGGCGTCTCCTTTTGAGTAGAGGGGTCGATCGTCACTTTGTTTTTTGCAAGAAAATCGATCGCACCGGTAACAACTTTCTCCATGGATTTGTCGCTGGCGACCTCGGCTGAAAGATAGACCGCAGAATCCTCCGAGGTTCCCTGGACGCCGCCGTCGGTTTCCTCCGGCTTCCAGCTATCTGGAATGGTGATACTTGCGACAGGCTTGTCACCAGGGAATGTCAAGGTCGCAGCGTGCGCCGTGAGAGGAGACGTTAATACAAGTAGGGCCAATGCGATGATTTTCTTCATGGTATAATCCTTAGAGCTTAAAACCGATATACAAAACGGCCATGAGACTTCTAAATACAACATGTTAAGATCGTGACTACCTGGCGAAGAAAGCAGAAATATTAAAGGGAACAAACCCAACAAAATACGCTATTGTTACTAATTCCCTTATTAATATATCAATCTCTAGTCGCAGTTCGAACCTTCATACTCGGCAGTTGCACAAGGATAGTTGGGTCGCTGATGTTAAATTCCATATTAAATTCACACTATTTCGCTGCCTGACGAGCGCGTCAGTTGCGAGTTGGACGGGATTGCCCTGAGGATCGGCTACCTTGCATGATCGTATCGGACAACACACGGAACTAACGTCGAACGTCATCCTCAAATGGCAGCAAGACCATGCTGGCGAGTGGCATTACATTGCTCCGGGCAAGCCGATGCAAATCAGCTTTGTGGAGAGCCTCAACGAACGCTCGCGCGACGAATTTCTCAACGAGAAGGTCTTCGCCAGCTACCGCCATACGAGAGAGATCATCAATGATGGAGCCATGATATGGCTTCCTTCCCTAAGAAATCTGGTGGATTGGCGCACTTTAGGGAAACAAAAGGCATGCTAAATTGGGTGCGGCTACCGAAAATGGCCGCACGCCGGTATCTTTGAGTATGCCCGGATAAAGGCAAGAGGCCTTAGGATCACAGCAACGCTGCTTGTATTTCTCGTCGCAAACTTGTCGCGGAACCGGTGGTTCGTAGCAGGTTTAGACGAAATCATCCCGATCATAGCACGGCTGGAGTCCCATTGATTTGACAGATCGGGAACGATCTGGGCGATCGCAAATGAGACATCATTGCGTCTTTTGTTAATATAAGCCAACACTCACCCTTGCCTGCTAAATTTCGCCACGCTAAATTACGCAAGACTTAGTTGTATTTTGCCGACAGCAAGGTCGGTGCCCGATCACCGCTAATCCGATGGCCTTTTAAGCTGACATGATTTGGAATCATCGCATTACCCGTATCACTGTCGGCCTTCTACTGCTGGCGCTCGCAATCGTGGTCTCCTTGCCGGCAATAACAGGCTATACAAGCCGGGATGGCACCGTCAACGCCCGCCTGGCACTCGTCAATGCTCCCATCGATGGCGTGATTTCAGGTGAGCCGGCAAAGGTGGGCACTCCTGTCAAAGCCGACGAAAATCTTGTAGAAATCAGCAATCCACGCGTGAATCGTGCGGTCCTGGCTTCACTCGAGGCTGCACGCAATACCGCCCACGATCGTGTTATCGCCCTGAAGAAGGAACGCGATGATCTTTCGCAGCTGCGTGAGCAACTGGGCAATCGATTGGAAATCTTCAAACAGGCGACAATTTCGAATCTTGAGCGGGAAGTCGAGATCCTCCAAAAGAAAGTAGAAGTTTCACAGGCTCAGGATCTAGCCGCACAGGTGGATCTCGACCGCCGGAAAGAACTTGAAGCTAAGGGCATTCTCACACAAAGGATGGTCGACGCCGCACGCGCCGCTGGTGCGGCAACCGGTGGAGAGGTCGAGGTGAGCAATCTGACCGTCGATCAGTTGCAGCAACGGTTGAATGCCGTCCGTCAGGGGATTTTCGTCTTCGGAGACGGTCAAAATGACGTGCCCTATTCTCGCCAGCGCCAGGACGAGGTTATCGTTCACATCAGCGATCTGAACACACGCATCGCCGAGAACGAAACACAGGCGGCAGAGACCGAAAAGCAGCTCACAGAAGAAGGTATCCGCGTTAGCAGCCTCGAATCCGCAACTGCGGTAGCGCCGTTCGACGGCGTTGTTTGGAGCAGAAACATCGTGAACGGCTCCAATGTTGTGCTTAACAATGAGCTCATGCGAATTCTGGACTGCCGGGAGCTGTTCGTCGACATCCTTGTTCCCGAAGTTGACTATGACGAAATCTATCCCGGACTGGCCGCGCAGGTTCGGCTGCTTGGCCGCAGCGATGTTTTCAAAGGTTCGGTCGTTTCGGTAAAGGGCAGCTCGGCGGCCACAGAAACCGATTCATTTGCGGCCAGTCTGCCGATTACATCACAACGCAATGCCCGCATCAGGGTTCGTCTCGAACCTTCCTTCATGAATAGTGACTTCGAAAATTTCTGCCAAGTGGGACGTTCGGTCCAGGTCCGCTTTCCAAGGCATGGATTCGGCTTTTCGAATTGGGTCAAGAACCTGTGGTTCAGTATCTTCTAGCGCTCGCTCCGACTTTTCTCGTGATGGCCTTCTTTCTCCTGGGACCATTCAATTGGTCGCGCCATCATAGTTGGACGAGGACAGCCACCTGCGGGTTCGTCGCGGTCGTCGCATTGCGCTACATGCTTTGGCGGTTCACTCAAACCGTTCTTCCCTATCCGTATGGCGGAGCAAATTTCTATTGGGTCTGGCTCGTTTTTATCGTCGAGATATTGGCCTTCATCGACGTCATACTTTTTCTCGTGCTCATGAGCCGCTACGTCAATCGAAGCGCCGAAACCGACGAGCTTGGAAGCATCTTTTTTTCGCGTGACGAATACGAGCTGCCGACAGTGGACGTCTTCATACCTACCTACAATGAGCCCCTCGACGTATTGGAACGAACAATCGTCGGCGCATTGTCGCTCGATTACCCAGCCGACAAACTCAAAGTCTACGTGCTCGACGACCAGCGTCGTGATTGGCTCAAAACCTTTTGCGAACAGAAAAATGCCATCCATGTCACGCGCAGCGACAATGCTCACGCCAAAGCCGGTAACATGAATAATGGCCTGCAAGTCAGCTCGGGCGAATTCGTGGCTGTATTTGATGCCGATTTCGTGCCCTATAAGCACTTTCTTAGCCGAACATTGCCTTTCTTTTCCGACGAAAGCATCGGCATCGTCCAGACGCCCCAGCATTTTTTCAATGCTGATCCCGTCCAGACGAATCTGGGCCTTGAGAACATATGGCCGGACGAGCAGCGCCTGTTTTTCGACGAAATTGCGCCGAGCCGCGATGGGTGGGACGTCAGTTTCTGCTGCGGTTCATGTTCGATCGCCCGGCGGACGGCAATCGACGCGATCGGCGGCTTTCCGACAGAGTCCATCACAGAGGATCTGCTCACCACACTTTCCATGCTCAACAAAGGCTATAAGACGCGCTATTTGAACGAACGCCTGTCGATGGGGCTCGCTGCGGAAAACCTGACCGGCTATTTTGTGCAACGCGAACGATGGTGTCAGGGTGGCATTCAGACGCTCTACTTGCATAACGGCCCGTTGCGCGGCCCAGGACTGTCCGTGTTTCAGCGGATCATGTTCCTGCCGGCTTCATGGATAGTCCAGTATCTAGTTCGCGTGATGATCCTGGTCATCCCGATCGCCTATCTATGGTTCGGACTGCTACCACTTTATTTCACGGATATTGCTGACTACGTATCATACCAGGTTCCGCTGTTGACGGCCTATTTCCTTCTGATGCTTTGGATAACGCCAACACGATATTTGCCGATAATCTCGAGCGCCGTTGGAACCTTCGCCACTTTCCGAATGCTGCCGACCGTCGTGTCGAGTCTGATTAGACCATTCGGCAAGCCCTTCAGGGTGACGCCGAAGGGTAGCGGCAATCAGGCCAACCAATTCGACAAATATACATTTGCCTGGATCGCAACCTTGATCACGATCACGGCCCTCGGGCTGCTCATCGATATTGTCCCCGAGACCACGCAGATTCAGGCGCAATTTTCGCCAATCGCAGCTTTTTGGGCGGGCATCAACATTCTCGTTTTGGTCATCGCCTCTCTGATTTGCTTTGAGAAACCCCAACGATTGTTTCACGCCTTCAAGCTGGATGAGCCGGCCGTGGTAGACGATATTCCTGGCCGGCTTGTCAGTCTGGCTCTTGATAAGGCGGTTGTCGCAGTCCCTTTCGATGCACGCTTCGAATCAAAATTGGTCTCCCTGCACCTTGAAGGCTTTGCGCCTTTCGAAGCTGAACTGAAGCAGGTCACACAGCGGCGCGGAAGCATTAGCCGGGGCGGAGACAAGCAAGCCTACTATCTCCATCTTCATTTTGGCCTCGACGGTACCATTCGGGACGAAATGATCGTAAAGCTCTATACTGGAGAATATTCGCAGGACATTCACGACATCGACAAGGTCGCCGTATCGGTCAATCTGTTGCTACGCTCCTTTGGTCGAACACGGACATTCTAGTCGATATCGGCATCCAGTCGGCCCTGGCCGATGGTTCAAACGGATCCTTTATGAAATCGGGCTGCAGCACGTCGATCAGTTCCTTCGTGCCCTCGATAAGCGTTCGATTAACTTTACCGACGCCGATTGAAATTGGTGTTTCCAAGCATTCTCGTGTGGCTTTACCGTCGAACTGATGAATAGTTCATCGGAGCAATTGCCTGAATCATAGAAACCCGGACAGTCACACGACTCGGTAAAATAGCCGCCTGAAAGCCAATCTGACGAACGCCGCGATCAGGCATGCTTCCCGATCGACCCGTTGCCGGATCATCGCTGCAACGTCGACTTCAATGAAAAGCGGCGCCTTCAGGAAGCGCCGCTTCGAGATTTGGGTTCCGACAGAAAGCCGTCAGGCGCCAGCGGTCTGCGTATGGGTTGCCAGCTGCTCATCGTGGTTATTGAACAGCACATGCACGGCGTCGTGACCTGTCGGCGTGTAGTTCTGCAACGTGGCGACAACATGGGTTTCCGAACCGGTATTGACGCTGATCTTCGTCGAATTGGCTACGGTATCGACCTCGGCCGTCATCGACGCGACAGCGCTTGCCGCCGTCATGCCCGGATGTTCGCCAACCAGTGCGTTGAGCAAGTTCGAGACATCCAGCTTGTCGCCCTCTCCCTTCGGGCTGAAGTCGGTGATGACGTCGGCCATGTTGAGGTTGTGCAGGGCCTTGGCATCGAGAACGAAGGTATCCGCACCAGCGCCGCCGGTCATTGTATAACCGCCGCCACTCGTCAGCGTGTCGTTGCCGTCTGTCCCATAAAGGTGGCCGATCCCACTGAAGTCGATCTCGGCAGACGCACCGTCGTGACCCAGCGAGAAGTCACTGGCCGAATACTCGCCCGTAAGACCGACCGAGGCGGTATGGGTGCCATCGGTGACGGTCAGCACGCCGCCGGTCTTCGCCGCGTTCTCCGCATAGGAGAAGCTGGCGGTCGCGGCCGAGATGTCGCCGAACCGCAAGGCGTCGTTGCCGTCGAGGCCGGCGATCGTGCCGCTGAAGGCGGCGGCGTGGTCGATGGTGATCGTGGCCTGGGCGTCCTTGCCAAGCGTGATCGCCTCGTTGAACGAGCCGCCGATTTCAAGGTTGGCGTGGCCGGACAAGAGCACGGTGCCGGTGCCGCTGACATTGCCATCGAGATTGACGTCGCCGCCGTTCGCCCAGAGCAGGCCGTTATTGACGACATCGCTATGGATATGGAGACCACCCGTCCCGGTCGCCTCCAGCGTGCCGGTGTTGCTCACCGCATTGACGCCGGTGTCGATGACGAGCGCGTGGCTGCCGTCGGCAATGATCGTGCCCGCATTGACCAGCGTCAGGTGGCCGTCGCCGATCTGGCCGGCGCCGGAGATGGTGTTGTCGACATTCGTCAGCGTAACGTGGTCGCTGCTGCCGAAAATGACATTGGATGCGTTATCGGACAGCGTCACCGTGCCGCCACCGGTCAGCGTGAGACCTTGCTGGACGATTTCGAAGTCCGTCTCGCTGCCAGCCGAAGAGATATGGATGCTGCCGGTGTTGTCGAGCGTACCGCTGAATGGCATCAGCGCACCGTCGGCAACCACCATGTCTCCGGTATTGTGCGTTACGACCGCTTCGTTGAAGACGAAGTCGTCTGCGGTCAGCGCCGCGGCGCTGACACCTGCCAAGGTGATGGTCTCGCCATTGCCGAGCGTGATGACGGCATTGCCGGCGGCATCACTGGACAGATGAGCCAGAACATCGGCGAAACTGTTGAAGCCCGCAAAGCCGATAAGGTCGATCTTGTCATGCACCACATCGAAGTTGTGCACGACATCTTTGCCGATGGTGTTTGCAAAGACAAGCGTGTCGTTGCCGCTCGATGCAGTCAGCGTGTCATCGCCCGACCAGGCAAAGATCGGCGAACCCTTGGCATAGGCTTCGACGTTGTCGGCCACCGTGGCCATTCCCGTCGAGCCGTCGGCATTGGTCCAGGTCTCGGTGACCTGGAGAACCACCGCACCGGTTACGCCATCGGGCGAAGTCACCGTCAGCGAGGACGGATTGTTCGTCACCACAGTCCAGGTGCCGTCGGCATTATGCGTGCCTTCGCTGAGCACCCAGCCAGCCGGAAGGCCAGCAACGCTCAACGTAACCGCGCCGACATGATGCGATGGATCTGCAAGCGCAAGGTTGATGGCCTCGCCGGAGGTGCCGGCAGGCATACCTGGGGGCTGCAGCGTGACGTTCGCGGAAGCTGATCCGCCATCCCCGTCGGTGATGGTGAAATTGACAGTCCTGCCATCTCCCGAGTTCGAGTTCGAATTGAATTGAATGTCTTTCAGGAGTGCCGTTATTGCGGTGGGTGTAGCGCTGTTCGAAGTAAATGTAATCGTCAGCGTTGCGCCCCCATCGCTTGACGTATAAGTGCCGATTTTCGTCCCACCGTAAGTCACATTGATTCCATTCACACCGATTTTACCAGGCGACGTTCCTTGATTCAGAATGCTCAATTTGTCCGAAGCACCCGACGAGCTGATGGTAAGAGTTCCACCATTAAAATTGGACGAGTCGGAGTCTGTGACAAGAGCACGCGGCGCCAGATTGACGGTGGTCTGCCTTGCGTAAGTCAACGATTCATCGCTTCCGCTCGCTGCGGTATCCAGATCCAAAACCGGCGCCACATTTACATGTGGAGCAACGGTGATTGTCGTCGTACTTACACTACTATCGATTGTTCCATCATTGACAGACCAGCTGATCGTCCTGGTGGCCGTGCTGGAACTCGTAGATGAGAACGTCACGCTGTCCAAGACTGCTTGGTAATGCGCCAGTGTGTCGTTGCCCGTCAACGTCAGTACACCGGTTACAGCATTATAGCTTGCAGTAATCGATGTTCCGGTGACGGTCGCTGTCAGTGTGTCACCGCTGATAAAGCCACCAGATACGGAAACCTTGGCCGATGCCAGTGTCGTATTGTCGGCGTCATTTGTGGTCGTCGTGCTTGACAGCACTATCGCGGCATTTCCTGCATTATAGGAGGCTGTCGCGGCAACATTGCTCAGTGTCGGCGCATCATTTGTTCCATTCACCGTCACGATGACATCCTTGGTGACCGTTCCGCCGTGACCATCACTGAGTGTTAGGGTATAAGTCTGATTGATATGATCATTGGCACCCAGTGATTGGATCGCACTATCGTTGACACTGAACGTCCAGTTAACCTTGTTATTCGTGTTGTCGACGCTAGCGGCAAACGTACCGTAGTAGCTACTGCCAGCAGGTGTCGCATAGCTAACCGTATGGGTATAAGATGCATGCGTATCCGTGAATGCGATCGACCCCGTCGTCGTCTCGATACCTGGTGTTCCGGAAACCGCCTTTACCGAGACATCGTCGATGTTGAACGAGCCGAACGGCTGATACGGAGACCAGAATTTAATCAAGGTGCTCGAGTTCGTTGCAACGAAGTTGATCGTATAGAGTACGTAGGGACTATTGCTGGAGTTAGAGTACGTATAGCTGATGGCCTGCGTTTGAGATCCTGTCGTGACATCGAAAATTGCCGCTGCCCCGCCGGGTAGGCTAGTGGCAAAATCCTGCATGTAGAAGCTGAGCTGATATGTCTGCCCAACAACCGTCGATATGGTCTGCGAAAGCGAGTTGATGGAACTGGTATTTGAGACAAGCATTGCTGACGTGGAATCAAGCCGGCCGCCATTCACATCGTAGACTGACCCGGTGAGTGACCAGTTGATTGGATAGCTGTGATTTCCGGAGAAGTAATAATTCTGGAAATCACCATTCGTTATCAGCTCCGAACCCACGCTGTACGACGCATCCTCCGTCACCGACCCAGTCGTCGTTCCCGTGCCAAACACCGGCGGGTTATCGACGCCCGTAATCGTTACGGTGACGTTATGCGGGGTTCCGTCGGCCGAGGTCACGGCCAAAGTATCAGTGAGCTTGGCGCCAGCCGTCAGCGCTTGAACCGCCGTGTCATTGTTGTTCAGCGCATAGGTCCAAGTTCCAGTCGCGGAACCATCATTGGTGAAGGTGAATGTCCCGTGTGCGCCCGCGATTGAATTTGAAGACGCAGTCGTGAAGGAGCTTTGGTTTGCATCGACGTCAGAAACGACGATCGCGCCGCTGATCGGAGCGGTGCTCCCCTCCAGAATGCTTCCGGTATCGCCGGTAAATGTCGGTGCATCGTTGGTGCCGTTGACCGTCACATCGACCGTCTGCGTCGTGACGCCGCCATGGCCATCGCTGACCTGCACCGTGAAGACATCGTGCTTCTGATCCGACGCTGTCAGCGGATCGGCCTTCGACTGATCCAGAACGTAGGTCCACTTGCCAGTCTGATCGACGCTCAGCGTGCCATAGGCTCCAACCTCGGAACCGGCGCTGTTAGCGCTGTTCTTCGGATCGACAACCGACCAGGTGAAGGACGTATCGTCGACGTCATTCGCCGTCAGAGAGCCCGAAACCGTGCCCGCACTCACGTCAACATTGACGCCGGCTTCCGCGACCGAACCGGTTGCCGCGCCGCTGATTACGGGTGCATCATTCGAGCCGTTGACGGTGATGTTGACCTGCTGCGTCGCGATGCCGCCATGGCCGTCCGCGACTTCGACCGTGAAGCTGTCGATCTTCTGATCGCCGAGCTGCAGCGAGTCGGCCGCCTTTTCGTCGATCGTGTAGGTCCATTTGCCGGAGCCTGCGTCCATCTGCAGCGTGCCGTAGGTGCCATGCACCGACGAGACAGTCGTCTGACCCGAGACGATCGACCAGGTCGCGGTATCGCCATGGTCGACATCGCTGCTTGCCATGACGCCCGAAACGGACGACGTCCCAACCGCGTGGCTGGTCGCATCCAGGCCCTGCTCGACGACCGAACCGGTCGTCTGGCTCGATGCCAGGATAACGGGAGCATCGTTGGTGCCGGTAACCGTCAGCTCGTAAACCCCGGAGGTAACGCTGCCGTTTCGGTCCGTCACTTCGAAGGGAATGCTGATCTTGGCGATCTCGCCAGCGCCGAGCGCGTCAAAGGCCGTGCCCGGGGTTACCGTGATAGTCGAGCCATCGAAGCTCAGCTGCGGCATGCCGAGGGCAATACCCTGTGGGCCGGAGACCACGGCATGCGCGGTGTCGAAGGTGAGCGCACCCGTGGTGCCCTGACCGTCGGCGCCGTAGTTGAACTGGGCCGAGCCGAAGGTGAAGCTATGGGTATCGTTCTCGTTCATCGCATCGGCGATAACAGGCAGAGACGTTGCCGATGCGGCGGTCAGCGAGACATTAGCGAGATAGGTGCCGATGTTGTCGCTGGCAGTGCCGATTTCGACGAAGGAGATCGTGTTGTCGGTGCCATGTGCCGTCAGCGGCAGGGTGATGGTCGACAGAGGCCCGGCGCCAGGCGTCGGGTTCAGCGTATCGACCAGCTCTCCATTCCACCAGACCTGGACTGCTGCGGTGCCGTTGGCCGGCGTGCCATACTCGAAGCTTAGAACATAGCTTGCGCCATCGGTCAGACCGTGAACGGTCTGCGAAATCGCGATATTCCCCGGAGTAGCGCCGAGATCGACCATCGGCGCGCCATTAGACGAAGTGACATTCTCATAACCGCTGGCAATTTCTTCCAGGCGGACGCCGGTCTGGCCGGGCTCGGTGCCGGAAATCGTCCAGCCGGTGCCTTCCGTCGCCCAGGTGAAGCCGCCGCCATTCGTCCACGCGGATGCCGTTGCATGGGCGAAGTCGCCGTCGACCAGAAGGTTCGAGGCAACGGCATGGCCAGCAGTGTCCTGCGCGCCGATGATGACCGGGAAATCGTCGGAACCGTTGATCGTTACCGTCAGCGTCTGCGTGCTGGTGGCGCCGTGATTATCGGTGATCGTGAAGGTGAACTTGTCGGTCAGCGTCTCGTTCGGGATGAGATGCTGTACGGCCGGATCGGCATTGTTCAGGACATAGGTGTATGCACCGGTGGTGCTATCCCAGGTCAGGGTGCCGTAGGTGCCGGCGACGCCCGCATGGCCGTCGCTGACGTCACCGACCTTGGCGACCGAGAGGATATCCAGGTGGTCGACGTCGCTGGCTCCCGCAAGAAGGCTGCCGGTCGCCGTGACTGCTGTGTCCTCGGTCACCGAAGCCGCCTCGGCAACGGCAATCGGCGCATCGTTCGTGCCGATGACATTGATCGTGAGCGTCGCGGAGCTTTGGGCGCCATGAGCGTCCTGAACGGTATAGTCGAAGACCTCCTTGACCTGTTCGCCCTGGCTGAGGGAGTTGGTCGCATCCTTCGTGTCATCCAGCGTGTAGCTGTAGGTGCCGTCGGCGTAGATGGTCAGCTTGCCATAGGTGCCGTCGACGACAGTTCCGTCGGAGCCCGTCACATTGGCAACAGCAGACGGCGTGGTTCCCGCGCTGATGCCGACGACCGTCAACGTATCGAACTTGTTGGTGTTCGCATCCGTTGCATGGTTGCCGTGCAGAATGAAACCTTCGACACTCTCGGTGGAGCTGTCTTCGGTTACCGGGCTCAAGGCGGTGAAGTTGTTTGCCATGGGCGCGACGTTCATCAGCTGGCTAAGCGACAGCGTGCCGCCGGCACCGCCGTTTTCGCCCATGAAGGTGAACTGCTCGACATTGGTGACGGTGATCGTCTCGGTACCGTTCGTCAGCGTATAGCTGCCGGTGCCGTTGTCGGCACCGTCGTGAGTGACCGTCCAGTCGGCCCATTTGCCGGCAAGCTTCAGCGTGTCGGTGTCGCTGCCTGCGGTTGCAACGGGATCGCTGTCGTTGATGACGATGTGGACATTGCCGGTGAGGCCGGTCATGTCGAACGTATCGTTGCCGCTGCCGCTGTTGACGACGATCGTGTCGGGTGCCAGCGCGGTATCGCTGACATTGCCGAAGACGATCGTGTTGCCGGCGCTGCCGCCGAGATCGAGGTAAAGGTCCTCGATGCCGTCGGCACGGACACTGCCGCCGCCGCTGATGCCGACGGTCAGATCGGCATGGTCGTCAGCCGACGCAATGTTGCCGGCATCGCCGAGGGCAATCTCGCCGATCGTGTAGGTGTGACTGTTGCCATCGCTCACGATATGCAGTTCGTCGGTGTCGGTTTCCTTCCCGTTCACCAGGGTCGCACCGCCGTCGATGCGATCGTTGCCGGAGCCAACGATGTAGTAGATCTTGTCGCTGCCCGTGCCGCCGAGGATCGTGTCGTTGCCCGTACCGGCAACGATGGTGTCGTTGCCGGAGCCACCGATCAGCGTGTCGTTGCCGGCACCGCCGAAGATGACGTCGTCGCCCGCGCCGCCATCGATGGTAACGCCCCCGCCCGCTGCATCGCTCGTGTAGGTCTTGGAGACTGCGATCAGGTCGTTGCTGTCGGTGCCAACGATGTGTTCGACGCCCTGGAGTTGCAGGCCCGAGGTTGAGCGGTAGTCGAGGACATAGCCGTTAGAGCCGGAACCCTGCAGATAGAGCGTATCGTCGCCTGCACCGCCGTTGACGCTGTCGCCGGTGCCGGACATGTGGTCGAGCGCGACATCGATCTTAATGCCAGCACCGAGGTCGAAGCTGCGCGGACCATAGGCCGCGGCATCGGCAAGATCGGCGGACATATAGATCTTGTCGTTGCCGGCGCCGGCATCGATGGTGTCAGAGCCCGTGCCGGCCCTGATGATATCGTCGCCGGAACCGCCGATGATGATGTCGCCGTGGTTCGAACCGACCAGGGTTACGCCAGTCGCATTGCCGGCATTGGTCAGTGTCCAGCCATTGCCGCCCGCCGCCGACAGGTCGATGTTATGGCCGTTGGCATTGATCGTTGCCGTCCCGCTGTTGACTGTGTCGCTCGTTGCGGTCCAGTCGCCGGTGGCGGTGATCGCTGCGGTCGCGCCGTTCAGAACCTTGATGATGTCCTTGTCATGGAGGTCGGTGACGGTGACCGTTCCGCTGGCGGCCACGAAGGTGTCGTTACCCGCGCCGCCGGTCAGCGTATCGCCGGCACCGCCAATCAGCGTGTCGTCGCCGCTGGTGCCGATGACATGCGTCATACCGGCTACATTGTCCCTGCCGACAACATGGACCGCGCCGGCATCCGTTGCCGTGTTGGCGACGATCGTCTGCGAACCGACGGTCTGGCTGACGTCGGAGAGGTTGACGGTAACGCCGGTGGAGATGGCCGAGTAGTCGATCGTCTGAGCGGTTACCGTGCCGGCTGCGTTCACTTCGACCGTGAAGCTGCCGCTTGCCGTATCATTGTCGCCGTCCGTGGCCGTGTAGCCGAAGGTCAGATCGATCGCATGGCTGCCATTGGAAGCGATGGCGTCGGAATGATCGAGCGGCTGGAGGAGCGTGAACGTATAGGAGCCGGAGAGTGCGAGCGCCACGGTGAAGACCACATTGGCCGCATCCGCCGCTGTCGGCAGAGATCCCGTATAGGCCACCAGCAGGCTGCCGATGAAGGCATAGGCCAGCGGCTTGCCGTTCGACGACAGACCGCTCGGGCCTGTCACGTTGCTTGCCGCGGATGCGTTGCTAAAGGTGACGCTCTTGGCGCCATCTGCGCCGAAGCTGATCGCCAGCGAGCCCGTGGCAGTCGGATGCGTCGTCGCCAGGCCGTTTTCACCGACGCCGCCGAGGGTCATGCTACCGATGGTCGGAGCGTCGTCCTTTAAGGTGATGACGCCGGACAGGTCGGCAGACTTGCTTGCCGTATCACCGTCGCCGTCGGTCACCGTCACCACTGCGCTCAGGGAGCCGGTGGCAAGGTTAAGATGGTCGACCGGGTTGTTGTTGACAATGTCCTTCAATGCCACGTTTTCCGTGACGCTGAGCGCGCCGCTGCCGGAGTCGATGGAGATCGTAAAGGCAATGTGCGTCTTGCCGTCGGAGCCGGTATAGACGCCGTTGACCGTCCCTGCCGACTGTTGCTGCAGCGTGATCGCATGATTGTCGATGGTGGAGAGGCCGGAATTCCCATTGTTGCCGACCTGCAGAGAATAGACCTGCGAGGCAAGGCCATCGGCGCCGGCATTGACGACCGCTGAGACGATCGAATGCGTTCCGGTCGTGGCGCTGACCGGGGAGGACGGCGTCAGGCCGTGTTCGTCCACGGTGATCGCCTGGCTCTTGTCGACCACGAAGGACGAGATGGACGGGCTGTCGTCGGTGACATCGACCGAGAAGCTCTGCGTGCCGGTCGTGGTGTCGCCGTCGCCGTCATGGCCGGCAACCTGGAAGGTCAGCTTGATATCCGAAAGGTTGGCTTGGCCGTTGACGTCGTCGAGCGCCTTGTAGAGCGTAAAGTTGTAGGCGCCGCTGGCGTGAGCACTATCCTGAGACAGGTCGACCTTGAAGACCCAGCTCGACTGATCGGCGGCATTGCCGCCGGTGTAGGCGATCAGCGTCATGCCGTCGCTGCTGACCGCATAGGACAGCGCATGGCCGCCGGAGCTGAGCTTGGTCGCATCGAGGCTCTGATTGTTGCCGTAGCTCGCCGTGAAATAGCTGCCGTTCGAACGGGCAACAAAGGTAACGGCATGAGCAGCCGGACCATCGGCGCCAAAGGCGAAATTGAGCGCAACCGCGCCGGTGCTGACGCCGGAAGGCGAGATCGTGCCCGAATTCGTGACAAGGCTATGCTCGGCAAGTGTCTTCGTCGAGACGGCGTTGCCGATCGACGGGCCGTCATCATCGAAGCGAATGCTGCTGCCGATGGAAACGGACTTGCTGACGGTGTCGCCGTCGCTATCGGTCGCGCTCAGCACTGCCGAAAGCTTGCCGGTGAGATCGACCGTATCGCCGTCCGACTTCGACGTGTTCGGGTTGGCAAGCGCCATGTACTGGGCGATGCTGACCTTGCCACTGTCATCGATGCGGATCGCAAAGGCGATCTCTCCGTCCGCGATCTTGCCGACAACCGTGCCGTCGGCGAGCTGGGAGAGCGTGATCGTCTGACCTGCCGTCGTCGTCAGGCCGGAGTCGGCATTGTCGATATGGAGCGTCAGGCTGCTTGTCGCGCCGGCTGCATCGTCGGCGCCCATCGAGACCGACGGAGAGACGACGCCATGCTGTGCGTAGACCGTCGACATGTGAGGATCATTGCCGCCCGTGATGCCGGCAAACAAGCCTCTGATCGAATTGCTGGCGCTGACGTCGTCATCGCCTCTGCCGCTCTCGTCGATCGTGATCGAGCCCGTCAGGGCCAGACTTACCTTCGGTGCGTCGTCAACGATCGTGACGTTCAGGGCACCCTTTAGCGTCACGCTGTCGCCATCACCATCGGTCGCCTGGATGACGGAGCCGAAATCGATGGCCGAGATCGAACCATTGCCGGAGCGCAGGTCGTTGCCGGGGCCGGCGACATTGTCGAGCTGGTCGTACTGCTGGAAGGTGAAGCTGCCGTCACCGGACAGCGTCAGCGACAGGACGGGGCGGTCGAGAAGCGGGTTGTAGCCGCTATGGTGATCGTTATCGACATAGCCGACGATCGCATTGTTGACGATGGCATAGGAGAGCGCTTCGCCACCCGAGGTCAGATGCAGGGCGGCGAGGGTCGACGTGGTATTGGCCGTGAAGCTGAAGCCGCCGCCGATAGCTGCGCCGTCGGCACCGAAGGAGACTGTGGAAGCAACCGAGCCGGATACCGTGGCCGCAAAACCGAGACCAAACAGTGCCGGCTGCGAGGACGAGCCGTCATGCGTGCCGTCGAGCGGGCTGTTGCCGTGCGACAGGAGATTATAAATGTCGCCTTCGTCGGCCCTGACCGCAACGGTCGTGCCGGAAGCAACCGGGACATCGTCAGTGATCGCGATCGCCAGCGAACCCTTCGCCGCATCGCCGTCGCCATCCGTGACCGTGAAGCCGAAATTCAGCGTCAGGCTGTCTTCGGTGGTCGACGAGGTCGAATGGACAAGCGGCGCATCCGCGGTGAAGCTGTAAGAACCGTCCGAATTGATCGTCAGAACTGCGACGGTGGCATGGCTGGAGGCACCAGTTGCCGTCCAGGTCGTCACACCATTCGCCGCGGACGACGTCCAGGTGACGGCTTCCTGATGACCGATGCCGTGGCTGTCGAGGTAGATCGCCTTCAGCGTCGGGAGGCTGTCCATCGACACGCTCTTGACGCCATCGGCGCCAGCGGAGAACAGGGCTCCTGCATTGCCGTTGATCGTGTTGACGTCCGCGGTGCCGCCGTCGAGGTTGCCATGTGCCTGTGCGTCGTCGTTAAGCGGCGTCGAGGTGGCATCAACCTTATAGGCGATCGGCGCGTCGTCCTTGACGGTGACCGTGAGCGCGCCGCTGGCCGTATCGCTGTCGCCATCGGTAACAGTGAAGTTGAAGGTCAGATCCTGCGTATTTTCCGCAGTCTGGCTTGCGCCGTGAGCGACCGGCGCACTCAGCGTGAAGCTGTAGGAACCGTCAGCGCCGATCGTCAGCGTCGCGACCGTCTGGCCGCTGTCCTTGCCCGTTGCGATCCAGATCGTCTCGCCGCCCGCCGCCGTCGTCGGGCTGCCCCAAACGACCGACTCGACATGGGCAAAGCCGTCCTTGCCGGTATAGATGGCGCTGAAATCCGTGGTCGCTCCGAGCGTTACCTGATGAACGCCGTCCGCGCCGCCCGTAAAGAGCGTGCCGCTTGCGCCGCTGACCGTATCGGTATCGGCGACACCGACCGTGTCCGGGTTTCCGCCCTTCAGGGCGTCATCGTTCAACGTCACGCTGGTGACGGTGACGGTGTTTGCCAGCGGCACATCGTCCGTAACATGCAAAGTCAGCGAGCCGGTCGACGTGTCGTTGTCGCCGTCCGTCACCGTGAAGGTGAAAGTCAGCGGTAAGCTTTCTTCCGTCGTGCCGGAGGTCGGATGGACAAGCGGCGCACTGGTGCTGAAGCTATAGGAGCCGTTTGCATTGATGGTCAGCGTGGCGACGGTCTCGTGATTGGCGCTGTAGGCAACCCAGGTCGTCGCACCGCCGGAAACCGTCGGCTTGCCCCAGGTCACGTCTTCCTGCTGCGCGAAACCATTGGCATCGACATAGATCGTCTTCAAGGCCGGCAGGCTGGACTGGTCGATCGAGACACTCGCAAAACCATCGGCACCAGCGCTGAACAGGGCGCCGGCAGCGCCCGAGACGCTGTTCGTGTCGGCGCCGTTGCCGTCCAGGTTGCCACCAGTCTGCGCATCGTCGTTGACCGATGAGGCAGTATTGTCAACCGTGTGAGCGATCGGCACGTCATCCTTGACGCCAACCGTCAGCGAGCCCGTTGCCTTGTCGCCATCGCCATCGGTGACGGTGAAGTTGAAGGTCAGGGACAAGGTCTCTTCATCGGCTTGCGCGGTCGGATGGGCAAGCGGCGCGCCGGTCGAAAACGTGTAGGAACCATCGGCATTGATGATCAAGGTGGCGACGGTCTCATGATGTGCGCTGCTCGCAACCCAGGTGGTGCTGCCATCAGCGACCTGCGCCTTGCTCCAGCTCACGGCTTCCTGATGCGCAACGCCATCCGCATCGGTGTAGATCGTGGTCAGCGTCGGCAGATCCGAATGAGCAATCGCGACCTTCTTGAAGCCATCCGCGCCCGTGTTGAACAGACTGCCCGATGCGCCGCTGACGCTGTGATATTCATCGGTCTTGTCGGGGTTGCCGCCCGTGAACATATCGTCGTTGAGGAGATGCTCGGCTGTGACGGTGCTTGCGGTCGGAAGGCTGTCGGCGACATTGAGCGTCAGCGAGCCCGTCGACTTGTCGCCGTCACCGTCGGTGACTTCGAAGCCGATCTTGAAGTTCTCGTTGTCAGAGCCCTTGGCGTCGGCGAAAGCGCCGGACTGGACATAGGTGTAGCTGCCGTCGGCATGGACGGTCAGCATGAAGATGACGTGGCCGGAATCCTTGCCCGTCGCCGTGTAGACCGTGTTGCCGGAGTCGTCACGCGAGGTGCTGTAGCTCAGCCCTTCCGTATGCGCGACGCCATTTGCATCGATGTTGATGGCCTTGAGACCGGTCGGATTGGTAAAGGTCAGTCGTGCGAAGCCATCGGCGCCCGTGTTGAACAGGCTGCCCGATGCACCGCTGACGCTGTCGGTGTCGCTCGACTGTTCAGCAAGCGGCTGGACGGGAGGTGTCGCCGAGGAAGTCGAGGTGGTGTCGTGCAGACTGCCCGACTCGACCGTCACGTTGTTGGCGACCGGAAGGCTATCGGCGACGTTGAGCGTCAGCGAACCCGTTGCCTTGTCACCATCGCCGTCGGTGACTTCGAAAGCGATCTTGAAGTTCTCGTTGTCGGAGCCCTTGGCATCGGCAAAGGCGCCGGACTGGACGTAGGTATAGCTGCCATCGGCGCCAACGGTCAGTGTGAAGAGAACCTGGCCCGACTCCTTGCCGGTTGCCGAGTAGATGGTATTGCCCAGATTGTCCGTCGTGGTGCCAAAGGACAGACCTTCCTTGTGAGCGACACCATTGGCATCGATGTAGATGCCCTTGAGGCCGGTCGGATCGGTGAAGGTGACCTGCTGGAAGCCATCGGCGCCGGCAGTAAACAGGCTGCCCGATCCACCGCTGACGCTGTCGGCGGGACCTTCCGGCGACTTCGGCCCTTCGCTCAGCTCGACGAGCGGGCGGAGCGGCATCTGCTCTGCAGGTGTCGTGTCGTATAGGTTGCCGGTGCCGACCGTGACGTCGCTGGCAACAGGCTTGTCGTCAGCAACGGTGACCGTGAAGCTGTTCGTGGCGCTATCGCCATCAGAGTCCGTTGCCGTGTAGCCGAAGGTCAGCTTGATGGCATCGGAATCCTTGGCGTCGTCCAGCGACTGCACAAGCATGAAGTTATAGTGACCGTTGTCGGTATCCGAGACCGTGGCGTAGAAGACAATGTTCGAGCCCACCGCACCCTTGGCATCTGCGACGGCCGTTGGAGCGACGTCGCCGGTGTAGCCGACCAGCGTACCGTCAGCAAGCAGCACCGTGTGAACGGCAAGACCGTGCGAGCTCAGCGCCTCGCCTTCCTGGCCTTCCGTCGTCACTGTGGCATTGGTGAAGGCGACCGTGCGATCGCCAGCCCCACCTTGGTCGGTGTTGGCGTTGTCAGCACCCCAGGAGATGTTGAGCGAGCCGGTCGCCAACGCATCGCTTTCGGAATGCGGAGTCTCGTTGCCATTCGCAAGCGCACCCTCGGTGACCGAGCCGGCATCGCCGGTCGAGGCGACCGGCTTGTCATCCGCAACGGTGACGGTGAAACTGTTCGCAGCGCTATCGCCATCAGAGTCCGTTGCCGTGTAGCCAAAGGTCAGCGTGATGGCATCCGAACCCTTGGCGTCATCAAGCGACTGCACAAGCGTGAAATTATAATGGCCGTTGTCGGTGTCGGAGACCGTCGCATAGAAGACGACATTGGTGGCGGACGTTGCCGTGGGAGCAGTCTCACCGGTGTACCCAACCAGCGTGCCGTCAGCCAAAAGCGCCGTGTGAACGGCCAGACCGTGCGAGCTCAGCGCTTCGCCGTCTTGACCTGTTGTCGTCACCGTAGCGTTGGTAAAGGCGACCGAGCGGTCACCGGCGCCACCCTGATCCGTGTTGGCGTTGTCAGCACCCCAGGAGATGTTGAGCGAGCCAGTAGCACTCGTATCGCTTTCGACGTGAGGATTTTCATTGCCGCTTGCCAGCGCGCCTTCCGTAACGGAGCCCGCATCACCGGTCGAGGCTACGGGCTTGTCGTCGGCAACGGTAACGGAGAACGTATTCGCGGCGGTGTCGCCGTCGGAATCGGTTGCCGTATAGCCGAAGGTCAGCGTGATCGCGTCCGAGCTCTTGGCGTCATCGAGCGACTGGACCAGCGTGAAATTGTAGTGGCCATTGTCGGTATCCGAGACCGTGGCGTAGAAGACGACATTGGATGCAGAGGTTGCCGTAGGAGCAGTCTCGCCGGTGTAGCCGACCAATGTGCCGTCGGCCAAAAGCACCGTATGAACAGCAAGGCCGTGCGAGCTCAGCGCCTCGCCATCCTGGCCCGTCGTCGAAACTGTGGCGTTCGTGAAGGCAACCGAGCGATCGCCGGCCCCACCCTTGTCGGTGTTGGCGTTGTCGGCGCCCCAGGAGATGTTGAGTGAACCAGTGACCAAAGCGTCGCCGTCGAGATGCGGAGTCTCGTTGCCGTTTATCAGCGCGCCCTCGGTGACCGAGCCGGCATCACCGATTGCTGCGACAGGCTTGTCGTCAGCAACGGTGACTGTGAAGCTGTTCGTAGCAGTATCGCCATCGGAATCGGTAGCCGTGTAGCCGAAGGTCAGCGTGATCGCATCGGAGCCCTTGGCGTCGTCGAGCGATTGGACCAGTGTGAAGTTGTAGTGGCCATTGTCGGTGTCCGAGACTGTCGCATAGAAGACGATGTTCGGGCCGACAGCGCCCTTGCCGTCCATGGCGGCGGTCGGAGCGGTCTCGCCGGTATAACCGACCAGCGTGCCGTCGGCCAAAAGCACCGTGTGAACGGCAAGGCCGTGCGAGCTCAGCGCTTCGCCATCCTGGCCCTGCGTCGTCACCGTAGCATTGGTAAAGGCGACAGAGCGGTCGCCGGCGCCGCCCTGGTCGGTGTTGGCGTTATCAGCGCCCCAGGAGATATTCAGTGAACCCGTCGCGGTCGCATCGCCCTCGACATGCGGGGTTTCATTGCCGCTTGCCAGTGCACTTTCGGTGACCGAGCCTGCATCGCCGGTTGCCGCGACAGGCTTGTCGTCGGCAACGGTAACGGAGAACGTATTCGCGGCAGTGTCGCCGTCAGAGTCCGTTGCCGTATAGCCGAAGGTCAGCGTGATCGCATCCGAGCCCTTGGCGTCATCAAGTGACTGAACCAAGGTGAAGTTATAGTGGCCGTTGTCGGTATCCGAAACCGTCGCATAGAAGACGATATTCGAGCCAACTGCGCCCTTGGCGTCTGCGATCGCCGTTGGAGCGGTCTCCCCGGTGTAGCCAACCAGCGTGCCGTCAGCGAGCAGCACCGTGTGAACGGCCAGACCGTGCGAGCTCAGTGCCTCGCCGTCCTGGCCCTGCGTCGTCACGGTAGCGTTGGTGAACACGACGGACCGATCGCCCGCTCCGCCCTGATCGGTGTTGGCGTTGTCGGCACCCCAGGAAATGTTGAGCGAGCCAGTAGCACTCGCATCGCTTTCAACATGCGGGTTCTCATTGCCGCTTGCCAGTGCACCTTCGGTGACGGAACCGGCATCGCCGGTTGCGGCAACAGGCTTGTCGTCGGCAACGGTGATAGTGAAGCTGTTCGCGGCAGTGTCGCCGTCGGAATCGGTTGCCGTATAGCCGAAGGTCAGCGTGATCGCATCGGAGCCCTTGGCGTCATCAAGCGACTGCACAAGCGTGAAGTTATAGTGGCCATTGTCGGTGTCAGAAACCGTGGCGTAGAAGACAACGTTTGATGCGGAGGTTGCCGTCGGAGCAGCATCGCCAGTGTACCCGACCAATGTGCCGTCAGCCAAAAGCACACTATGAACAGCAAGGCCGTGCGAGCTTAGCGCCTCGCCGTCCTGGCCCTGCGTCGTCACGGTAGCGTTGGTGAACGCGACGGACCGATCGCCTGCCCCACCCTTGTCCGTATTGGCGTTGTCGGCACCCCAGGAGATGTTGAGCGAGCCGGTAGTGATGGCATCGGTTGCGACATGAGGGTTCTCGTTGCCGTTCGCCAAAGCACCTTCGGTGACAGAACCGGCATCGCCGGTTGCTGCGACAGGCTTGTCGTCGGCAACGGTAACGGAGAACGTATTCGCGGCCGTGTCGCCGTCGGAATCGGTTGCCGTGTAGCCGAAGGTCAGCGTGATCGCATCCGAGCCCTTGGCGTCGTCGAGCGACTGGACCAGCGTGAAGTTATAGTGGCCGTTGTCGGTGTCAGAGACCGTGGCGTAGAAGACGACATTGGATGCGGAAGTTGCCGTAGGAGCAGTCTCACCGGTGTAGCCGACCAAAGTGCCGTCGGCCAAAAGCACCGTATGAACAGCAAGGCCGTGCGAGCTCAGCGCGCCATTGTCCTCACCCGTCGCCGCAACGGTGGCATTCGTAAAGGCGACCGAGCGATCCCCGAGGCCGCCCTTGTCCGTGTTGGCACTGTCAGCGCCCCAGGAGATATTGAGCGAGCCGGTGGCCGTCGCGGCGCCGGTGTCATGGGTCAGGGCTGCGTTGCCCGAAGCCAGCGCCGCCTCGGTGAGCGAACCAGCCGTACCGACAGCCGCAACCGGCACACTGTCTGCGATGTCGACGTTCGCGACGGCCGAAACCGTGTGGCCACTCGTGTCGGAGACCGTGTATCGAAATTGCAGTTCGAGCACATCGCTGGCCGAGTTGGCGCCGCGTGGATGATCGAGGGCAGCGAGCTGGGTGAAGGTGTAGGCGCCGGTCGAGGCGTTGAATACCAGCGTGAAGACAGTAACGCCATTGGCGGTGCCGGTGACGGTCTGGCCGTTCTGGGTGACAACAACCGCAACACCGCCGGAGGTCAGGCCTGACAGCTGTTGTGTGCCGCTGCTGGTGGTTTCTGCTTCGCCGACCAGCGTGACAGTGGTGATCGAGGCGTTGTTGCCGCCGAAGCCGAAACGACCGGTGCTGCTTGAGGTGAGGAAGGCGCCGGTGCTGCTGCCGCGTTCGACCAGCGAAGCCGTTTCGGTCGCCTGCGGGTCAATGAAAGGAACACGGGTCTGAGTGCCGGACAGATTGCCGCCGCTACCACTGCCAAATCCGCCGCCGGGACCGAGGAGACCTAGCAGATTCAGCGGCGTACGGGCATTCCCGGCCTGGCTGTCCGTGAACTGGTGGCCGGAGTCCGTGCTATTGCCGGCGTGAACCGAACCATCGGGACCTTCAGCGACGTTGATGCCCTGCTGCTGAAGCGCTGCAACGACGGCCTGCTGCGGCAGCGTGACTTCACCGATCAGGAAGGTCGGAACGTGCAGCGCACCGTTGATGATGACGATGCGGGTGCCATCGGCCTGGATGAGAACAAGGTTGCGCCCCTCGACGTGAATGTCGTCGATCGAGGTGTTCGGCGGCAGATGGACGACATTGCCCTGATCCGGCACGATCTGGATCGGCGCCGCGGCGGGAGCATTTTGCGGCTCGTTCGCAGCAAGACGCCCCGTCTTGCCATTCGCCTGTTGCTCTTCGGCTTGCGCTACTTCGAAGGCTGCGACATCTGCATTTTGCGACAACGGCAGCGGTTGATTGGCACTGATATCGGCTGCATTGCCCTCGTCTCGGCCGCTTGATGCAAAATCATGCGAAGCAGCTTCGTGGTCTACGGTCGAAATGCGCAAGTCGTCCATGGGTCTGGCTCCCGGTGTCTCTCAATTTGCTGCAATCAATTACGGGAGCGGGTTGATTGCAATACTTCATTAACCGCAACGATATAGCCGGTTATGCAGCATCGCAGAATTATTTTACCGATGGTTAACTTAACCAAAGAACAACTCGTTAAGTATACCGCTTGACTTTGCGTCAGCCGCGGTGTGCAAATGCGGCCCCGTAGGCTGTTGCGGCCTGCCGTAGAGAATCGGGGGAGTCGTTGTGCCGTTTGCGATCAGCCTTTCGTTGAGCCTTTTGACCGAGTGGCTGCCGCGCAAACCGCATCGGCGACCGGCGCGCGGTGCGGCCCTGATCCTCTGTGCTGGCCTCGCCAGCTGTCAGATGGACGGCGTCGGGCTGGAGAACAACAGCAAGAAGGACGACATAAAAATGCCGTCCACCGCCATTGAAGAGACCTACGGCGGCGACAGCGGCACGGAAATCACGCTGCTGCTGCGCAAGGGCGCGGCCGGTCTCTACGAAGGTGCATCCCGCGACATACGCGACGGGGCGGTGCTTGGCGTCGGCGAACTCGGCAACAATCAGGTTCGACTACGTGTCAAGGATGTCGGCCCCGGCCTTGCCGGCGTCACCGCACAGGTTACGGCGGCCAAGGGCCGAAATGCCGCTTTGATTGTCAGCTATCTGCCGCCGGCCGAGACTGCTTCCATAGCTGCCATCCCCCCTGCCCAGCGCCCGCCGTTACTTAACCTGGCGCGCGCGACGGCGACGACCGGCGGCGACGTTTTCAACCTCGCCTCGGACGAGATCGACAGCGCAACGGAAGGCGTCAAGGTGGCCGGTCCCGGCGGTCACAAGAAGGTATCGGCGCTGGTGCCCGCCGACTTTTCTCAAGCCGATACAACACGATTGGGCAGCGCCATCTGGAACAGCGGCAACACTTTCATGGGCTTTGGCCGCTACGGCTCAAGCGACCAGGCCGCTGATATCCTGACCAAGAACCGGCTGCTCATACAGTCGGCAGAGATAGTGGTCATCCTCGGTGATACAGTGGAAATCGGTATGGTGGCAAGCGCCGTGCGCAGCGCCGCCATTCCCGGCCAAGCGCTTGTCGGCAGCAACAACTGGCCGCAATCGGTCTATGCAACGCCGGCAGTCGCCGGCGCCTTCGTCGCGACCGACGATACGCAAAGCAGCGGGCTCATTGCCGAGCGCTATCAGCGCCACTTCAACCACCCGCTGACGACGTCAGCTGCCTACGGTTATGACGCCATGGCAATCGCCTCCGGCCTCATCCGTTCGCAGGGACCACAAGCCGTAACCCCCGCCAACCTTATGAACAAGGTCGGCTTCCGCGGCACGACCGGGCTCTTCCGCTTCTCTGCCTCCGGCGCGGTGGAGCGCAAGATGGTGATCAATACGATCGACGGCGGCAAGCTGAAGGTTTCCAAGCAGCCCTCGCAGTCGTTCTGAAGCAAACCGGTCTCACAGAGCACACGATGCGTTGAGATAAGTATCGCCATTGCGATAGCACCGCCTCAACGATCCGGCGTCCCGCGGAAAGATCACTTTGGCACCTCGGGGGATATCATCCTTAATAGTTTCCAACCGAAGACCGTCGAATTTTATACTTATTTGATCGCTTAATTTATACTTAATTTATCTACGTTTTCGAACGTCGTATTCAGAAGTATCACGCATTATTCTCTCAACCAGGGAGAATAATGCGCCAATGGAACGCAAGAACAAAAAAAATATACTTGCAGCACTTGCTGCAGCTTCCTTTGCCTTCGGTCTATCGTCACCGACCATCAGCATGGCGGCAACCGGCGATACCGTCCGCCCTGTCATCAAGCTGCTCCAAGACCCGCTGGTCGATACTGCCATCGATCTCTTTGCGCCTACCATCGGAAACGCCGCCAAGGCAATCAGCGGCGTCGACCTGGCTGCTTTGAACCAAAGCTTCACCGTCGCGCCGGGTGGCCTTCCACACAATGACCTGACCGCATCCGAGCCGGTGCGTCCCGCAAAGCCGAGCAACGCTCCCCTCGGCGACTCTGTGTTCGGAACTGTCGCCATTCCCTTCAAACATCTTGCCGCGCTTAACAATTTCGCAGGTCCGCTCGCCGAAATCCGGTCGGGCAAATCGCTGGATTGCGGTGCAAATGGATGCAACGCCGCTGCAACCGCCATCGCGAACGCTGAGGCGAAGATTGCCGACGCCTCGATCCGCGACAAGATCAACACCATCAATTTCACCGTCAACCATGCGATCCGCTACGCGAGCGACATGCAAACCTATCATGTGGCGGATTACTGGGCGAAACCGAGCGAAGCTCTGTCGCATCAGCAGGGCGACTGCGAGGACTACGCCATCCTGAAGATGGCCGCACTCTACAAGGCGGGCGTCGATCTCGACCACATGACTCTGGTCGTCCTCTTCGATCAGCAGCGCCATTTCTACCACGCCGTCCTGTCGGTCTCCGTCAACGGCAACAATCTTATCCTCGACAACATGCGCGACGAGGTTTTGTCCGACAAGCGGATTGCGGAATATCTGCCGCTCTATTCGATTGTCGCAGGTCGCGGCTATCTGCACGGCTCGCGCGATCCTCGCGCACAAGCGGTTGCCGCCGCAGTGCCGCTCGCCAAGGTGATCCCCGGCGAAGGTGAGGTCCACTGACCAAACTCGCCTCCCGGCCTTATGGGGCGAGCGCGGCGCGTAACTAAAGCGATCGCATTCTCAATAAACGGAAAGATAGCCGATCAGCATCAACGCCTCGTGCGTCGGCGCCAACGCCAGATTGATCTGGCCCGTCAGCGATTGCGAACCCAGGCCAATCTTGAAACCGGTGTTCAACGTCTTACCGCGATTGAGCGATAGGACGGAGAGCACCTCCTGGATCTGGGTGTCGATCGACAGGCGCAACGTGCGCGCCGTATGCTGGACATCGTCGATCAGCGGCAAGCGATGGCGCAGCATCTTCAGGAAGGCATCGTTGAAGAGCTTGATCCCGCGCTCTTGCGTCAGCACCACGGCGGGCGTCGGCGACGCCTGAAGGACGGCGTTGAGATTGGTTAGCGACGCGACATCCTCGATGGCATCGAGACGGTTCAGCGCCCATTTGAAGCTCAGCACGCGCAGCAGAGACGTCAGATTGCCCGTTTCCGGCATTTCAGCGGCCGTGTTGGAAACCAGATCACCGATGCTGATGCCGCCAGCCTCCGACATTCGTCCGAGACCATCCCAATAGATACGTTCCAGGCGAATGCCGCGACGCTCGCCGCCGCCGGTTACGGCGCGGAAACGTGGCTCCAGCTCATCACCATCGACCGATGGCAAGGCTTCTTCCCGGACTATCATCGCAGCTTCGTCTTTCCCGGCTCCCTTGCGCATGACCGCCCTCACCGTTCCGTCAGCGCTTCGGAGCGCGCCTTGTTGATCGGCTTCATCAGATAGGTCAGGATCGTCTTGCGACCGGTCATGATCTCGGCCGAGGCCACCATGCCGGGGATGATCGGATACTGCTTGCCGTCTCGCTCCAATGCCGATTTGTCGGTCTTGATGCGCACGAGGTAATAGGTTTCATTCTTGTCTTTTTCGACGAGGCTGTCGGCCGAGACGTTGACGACTTTACCGTCCAGAGCACCGAAGATCGAGAAATCATAGGCCGAGATCTTGATGACTGCCGGCTGGTCGATGCGCACGAAAGCAACGTCGCGCGGTGAAATCTTCGCCTCGATCAGCAGAGTGTCCGCTGTCGGGACGACACCGGCGATGACCTTGCCGGCGTCGACATAGGCGCCGATCGTGTTGACCTCCAGCGTATTGACGATGCCATCGACCGGAGACCGGATATCCGTATGTTTGACCCGATCGGATGCCCCGCGGATCGTCTCGTCGACGACGGAAAGTTCAGACAGTGCCTGCCCCTTGTCGGTCAGGGCCTGCTGGCGCAGCTGAAGTCCAAGGTCGGTAGTCTGTAGTGTCGCCTCCTTGACGGCCGCCTGCAGCCGATCGAGGCTTTCGACATAGACTTTGAGCTGTCCCTGCAGGTCGACAAGGTCTCGCTGGACCTTGAGGACTTCAGTTTGGGCAACGAGCTTTTTCTCACCGAGAGGTTTCAGCAGATCATATTGCTTCTGGGCGCCGGCGATATTCTGCGTCAGGCGATCTATGTTGGCGTGGGCTTCGTCCAGCTCGTTCTGATGCTGCTTCAGACGCTGATCGAGAACATCAAGCTTGTTCTTATAGGAAGCACGATCGGCCTCGAAGAGCTTTTCCTCGTTGTCGCAGACGTTTTTCGCAGTGGCAAGAATATCGGCCGGGCAGACGAACTGTGCGTCGAAGGCGCCCGCCTCCTCCAGGGCCAGGCGCTCTACTTTTGCACCGAGTGTGCGAGCCTTTGCAACCGATTCACCAAGCGTCGATGCTGTCGTTGTATTGTCGAGCTGGACCAGAATGTCGCCCTTGTGGACGATCTGGCCGAGATTGACATTGATCTGCTGGACGATACCGGGCTCGGACGATTGCACTATCTGCGTCTTCGATACCGGTATCACCTTCCCCTCGCCGCGTGCGATCTCGTCGATGTCGGCGAAGGCCGCCCAGGCGACGAAAGCTACGATCATCAAGGCGCAAAGGCCAAGGATCAGCCGGGCGAACAACGGAGGATTGTCGTGGATATTGCCGTGAGAGGCACGCATCATTGCACCGCCTTGCGCTGCATCGCCTCGATGACGGCGTTTTTCGGTCCATCGGCGATGATGCGGCCCTTATCGATGACGATCAACCGGTCGATCAGCTCCAGCATGCTGTGACGATGGGTTGCTACCAGTAGCGTCGTTTGCGGGCCGAATGCATTGGTCAGCTTGCTGATCAGATGACGTTCGCTCGCCAGATCCATTGCCCCCGACGGCTCGTCAAGAAAGACGATCTTCGGCCGCGTCAGGAGCAGGCGGGCTATGGTCAATGCCTGCTTCTGGCCGTTCGAAAGATTTGCGCCGCGCTCGCCGACCGGCATGTCGAAACCGCGTGGGTGAAGAGCAACGAACTCTTCGACGCCGGTCATGCGCGAGACGGCCAACAGTTCCTCGTCGCTGGCGTCAGCCCGACCGAGCAGCAGATTTTCCTTCACGGTGCCGGAGAACAGGTCCGACGATTGGCCGGCGACAGCTACCGCGGAGCGCACCTCCGCCACATGATACTGGCGTATATCGACACCATCGATCAGGACGCGGCCGCTGGCCGGCTGGAACAGCCCGTCGAGAAGGCGGCCAAGCGTCGTCTTGCCCGAACCGATGCGGCCGATGATCCCGATCTTTTCGCCGGGCGCAACCGTGAAGGAGAGCTGATTGATGACCGCCTGGTCAGAGCCTGGATATTGGAAGGAAACGTTCTGGAAGCTGAATCCGCCGCGACGGATCTCCCGGTTGACGAAGCCGACGGTCGACGGGCGATCATCAGGCTGCTCCATAATCTTGTCGAGAATGCGCAGCGACATGGTAGCCTGGCGGAAGCGGGCCAGCGTCATGGCAATCTGCCCGAACGGCGCACCCGCGCGGCTCGCCAGCATGACTGTCGCGACGATCGCACCCATGGCGATTTTGCCGTCGGCGAATTCATACGTACCCGCAACGACGATGAGTACGCTGACCATCTGCTGCAGGAACATCGTCATGTTCATGGCATTTGACGAGATGTGCTTGATGTCCTCGCTGGTGCGGCTCGAATATTTCGTCAGTTCCTGCCAGCGACGCAACATCGTTGCCTCCGCGCGCAGGCTCTTTAACGTCTCGATCGTCGAGATGGTCTCGACGAGCAGCGACTGGCGGCGCGATGCCTCGTTCGTCGCCGTTGCCATGCGCTTGCCGATCTGGGCCTGGGCGACGAGGCCGATCGCCACCGACAGGACGAAAGCGACGGCCGGAATGACCACGAGCCAGCCGGCAATCAAATAGATGACGATCAGGAAGATCACGACGAAGAGGCTGTCGATCAGTACGCCAATCGTGTTCGAAGTGAAGAATTCGCGCACGAATTCATATTGCGTCACGCGGTTGGCATATTCTCCGGTCGACATCGGACGGGACGCCAGCGTCGAATTCAGAATCTTGTCGAAGATCAGCTGCGACAGCCGCAGGTCCGCCTTGCGACCCGCATAGTCGATCAGCGATGCGCGGGCCGTCTTCAGCAGAAAATCGAAGAGATAGGCCAGCGAGATGCCGGCGGTCAGCACCCAAAGCGTTGGGAACGCCTTGTTTGGCAGGACCCGATCGTAGACATTCATGGTAAAAAGCGGCGAGGCCAGTGCGATGACGTTGATGAACAGCGCCGCCAGCATGACGCGGGCATAGGTGCGCCAATAGGGTACCAGCGTCGTTGCCAGCCAGTGCCGCTTCTCGATCTCCATCGCATGGCCGACGCGCGCTTCTTCCGAAGAGTTCTGATAATAGAGCGTGAAGGCAAATGCCGATTGCGGATTGAGCGCGACAAGATCCTCGCGCGTCAAACGGGCTGTAGTGCCGGCGACCGGTGCAATATCGGTAACGTAAGAACCGCTTTCAGTCATTTCGAGCAGTGGCAGAACGCCGCCATCGGCAAAGGTGACGATGGCGGGACAGTCGAAATTGCCCAGACGGCAATCGCGTTCCGTATGCTTCAGAACCTGCAGCCCGACGCGTTCCGACAGCCGTTCGACATCGTCCAGTTCCATGACTTCCAGAATTTCGTCCGGAGTGCCCGAAAACAGCACAGTATCCGAGTTCGGGCGACCATAGAACGCAGCGACCGATTTAAATGCCGACTTAAAAGTCCGCAAAGATACGTCCGCAGACACGTCAGGTGCTACGTTTAACATGGAGGACTATCCAGTTCGGAACGCAACGATTAACGAATCGGCTCGAGCAGATCCATCGGCAGGCCGGGCTTCTGATGCGAGTCATATTTTGTATATCCGGGATCAGCCGTATTCGACGAAACAGCGAACTGATCACGGGCATAAGGCGTCGCCTGATCGACCGGCTTCAGCTTCATCGTCGACAACAGGCTGCCTGATGCTGCAAGGATCTTGTATTCGGCAAAGAGCGATGCGACTTCCGCCGTCTTGGCCAAAACCTCGGTGTTGAAGCGGGTGTTCTGGGCATCCAGCAGATCCAGCAACGAGCGCTGACCGACCTTGAATTGCTCGCGATAGGATGTCACGAGCTGAGCATTTGTCTTTTCCTGCCCATCCAGGATACGGGCCAGCTGGCCCTGGTTGGTACGTTCGCTCCAGGCCGAGCGGACAGATTCGTCGACTTCACGGTAAGTCTGGCTCAGCGCGAAACGCTGTTCGGCCGCACGACGAACCATCTCCTGCTGATGGGCCGTATCGATACCACCGTGATAGAGATTCCACTTGGCGACAACACCGACCTGGACGTCGCTGGTGTTACCCTTGTTGCCGTCGACATCGTCACCGATGCGGGCGCTGCCGACGAGGTCGAGCCGCGGCAGGAATGCAGACTTGGAACCGCGGACATCGGCGTCGGCGGCATTGACGTCAGCCTTGGCCGACGAAATCTGCGGGTTGTTCTTCTGGGCGATGAAGACCGCATCATCGAGCGTCTTCGGCAGGTAGCGGGACACGGATGCCGGGCGATTGGCATTGCTGATCGGCTCGCCGACGACCTGAAGGAAGCGGATCTTCGTCGCGTCGAGCTCTTTCTTTGCTTCCTGAAGACGGGCATTGGCAGCCTGCAGGCGCTCACGGCCCTGAAGACGATCGGCATCGGTCAGGGCACCGCCCTTGATGCTATCCTCGATGTTGCCAACCATCTGCTTGTGGAAGCCGACGTTCTTTTCAGCAGCCGCGACGATCTCCATCTGCAGCTGATATTCAAGATAATCCTGGGTCACTTCCAGCGCTAAGGCTTCCGAGCGCTGCTGGACACGGAAGGATGCACCGTCGACACGAGCGGCCTGCTTGTCCTTCTGTGCCTTGCGGTCGCCGCCGTCAAACAATGTCTGAGTAATGGTCAAGCTTACGTCAGAGGGATTCAGGTAATCATGGGTGCGCGACAACGCTCCGGACGTGACATCCGAGAGTCTACGGCGACCATAGCCAGACTCGAGGTCGACTGATGGCAAGTAAAGCCCCCTCGCTTGACGCAGCTGAAACTCGGTTGCTTCCCGATCCTGCGCAGCCTGCATGATCTGCGGGTTGGTTTTCATGGTCTTTTCAATCGCCTGCTGCAGCGTCATAGCGCCAGCAGAACCACTTGATAAAGGACTCATGGCCATCGAAATCCCGATTGCCGCCATCAATCGCATCTTATAAGCCAAAACTACGTTCCTTCCCCAACTATACTTCATAGATACATTCTATAAATCTTATTCACCTACAACCGTAGACGAACTCACGTATATTTGCAAAATAGATTCCACTTTAATCTCCTGAAACAGTTAATATCGGAGACCGCAAGCCTTTGCGGTAGAAATCTATTGACTATTTTTGGACTATTCACAGTCATTATGTCCGTGTTGCATGGCCGCAACAAGCATACCATTCAACCATACAGAGAATTTACATGATCTACGCTACCACGCCGCGTCACAACTAAACTTAAGCACTAAGAAAGCTCAGAAATATTAGAAAGGACTCATCGGCATATGGATCTACCCTGATGCATGGGCGACATCGAAGCGCGATCCACCACACTTCGAAGACTGAAGGGGCCAAAACCTCCTTGGATATAGCCGCCCCAACCCAAGATCCGTAAGTCGGGCCTATTGTATCGGCCATTGACGCAGGCCACATCATTTCCAAACGAAGCGGCGATGCCGCCGAAGCAGGGATCCCCAATGAACAATGTGGGCGTGGCGCCGCCGTTCGACCCGCTGGTGAATGTCGAAGCGCCACCACCCTCGGGTCGATTAACAAGGTGAATGGCAGTCATATTACGAATTCCTTCGACACTGAAAGACTGGGCGAACCGAATCGCCCCACCGACTTTCACCGTCGCGATCCGTCGATTGCCGCGACGCTAAGGCCAGCGACGTTAACTGTCGCCGTCCATTTTTGATCGGACCAAGATTTTTGGATCTATCGCCTTGGGAGAACGCCGAAGCTCCGGGACGACGACAATTCGATCGTTGGATACCTGCATCAGCTCTTGGCTCGCTCGCCATACAGCCCGAGTTGTGCCGCTCGCGCGGCTTGCGGGTATTAACCGACAACAAGCCACACACCTTCTTACAGGCGTGACCGAAGATCAACAAATTCGATGCCCGGTACCAAGTCCATTCTAGTTAGCTCTTGAACCGATACGAACCATCCACGTTCTTCAACGTAACGATGGGATCACTTTGAAAGCATCCTATGTCTGGCGCTGTGGCGAAAATCCCTTGGCGGGCAGAGGCTCACGCGCTTGGTCGGCGAGCCACGCATTGACCGATGCCGCTGCCAAGCAGCTTTGTTCAACAATCTGAGGCACCAGGTCGACGTCGGGCACGCTGCCCAATCCGAGTGGCCCTATCGCAAACAAACCTCGACGCGATTTGGGAGCATCTTTCGTCTGCCCGCATTCGTCGACGATGATGCCGATCCCGAGTTCGTCGCTCGTTGCCAGGCCAGCCTCAACGATTGCGCGGATCAAGGCGCTCTCGGTGCCTGCCGAGCGGAGGCGGCAATCGATAACAACATCTGCGGCCATGACCTCAAAATCGGCAGACGTGGAAACCAACACGCCATTGATAGCAATTCGATCCACCCTGCCTCTTTTGACGGCGAGCGTACCCTCATCAATTGCCCGATGCAGCCGTTGATAATGTTCCGGCGGCAAGCGATTGCGATGGCTATCGTAAACGGCCTGAACATGGCGTTTGAAGCGTCTGCGCTCGTCTGGCGTCAGATCGTGCCAAAGCTCGCGAGCCTGCAAGCGAAAGCCGTTCATGATACCTTGCCACCCGAGACCCTGGCTATCAGCGCTCATTGCAGCCTGTCGCAGAAAGCGAAACGCGCCGCGCAGGGTCCGGGGAATGGCTTGTGCAGCCAGGAGCGAGCCCTGGGCCTTGCTGGCATGCGATTGAGGCAAAAAGCCTGACTCCGAAATCAAGGTAACCTGAGATGCCTCACCGCCGTCCAGCAGCGTCAAGGCCTTGTCGACCGCCTGGATGCCCGCACCTATGACGATTGCGCGATGAGCACCGCCGCTTGGCACTGCCGAAGTACCCGATCCTTCTCGGAGCCCATATCCGGTGCACAGGAAGACCGCATCGAAGCGAGCGTTCTGGCCTGCGTCGGTCAAGACTGAAAAGGCACCGCCTTCCCCTTGCTCGATTGAGGTAACCCTGTCGGGCAAGAATTGTATGACCACGTCGATTCGTTTTGTCAGCGCCTTGGAAAAGCGATCATAGACATAGGTCCGAAAAATCTCGCCTGGCACAAATAGATCGTCGATTTCCTCAGTATCGATGGCGCGGTTATGATCGTCTTCCGCCTCCTCCTGTAGCCAGCGGCGAAAATCAGCCGGATCGGCGCGGTCAACGGAGAGATCGCGAACACGGCTTGTCAAAACACTCGTGGAGGATTGCCGCAACGCCTCGCCAATGTCGATCTTCGGTCGGGGATCGAATAGTACCAGGTGGAAAGGACCTTCAACATGCCGCAACAATGCGATTGCTGTCATGATCCCGGAAAACCCTCGGCCGACGATAGCGATCTTCGCTATGCGACCAACATCCTCATTTTGCGAGTTCGAAATATGCGGCGACAGAAGTGTCATGGTTCGGCCCTTCCCAAAGCTGCCCGGCATCAATCTCCATAAAAATTATAGAAATTATTTATTCGTCGGCAAGCCCTCCTTCCAAGTGCATGTGGAAAGCATGGCGGCCGACAGTGAACGATCGGAAACTGGCCGCGGCTGCGCATAGCCCTGTGCCGATAATCCGCCGATGGCGTGAAATAGGGAAAATAAATTCTCGAGCTTCGGCAACTATAGGCGATCCGTGAGATCCCTTTTATGCCGCAGCCGCTAATATTGCTTAGGCGGATGCCAGGAACATCGTTCGCTGTTATGAAACAAACTGAAATGGAAAAGAGATTTCAATGGCAGGTCTTCTGTTTGGCCTGAGCAACCTGTCCGCTGAACCCTCGCGGTCGCCGCAGGTGGCCGCTGTGTGGAGCGAGCTCTGCCGCGAGGCCATTTCAGCCTCTCACAGCGATCCGTCACTTACCCGAGCTCTGAATTCTTCCATTCTCTATCATGCGAGTTTCGCTCAGGCATTGGCGCAACGTATCGCGCTTAAGCTTGCCAATCATGATCTCGACCATGACGAGCTGATTTCAGTGGTCGCGCAGGCCTTTGTCGGCAAGGCCAATCTCGTATCCGATGCTGCCGCGGATCTAGTTGCCATCAAGGACCGCGACCCCTCCAACAGCGAAATTCTTGTGCCGTTTCTTTATTTCAAAGGCTTTATTGCTCTTCAGGGACAGCGCGTCGCCCACTGGCTCTGGCACCATAACCGAGTACACTTGGCAAGGCATCTTCAGAGCCGAATTTCAGAAGTGTTCGGCGTCGATATTCATCCCGCGGCAAGGATGGGCAGGAGTGTAATGCTCGATCACGGGAGCGGGCTGGTTATTGGTGAGACTGCGGTCGTCGAAGACGACGTATCCATCCTGCAAAATGTTACCCTGGGCGGCACGGGCAAGGAGGCCGGCGACCGTCATCCGAAAGTTCGCCGCGGCGCACTCATCGGAGCGGGAGCCACGATTCTCGGAAACATCGAGATTGGCGAAGGTGCAAAAGTCGGAGCCGGCAGTGTCGTCGTCAGCTCCGTCGAACCATATACCTCCGTTGCCGGTGTCCCTGCCCGTCCCGTGGGAAAACGGCACTCCGTCCTGCCAGGCATTACTATGGACCAGACATTGCTGGAACCGGAATATGTCATTTGAACTACATGCACTTTTGGATTCCTTGAAGGGCTATTCGCGCCGGTCGCAGCTTACGAGGCACCCAAAACCGCAAGGAAACTCCGCGACCAGCACTGATAGTTCCTATGGCAGCGGGTCCTGATTGAGCCGGTCAAACAGGTTCTTTCCCATGCGAAAGAAAGGAACCCATTTCTCGTCGACCAAGACCTGCTGACCGTTCTTCGGGTTGAGAGCAGGATGCGCCGATCTGTTGCGAACGGAAAAAACGCCAAACCCACGCAATTCAACCCTTCCGCCTTCGGCAAGGGTCTCGGTTATTTCATCCAGTACTGTCTCGACGATAAGCTCTACCTCCTGAAATCGAAGGTAGGGATGGCTAGCCGCAACGCTTAAAACAAGTTCAGATTTCAGCACTTGCGACCTCATCGAACGCGCGGCATCAGACGACGCTGGTTTTGCTGTTGTGAACGCGGATCAAACCTGTCGCGAGCCAGTGTCAGGCCGAACAATATGGCTGACATTGCGATATTCCCGGAGACAATGATCCCTGTCAGATAAAACCCACGCATGGCGCCCGCCTCTATAGTCTATAATTTTAATAGACTATAGAGGCGGGCACTGGATCGGCATATTCCATTCTGTGCTAACTTGTGTGGCGGTTTGGAAATCGCGTTCCAATTCCGGCCCATTCATTGTCCCTGATCGCGTCCACGTTTGCATTCGTAACGGAAACGTCATGGCCGGCGATCCGCAGCTTCCAGGGACCTGCGGTCACTGCATGCTCGTTACAGGCTTGGGCCGATCATCGGCGAAAGGATGAACCTATGTGGTGATCTGGCAATCTGTCACCTTCACCGAAAAGCTTTCTGCGAAGCGAGCCCTGTTCATAACCGGTTTTGTAGAGACCGCGCTCTTGAAGGACCGGCACCACGATGTCGATAAAGTCCTCAAAGCTCTCCGGCACCACCGTACGGGTGAGATTGAAGCCGTCGATCTCGCCTTCATCCATCCACGACGAAAGCTCGTCGGCAACTGCCGCGGCATCGCCGACGATGACCGGATAACGCCCACCCATGGCAAGCTCCTGCAACAACTGCCGCTTTGTCCAGCCACGCTGTTGAGCGATCTGTGTTGCCGATTGGCTGGCGTTGGACTTGCCGTAGGTAATGGTCTCATCGAGATCGTATCGCGAAAAATCAATGCCCGTACTGGCCGAAAAATGCGCAAGCCCCGCCTCCGGATTGGCATAGCGCAGATACTCTGCATGCTTCTCCCGTGCCGCCGTGGCGGAACGATCGGTTATCACGGTGATACCGAGGAAGATCTTTATGTCTTCCGGCTTTCGGCCCGCCGCGACAACGGCTTCACGCAGCGAACGAGAGGCCGCCCGGGCTGCGCTCTTGTCGGGGGCGGCGATGAAGATGCATTCCGCGTGGCGCGCTGCAAACTGCTTCCCACGGCCAGAAGTTCCAGCCTGATAGAGAACCGGCGTGCGCTGGAGCGAAGGCTCGGCCAGGTGATAGGCCCGCGAGCGGTAGAACGGCCCTCGATGGTCGATCGCATGCACCTTTGATGGATCGGCATAGATACGCTTTTCCCTGTCGATCAAGACCGCGTCGTCCTCCCAGCTTCCCTCCCAGAGCTTGTAGAGCAGGTCGAGATAGTCGTCGGCGCGATCATAGCGGCCGTCATGCTCGATCTGGCTCTCAAGTCCAAGTCCACGCGCCGCGCTGTCGAGATAGCCCGTCACGATGTTCCAACCGATGCGGCCGCTGGTCAGATGGTCCAGGGTCGAGATTCGCCTGGCGAAAATATACGGCGCGTCGGCGCTGGCATTGACGGTGACACCGAAACCAAGGTGTTGCGTCACAGCAGCCATGGCGGAAACAAGCAACAGGGGATCGTTGACCGGCAATTGGATGGATTCACGCAGTGTCAGATCGACGGAGCCCTGGTACACGTCGTAGACGCCCAAGATGTCGGCAAGAAAGATGCCGTCGAACAGCCCGCGTTCGAGCGTGGCGGCAAGCGACGTCCAATAGTCGAGTGTCTTGTAGCGATGGGATTGGTCCCTTGGATGCGCCCATAGCCCATGATTGATGTGCCCGACACAGTTCATGTTGAACGCATTGAGCAATATCTGCTTTTTCTTGGCCGTCATCTTGTTCGCTATTCCGATTTCAGATTGCGCCATGGCGCGGTGGTCGTTTGCCATTGAGATAGTAATTGCCGATGGCCTGATATTTCCAGCGCACCGGGTCATGCAGCGTATGTGTGCGGGCGTTGCGCCAATAACGGTCGAAATTGTCGTCCGAAAGCGTCGACGACGTACCCGACAGTTCGAACAGCTTGTTGGCGGCAAGCAGGCTCGCCTTGGTCGCCAATATCTTCGCTTCGGCGACCGCGATCGAGGCACGCGCAACGCTATCCTCTGTCATATCTGCGCGAGCCGCATCCGTCAGCTCCGCGGCCCGTCTCAGCAAGCCTTCCGCCGCACGCAGCCGCAACCAGACATTTCCAACATTTTGCAGCGTCAGCGGATCTTCGGACGCTTGCTCGACCTTGGAATCCAGCCAGGGTCGAGCCCGTTCGCGGATGAACCGCAACATTTCCCGATAGGCGCCCTGCCCTATTCCGAGATCGATGGCCGCATGCATGATTTGTGCGACCGGGCCGATCGTCGTCGGTCGCTCAAAAGATGATTGAAACGGGACAATCCATTCCGGCTCGATCTCAACCCTGTCGAATTCGACAGAGCCACTTCCGGTAACCCGCTGACCGAAACCGTCCCAATCGTCGATGACCGTCACGCCGGGTGCACTCCGCGGAATGAAGGCAAGGTAGGTGACGTCTTTCTCATCCTCTTGCGCAATGACAAGAGTCGGAATCCAGTGTGCGTAAATCGCCCCCGTGCAGTAAAATTTCCGTCCGTGAACAAGCCATTTTCCCGTCTCGCGAAAGAGCCGGGTTCGCCGCTTGAAATCGCGCTGACCTATTTCCGCCAGCGCGTTGCCGAAGCGTTCACCCGCCAGCACGCGCCCGAAGAAAAAACGCTGCTGCTCAGCCGATGCTCCGACCCGCAGGACTTCAAGCGCGTAGAAATGATTTTGGGGGATCTGCGCCAGCGATCCATCGGCGGCACCGATAATGGCGATCGTCTTGGACAGTGTGTGCGTCGATGCTCCCGCACCACCAAATTCGCGCGGCACGGTGATGCCCCACAGGCCAGTTTCGCTGAAACGCTCCAGTTCACGCCATGGCAGGATGCGATCCCTGTCGCGTTCGGCGCTGCCGGCGGCAAATTCGGTAACCAGGGCAGTCGCCACCTCGATGGCCTGGTCGTCACTGGTAATCAGATCGGGCCGCCGCAGCGGTGCCGGCGCGGGTTCGACCGGGATGCGAAAATCGGTGTCGGTCACGGCTTTCCTCGCTAGTTCCATTGATGGCGGGCTGGAAATATGCCGTTGAGCTGATAATTGCCGAGCAGATGATATTTCCAGCGTACGGGGTCGTGAAGCGTGTGCACGCGCGCATTTCGCCAATGCCGATCGAGATTATGGGCCTCCCGCGTCGCTGCCGATCCTGCGACATCAAAGAGTTTTTCGGCCGCCTGCAATGCGACTTCCGTGGTCAATATCTTGGCCTCGGCAACGGCGACGGACGCTCTGGCACTCCCCGCCTCGGTAACAGGCGCCTTTGCCACCTCATCTATAACAGCCGCGGCTTCGTAAAGAAGTGATTGCGCTGCGTGTAGATCCGTATGGAGGTCGCCGATTTCATGGAGGATCGTCGGATCGTCGCAGGCCGACTGAAGGCCCGAATCCATCCAGGGCCTTGCGTGATCGCGGACAAAGGCCATGGCGTCGGTGACCGCGGCCGCCGCTATGCCGGAATCGATCGCTGCTTGAATGAGCTGCGAGACGGGACCGGATACCCCTGGCCTGTTCGCATAGGACCAGACGGGGAAAACCAGGGCTTCGTCCACCGGTACGTCGGTAAACTCTACCGATCCGCTCGCCGTCGTGCGCTGGCCGAAAGAGGACCAGTCGTCGATGACGCGCACGCCCGGCGCATCGAACGCGGCCCAGACCTGGACTGCCCGCCCGTCATCGTCTACGGCGCGCGTCGGAATCCAATGAGCGAAGATGGCCCCGGTGGAGTAGAAGCGTCGCCCAGTCAATCTCAACCCATCTGCCCGGCGAGTGAGGCGGGTTGAGCTGTGGTTGACCGCCTTCTGCCCACGCTCCGGTCCGGCATTGCCGATACGATAGCCGGCAAGAATATCGCCGTAGATGCGGGCTTTCTGCTCCTGCGAGCCCACATCGCGCAGCAGCGCCAGCACGCCGAACTGGTTCTGCGGAATCTGACCGAGAGCGGGATCGGCCGCACAGAGGATTTCGAAGACCCTGGCAAGCGTTACGCAGGAAACTTCAGCGCCTCCGAATTCCTTCGGCACGGTGATACCGCCGAGGCCGCTTGCGGTATATTCCTCCACTTCGTCCCAGGGAAGACGACGATCGCGGTCACGCTCGGCAGCACCCACGGCAAAACGCGCCGCCAGGTCATGAGCGATCTCCAGCGCCTCGGCATCCGAGCGGATCAAATGCGGAGTGCGCGGCGGCAACGGGCGCCTGACGGCACCTTCCTCTTGCGACCCGGTCGCAGCCGGCACAGCATCGCGTTCAGTCATGGGATTCTCCGGATACATTATCGCTGATCTTAGCGCGCTCGCAGGCGCCGCACGGCATAGTCGCCCGCAAACTGCACCAGACAGACCATGGCAATAAGCACGACGATGACCACCGCCATAACGGTGGTATCGAAGCGCTGATAACCATAGCGGATCGCCATGTCGCCGAGACCGCCGGCACCGACCGCACCCGCCATGGCCGAGGCGCCGATCATGCTGACGATGGTGATGGTGAAGCCACCGACTATGCTGGGAAGCGCTTCAGGCAGAAGCACATGGCGCACGATGTGCCGGCGGCGGCAGCCGATCGCCTGCGCCGCCTCGATGAGCCCGCCGTCGACCTCACGAAGGCTGACTTCGGCAATGCGCGCAAAAAACGGTGTTGCGCTGATGGAGAGCGGCACGACGGCGGCCCACACACCGATCGTCGTGCCGGTGAGCAGTCGCGTCAATGGCAACAACGCCACCAGGAGGACGATGAATGGGGTCGCGCGAAAGCCGTTGATGACGGCAGCGAGAATGCCATGTAGCCGCGGTGCATGAATGAGGCCACCGGGCGCCGAAAGCACCAGGAAGACGGCAAGAGGAATACCGGCGGCAAATGCGATCAGAGCGGAAACGCCGACCATCGCAATCGTATCAAGAAGCGCCTGCCACAGGCGCTCATACATCATGGTCGACATAACCCAATATCCTGGCTTGATGAGCAAGACCGGCAAATTGCGCAGGGAGCATCGTTTCACCCGCCACCCGGCGAGCTGCAATCAATAACCGGCCATGGACGCGACCTTGAATACGGTCGAGCGAACTCTGCAGCAATCGCACAGAAGCACCGGTCGCGCTGGCTATCCGAGACAGGTCCGGTTCCAACCCGTGCTCACCCGTATAGGCCAGTTCCAGAATGGTCTCCGAATGCTCGTCGCGCGGCGAAGATCGCAGATGCTTGGCGATATCCTCCGGGATATCGCGGTTGAGTGGTCGCAGCTGTGCCTGGGTGGCTGGATGCTGCGGATTGCCGAAAATGCGCCAAACCGGCCCAGCTTCAGCAATCTCACCTTGCTCCAGAACGAGCACGTGATCACAGATCTCACGGATGACGCTCATTTCATGGGTGATGAGAATGATGGTCAGCTTGAGACTGCGGTTGATGTCCTTCAGCAGGCCGAGAATGGAGAGCGTCGTCTCGGGATCGAGCGCCGAGGTCGCCTCATCGCAAAGGAGGATTTCGGGCCGATGCACGAGTGCGCGCGCAATACCGACACGCTGCTTTTGACCGCCCGAGAGGCGCGATGGATAGGCACGCTCCTTACCCTCCAGACCCACCAGCGACAGGACTTCGGCGACCCTCTCTTCGATCTGGCGGCGCGGCACGCCGGCGACGATCAGCGGCAGAGCCACATTCCCCCAGACAGTCTTGGCGGAGAGAAGATTGAAATGCTGGAAAATCATGCCGATGCGCCGCCGCAATGCGACCAGTGCATCTTCATCGAGTACCGAAATGTCCTGCCCGTCGACCAGGACCCTTCCGCCAGTCGGTTTTTCCAGGCGATTTATGGTCCGCAGCAAGCTCGATTTGCCAGCACCGCTTCGTCCGATGATGCCATAGATCGCCCCGGCAGGCACATCGAGACTGATGCCCCTGAGGGCGTGGACCGGGCCGGCCAGCGACGAATAGACCTTCTCCACACCTTCGAAGGCGACCGAGCCCGCGGAAGAGCCCGGACGCGGCTCGTCACCGACGACCGCGGCGCGCTGCGATGCGTGGCCGCCACTCGGCACCGCACTAGGCTCCAGGTCCCGCCTTACCCGTTCGATCAGTTCAGCCATGGGAGCGTATAAAGCTTCTGATCGTTGGCGAATGCCTTGCCAATTGCCGCGCGGACGGCCGGCGAATTCTGGTAAATCGCCACGAGCTGCTTAATCCCCGGATCATCTGCCTTCTGCTTCTGCACCGCGAAGATGATGGCAAATTGCTTGTCGTCGACACCGGAATAAATAAGGCCCGAGCTGGGATCGAAGGCCTTGGACGCGACAATGAAGTGCGGATAGCCCTGTGCCAAATCCACATCGCCGGTCACGCGCGCCAGCTGCGGTCCCTCGACCTCGTTGAAGGTCAACTTCTTCGGGTTGTCGACGATGTCGTCGAGCGTGCCCTTGAAGCCAACGCCATCCTTGAGCTTGATGAGGCCCGCCTTCTGCAGCAGGAGCAGCCCGCGCCCCTGATTGACGGGGTCATTGGCGATCGCGACCTTTCCGTTTTCCGGCACATCGGCAAAATTCTTGTGCTTCAGCGAATAGATGCCAATATTGGCAAGAACGCCGATGCCAGCGCTGACAAAATCATAGCCCCGTTCTTTGATTGCATTGTTCAGGAATGGTTGGTGCTGGAAATAGTTGACATCGATATCGCCAGATTGAAGCGCGATATTCGGCGTCGTCCAATCGCTGAATTCGACAACCTGGATATCCAGGCCCTTGGCCTTTGCCTCGGGGATCACCGCTTCGATGGAATCGGCATAGACGCCCGGCACCACGCCCACCTTGATCGTCTCCGCCTGCACGGCCCCTGTCGCTGCAAGAAGAATTGCGGAAATAAGACCTGCAATACGAATTTTCATGTCATCCCCTCGGTTCAATGACATGGGAAGATAAAGATGACAAATTTTATAGGCAAAGACGGAAATACTCGCCGGCCGGCTCAAATGGAATATTTTTTCCCGGACCCGCCCGATACGCCATCATGTCTTTCAGGCGATAGGCGTTCCCTGATGAAAGACAATTTTCCACCCGTCAGTGGTTCGCCGCCAGATGGTCGAACGGCGTGTAACACGTTGCGGCTCGCCCAGGGTGTAGGAGAGCAGGAATAGGCTTTCTGCAAAAGCCATAATAGAGAGATCCCGACAGGGCCAGTCGTGGGGTTCCGGTCCGCTCTCATAACGCTCCAAAAGCGTTTCAATCACAAAGGCGCGCGGAAAGCTCTTTCAAAGTGTGGTCCAATTGCAAATTGCTCATCTCCACATCATCCCGCGACAGAGTCAGCACCACAATTTAAAAGGAGCTGTTGGCTCCTGGATGATCGGGCACATCCTTCAGGCTCGTTGCGACGGGTCTGGCGCTGCGAGACCTATACGCCACTGATAAGGCGGAGGTGTGCCCATCCTGCGGATGGCGGAGGCCCTGTTCGGCCTGCCGTCCGGCGAAGCAAGCTATGGTTTTTTCACAGGTGAGATCGTCATCCTGCCCTGCGTGGTGGGAGACGATATCGGGACTGCGCCCAAAGGGCTGCTCAGCTGGCGGCAAGACGGTATCTCCGGCCTGGAGGATGCCGGTCCGATGCGGTTTCGCTATGCCCAATCGGACTATTTCGCCCAGACGAAGAGCCAGATCGGCCTTGTGTCGGCGGCGTCCGACCAGGGCGCCGCTCATGCGAGGCTGGAAGCGCGATCGATCGGCGAAAACGAAGCACTCATAGACATCGTCGTGACATTGGGCGAGAAGTTTCGGATCGATCTCGGGCAGGCCCTGCGCGGCCACCGCTTCGCTTATCGCCCGGCGGTTGAAACCTATGCCGTTCGCTTCGCCGAGCTCAGTGACGAAGCGCCGGTCACGCACCCGCTCTCGGACCTGTTGTCGCTTCCCGAGATCGCAACGGCCGACAGCGGAATCCATATTATCCAATTCCCGGACGATCCGCTTGCCAGCCTTGCGATCCTGGGCAAGATCTATCCGGAAAATACCATCATAAGGGGTGAAGCATCCTGGGACGAAGTGGGACGATCAGGCAAGAAATATGGCGCCCGCTTTGTTCTCCAGCATCGAAGCGCGCTCGAATCCCGATGATCGTCTCGGCAGCAAAGAGCAGAAGGAAGATGCCACGCAATGTTATAGGCTGATATCCGACGATACCCAAGCGTTCGCTTCAGCCGCGATTCCGACAATGTCGTATCGAGAACTTCCTGATCAAGGATTGGTCGCGGAGATCCTGACCGCAGCCCTTTATGGAACCGTTCCGCCTTCTGCCATAAAGTCTTGAGCGAGGCCAACGGCGCGGAGGCCCAAAAACAGCTTACAACGATGTTCCAATCCTATATTCCCGCGCAAAAGGCACGTGTTAGCCAGCCCGAGTAGTCAGCTCATTTGTGGACTGCGGCGAGGGTCGACGAGAAACCACTTGGTATCCACCTCAATCTGACTGCCGGAATCAAACTTCTGCCGTCTTACTCGCCTTGGCCAGAGACGCTACGACATCAAGCAGCATATTCGCTCCCGCCACCAGGTCTGTATCGTGCGTCTTTTCTTTCGGATTGTGGCTTACGCCTCCGATGCTGGGTACGAATATCATGGCTGAGGGAGCCATACGCGCGATCATCTGCGCATCGTGACCCGCGCCGGAGGTCATGCGTCTGCATGTATGACCTCGACGGCTTGCCGCGGCTTCGACCAATTCTACAATCTGCCGGTCAAACTTGACGGGCTCAAATCGGGCAAGGCGTTCGACCTCGATCAAAACGTCTTCGTCTCTGGCGACCTTTGCCAGGAACGCCTCCAGCGCCGCCTCCTCTTCCCTGAGGCGATCTTCGTCAGGATCACGGAGATCAACGGTGAAGACCGCGCGTGACGGAATGACGTTGATCGCATTCGGTTCGAAAGTCATGCACCCGACCGTCGCGACAGTGGGAGTGTTCGAGCTCAGGGCACGATCCCTGAGAAACGTGATCACGCGGGCTGCGGCGTGACCAGCATCGCGCCGCATGGAGATGGGAGTCGTTCCCGCATGATTCGCATCACCATTGACCGTCACACGCTGCCAGGAGATTCCCTGCAGGTTTTCGACGGCACCGATCTGTATTCCTTCACGCTCGAGTACCGGACCTTGCTCGATATGAAGCTCAATGTAAGCATGGGGTTGGATGAACCCTGGTTCCATGTCTCCATCGTAGCCGATACGGCGAAGCTCGTTACCCAAGATGGCGCCGTCGATACCCGTGGTGGCAAGGGCAACGTCCACATCAAGACCTCCCGCGTAGACGAGCGAGCCCATCATATCCGGTGCAAATCGCACACCTTCCTCATTGGTGAATGCTGCGACAGCGATAGGGCAATCCGGCCGAAGCCCGCTCTCTTTCAGCGTCGCGATGATTTCGAGACCCGCAAGCACGCCATAGCAGCCGTCATAGATGCCCGCATCGATGACGGTGTCGATATGAGACCCAAGCATGAGCGGTGCGTTGTCGGCGACACCTTCCGGCCGCCAGATGCCGAAGATATTGCCGATGCGGTCGACGGCCACCTCGATCCCGGTTTCCTTGAGCCATGCAACAAACTGATCGCGACCTAGCTTTTCGGCATCCGATGCCGCGAGACGGACAAGCCTGCCATCTGCGCCGCGTCCGATCTCGCCGAGTCTCTGAAGTCGGCCGAGAAGGCGCTCGTCATTGACGGAAAGACTGTTCATCGGGGTATGGCTCCTTGTGGCTGAAATTGCATCTTCCTGTTGGCGCCATAATAATTCGGAGCGCTGTAAATTTGCGCTGATTTTTCAAGGTCGGCTTGCAACTTTGTATCGTCAGACCTCCAATCGCGAACTTTTGATGCGTCGGATCGTCGTCAACCCAATGGGATTGACAGCCCCACTTTGACGCGATCCATCGCCACGAATGTCCGGAAATGCTTCACGTTGTTGTTCTGGAAGAAAAGGCGCCGGGTCAAAGCTTCATAGTCGCTCATCGATCTCACCGAGATCACCAGCATGAAGTCTGCCTCTCCCGTGACATAGTAGCATTGCTGCACCTCAGGCGCCGCCACGAACGAGCGCTTCGCCATTTCGTAAAGGTCGGTCCTTTCGCTCTCCATCGCGACCTGCGCGAAGAGAATGATCGGCTGCCCCACCTTCGCCGGATCGACGATGGACACGTTTGCCTGAATGACACCCGTATCCTCGAGCCGCTTGATCCTGCGCTGCACCGCGGGGGCGGAAAGGTTTACCAGTTCCGCGATCTTGCGTTGGGACATCTTATTGTCGCGCTGGAGAAGATTGAGGATCGCCTTATCCGTCCGATCAAGCGTGATTTCATCGTCTGTGGAATTTTCGCTCATTTCGACCCCATTTAAGTAGGCATTTCATCAGAAACAGGCGCAAGTTTAAGCGCAAATTCGATCTCGAATGCAATATATATTCATTAACATTTTCCTGACGAGTGGACTGAGAGATGCTTCTGCTGAACGAAAACGCAGACTACCGGACGAAGTTGGATCCGATCGACGCGGAAACCTTGAGCCTTGCTGCTGCATTGGAGGTCGAACGCTTCCTCAACCATCGGGAAGGACACAAGGAGACGCCGCTGGTGGCGCTCCCCGGGCTGGCACGAGAGCTTGGTGTCGCCTCGATCCACATCAAGGACGAAGGTCACCGCCTGGGACTCGGGAGTTTCAAGGCACTCGGCGGCTCCTATGCGGTCATCCGTCTTGTCCTCGAAGAGGCTGCACGCGAATTCGGCAGGGACGTGGATATTTCGGAGCTGCATACTCCTGAAGTCAGAGCGGTCGCGCGCAAGCTTACGGTAGCCTGCGCAACAGACGGCAACCATGGAAGATCCGTGGCTCAGGGTGCCCAGCTTGTCGGTGCAAACTGTGCGATCTTTGTCCATTCCGGTGTCAGCGCCGAGCGCATAGCAGCCATCGCTCGTTTCGGAGCAAAGATCATCAGCGTTGATGGAAACTACGACGGCTCCGTCGCCGAGGCATCTCGCGTCGCTGCCGCTGAAGGATGGCAGACGGTCTCCGATACCTCCTGGCCTGGTTACGAAAGAATCCCCGGTTTCGTCATGCAGGGTTACACGGCCCTTCTAAGGGAAGTCGTCCGGCAGATACCGCAACCCCCGACGCATGTCTTCGTCCAATCGGGCGTGGGTGGCATCGCCGCAGCCGTCGCCGGTTACTTCACGCTCCTTTACGGCGACGACCGCCCCATCCTCACAGTTGTCGATCCGTCTCGTGCGGCATGCCTGGTCGAGAGCGCCCGGGCTGGAAAGGCCGTCAAGATCCAGCATGGCGAACCGACGGTCATGGCGATGCTTGAGTGCTATGAGCCGTCGCTTGTCGCCTGGAGAATCCTTTCCCGCTGTGCCGACGCCTTCATGACCGTCGATGAAGACGACGCTATCGGCGCAATGCGCCGGCTCGCCGACCCGGAAGCCGGAGATCCAGCAATCGTCTCGGGCGAAAGCGGCGGTGTCGGCCTTGCCGCCCTCATCAAGGTGTCGGCAGAACAGGATCTGCGCTCCAAGCTCAAGCTCGGCAAGGACAGCCGCGTGCTGCTGATCAATACAGAAGGTGCGACCGATCCCGCGCTCTACGAAAAGCTTGTTGGGGCGTCACCGGAAAATGTGGCCGCCCGGTCCAACACTCAGATGGCAGGAGCACGGGGATGACTGATCTACAGAAGCTCCACGAAGAGATGACCGGATGGAGGCATGACATCCATCAACACCCGGAGTTCGGGTTCGAAGAGAAGCGCACGTCCGCATTCGTCGCATCGAAGCTTCGTGAATTCGGACTCGACGTTGCGGAGGGTCTCGGAGGAACGGGCGTTGTTGGAACATTGACGCGTGGGACCAGCAATCGGTCAATCGCGCTCCGTGCAGATATGGACGCCCTGCGCATAACCGAGCAAAGCGATTTGCCCTACAGATCTGTCAATCCGGGCGTGATGCACGCCTGCGGCCATGATGGTCATACGACCATGCTGTTGGGTGCTGCCAAGTATCTGGCCTCAGAAGGCGGTTTCGACGGCACGGTCCGCTTTATCTTCCAGCCCGCCGAAGAATGGGGCAGAGGCGCGCTCTCGATGCTCGAAGATGGATTGATGGACCGCTTTCCATTTGAGGAAATCTACGGGATCCACAACATGCCCGGCGTTCCGGTCGGCGTGCTGCAGACCAAGCCGGGCGCGATGATGTCGGCCGAGGACAACTTCGAGATCGTTCTTCACGGTGTCGGAGGCCATGCCGCCCGTCCCCACTGGGGCAATGAGGTGCTGGTAGCTGCGTGTGCGATAGTTACGAACCTTCAGACGATCGTCTCGCGAAGGATCAGCCCGACGGATATTGCGGTGGTCTCCGTGACCGAACTCCTCACGGACGGCACGCGAAACGCACTCCCGGGCATGGCACGGATCCTCGGGGACGCCCGAAGCTTCAAGCCCGAAATCAGCCAGTCAATCGAGAGGCAGATGCGTATCATCGCGGAGGCCACTGCGGCGGCCTACAATGTGACCGCGGACGTTAAATACACGCGTGAATTCGTTCCGCTCATCAACGATACAGAACTGGTGCAGGAGGTGTTTGCGGCTGCGAGAACCATCCTTCCCGCGGATAATGTCATTGAGGTCGCAGAGCCTGTCACTTCCTCCGAAGATTTTGCGCATTTTCTGAGCCACGTACCCGGTTGCTTTATGAATCTTGGCAACGGTGAAACGTCCGCTCCCCTTCACAATCCCAACTTCGACTTCAATGACGCAGGACTTATCCATGGCGTCAGAACCCATGTCGCGATCGTGCGACGTCGCCTTCCCGAGGTTCCTACGTCGGAGGACGCAAATCTCCGGCTCTCGTGAACAGCAACAGGAGAGCCGAGCGAAAAGCTCTGATCTAACTCACTGTCTAAACATTCAAAAAAGGGGAATGACGATGAAGAAGCTACTTTTGGCTGCGACGATGCTTGTTGCGATCGGTACGCCGGCTTTCGCTGACATGACGATCGGCTGGGGTGGGCCGATCACGGGCGGCAGTGCCGCGGTCGGCGAACAAAACCTCAATGGCGTGAAGCAGGCAATCGAGGACATCAACGCATCGGGCGGCATCCTCGGCGAGAAGCTTGTCCTTCAAGTCGAAGACGACGCGGGCGATCCAAAGCAGGCTGTCTCCGTTGCCAATCGTCTTGCTGCAGCCGGGGCTCAGTTCGTAATCGGCCATCAGAACTCCGGGGCATCCATCCCGGCATCGGATATCTATGCCGAAAATGGCATGCTGCAGGTTACTCCTGCTTCCACGAATCCAAAGTTCACAGAGCGAGGTCTCTGGAACACGTTCCGCACCTGCGGCCGGGACGATCAGCAAGGTACGGTCGCCGGAAACTATCTGACCCAACACTTTGCCGGGAAGAATGTCTTCCTCGTCCACGACAAGACTCCTTACGGACAGGGTCTCGTCGAAGAGGTTAAAAAGACAATCAACACGGGCGGCCTGACCGAAGTTGGCTTCGAAGGAATCAACGTCGGCGAGAAGGACTTTTCAGCCCTGATCGCGAAAATTAAAGAAACCAAAGCCGACGTGATCTATTTCGGCGGGGTCTATACCGAAGGCGGACTCATTCTGCGCCAGTTGCACGATCAAGGCATCAAAATTGCGATGGTCGGTGGCGACGCGATGTTTTCCACGGAATTCGCGGCAATCACCGGCCCTGCTGGCGAAGGTACCCTGATTACATTTGGTCCGGACGCCAGCAAGAACCCGGCTGCGGCGGACGTTCTTAAGAAGTTTGCCGAGAAGAAGATCAATCCCGAAGGCTTTACGCTGTATGGATATGCAGCCATGCAGGTCATCAAGGCCGGTATAGAGGCTGCCGGCAAGGCCGATCCTCAGACTGTCGCCGACAAACTTCATAGCGGCATGTCGATCAACACCGTTATCGGCCCGCTTGCCTACACTCAAAAGGGCGATATCACTCGCCTTGATTTCGTCCTTTACGAACTCAAGAACGGCAAGTTCGAGGAACAAGCGACGAAGTAACGCTTCGCTCCGGCTCATCGGCTGTGTCTGGCGCGCATGTCAGTAACCATGCACGCCAGACACAGCCCTATCATCGCTGACATCGATAAAAAATCGAACCCTATCCAGGGCAGTGGCAGTGCATGCTTTTCTTCCGGGAGGACACCTTGGAATACTTCATTCAACAGCTCTTCAACGGGCTGACCCTCGGGTCGATCTATGGCCTCATCGCCATCGGATATACGATGGTCTACGGCATCATCGGTATGATCAACTTCGCCCATGGCGACATCTTCATGCTCGGTGGTTTTGCCGCGATGATCGTCTTCCTCGTGCTCACTTCGGTTTTCGCAGGCCTGCCGGTAGCAGTCGTGCTGCTGGCGATGCTCGTGGTCGCGATGCTCACAACCAGCCTCTGGAACTGGACGATCGAGCGCGTCGCCTATCGACCGCTTCGAGGATCGTTTCGGCTGGCTCCGCTCATCACCGCAATCGGCATGTCGATCGTCGTCTCGAACTTCATCCAGGTCGTGCAAGGGCCGCGCAACAAGCCGATCCCGCAGCTTATTGGCGATGTCTACCATATCGGCGCGATCACCGTATCACTGAAGCAGATCATTATCATCGCCCTGACCTCGCTGCTTCTCGTCGTCTTCTGGTACATCGTCAACAAGACTGCACTCGGCCGCGCTCAACGCGCCACCGAACAGGATCGCAAGATGGCGGCACTTCTCGGAATCGACGTTGACCGCACGATCTCCGTCACCTTCATCATGGGCGCGGCACTCGCTGCCGTCGGCGGCACGATGTTTCTGGTTTACTATGGTGTGGCCAATTTCACCGACGGCTTTGTTCCAGGCGTGAAAGCATTCACGGCCGCCGTCCTGGGTGGCATCGGCTCGCTACCGGGCGCGGTCCTCGGTGGCCTCCTGATCGGCCTCATCGAGTCTCTTTGGTCGGCCTATTTCACAATCGACTACAAAGATGTCGCGACATTCGCAATCCTGGCTTTCGTCCTGATCTTCAAGCCGACCGGCATCTTGGGGCGGCCGGAAGTCGAGAAGGTATAAGGTCATGCAACACACATTGCGCCCCACCACCATCAAGCGCAGCGACGGGCTCGTATTAAGAGGCATCCGTGAGGGTGTCTTCGCTGGCCTCATCTCGCTCGGGCTCTTTGTCCTCTACATTGGCCTTGGCACCCAGCAGAACATGAGCAACCAGTTGATCCTTGTCCAACGTTGGGGTCTTCTTGGGATATTCGTCGCGGTCGCCGCAGTCGGTCGCTTCGCCATGGTTGCTTTCATCCAGCCCAGCATCGACAAGCGGAAGTTGGCCAAGGCGAAACGCGACGAGCAGGAACTCTCAACGGGCCAGAGCTTCTTCCGGCAGCATTTCCTGAAGATCGCACTCGTTACACTTCTGCTCTACCCGATGGTTATCTACGCACTCGTCGGCGCTCAAGGCTCGTTGAAATGGGTCGACAACTTTGGAATACAGATCCTCATCTACGTCATGCTCGCCTGGGGCCTGAACATCGTCGTCGGTCTCGCGGGTTTGCTCGATCTCGGCTACGTCGCATTCTATGCTGTCGGCGCATATTCCTACGCCCTTCTTTCCAGCTACTTCGGCCTATCTTTCTGGCTGCTGCTGCCGCTCTCCGGAATCTTTGCTGCTCTCTGGGGTATGGCCCTTGGGTTTCCGGTGCTGCGTCTGCGCGGCGACTATCTGGCGATCGTGACACTTGCCTTCGGCGAGATCATCCGCCTCGTCCTCATGAACTGGACGGAGGTCACCAAGGGCACCTTCGGCGTCTCCGGCATTCCGAAGGCAACACTCTTTGGCATTCCTTTTGACGCCTCTGCGGGCGGATTTGCCAAGCTCCTCGGTCTGCCTATTTCGGCCGCCTACTACAAGATTTTTCTCTTCTATCTGATCCTAGCGCTTTGTCTTCTCACGGCTTACGTCACAATCCGGCTTCGTCGGATGCCCATCGGCCGCGCTTGGGAAGCGCTGCGCGAGGATGAGATCGCCTGTCGCTCGCTCGGCATCAACACGGTCACGACCAAGCTCACGGCTTTCGCAACCGGTGCGATGTTTGGCGGCTTTGCGGGGGCTTTCTTTGCAGCCCGCCAAGGCTTTGTCTCTCCCGAGTCCTTCGTATTCATGGAATCGGCGGTAATCCTGGCGATTGTCGTTCTCGGCGGCATGGGGTCGCTGACGGGCATCGCGATCGCCGCGATCGTCATGATCGGCGGTACGGAACTGCTCCGGGAAATGGCATTCCTGAAGGCCGTCTTCGGTCAGGACTTCACACCTGAGCTCTATCGCATGTTGCTCTTCGGTCTAGCCATGGTCATCGTCATGCTGTTCAAGCCTCGAGGGTTTGTCGGCTCGCGGGAACCAACCGCCTTCCTGAAGGAACGCAAGGCGGTGTCCGGAAGCTTTACCAAGGAAGGACACGGCTAATGTCGAGCGATACCCTGCTCAAGGTCGAGCACCTGTCGATGAGGTTTGGGGGACTGATGGCCATCAGCGACCTGTCCTTCGAGGCCCGACGTGGCGAAATCACAGCGCTGATCGGCCCAAATGGTGCGGGCAAGACCACCGTTTTCAACTGTATCACCGGATTCTACAAGCCGACGATGGGTATGATCACACTCACCCGGAAGACCGGCAAGCAGCATCTGCTGGAGCGGCTACCGGACTTTCGCATTACTCGTGAAGCCAAGGTCGCCCGTACTTTCCAGAATATTCGTCTATTCTCAGGCCTCACGGTTTTGGAAAATCTCTTGGTTGCTCAGCACAATGAACTGATGCGTGCCTCGGGATACACGATCCTCGGCCTGCTTGGGATTGGAGCCTACAATCGCGCGTCTGCGGCCGCCATCGAGCGCGCCAAGCATTGGCTGGAAAGGGCCGATCTCATCGATCGTGCCGATGATCCCGCGGGCGATCTATCGTACGGCGCTCAGCGCCGCCTGGAAATTGCCCGCGCTATGTGCACAGGCCCAGAACTGCTCTGCCTGGACGAGCCGGCCGCAGGCCTGAACCCTCGAGAATCCCTGGCTCTCAATGGGCTGCTGCAGGGCATTCGCGCCGAGACGGGCACATCATTTCTGCTCATCGAGCATGACATGTCGGTTGTCATGGAAATTTCCGACCACGTCGTCGTTCTCGAATACGGTCAGAAGATCTCCGACGGCACGCCTGAGCATGTGAAAAACGACCCAAAGGTCATCGCAGCCTATCTGGGGGTCGAGGACGAAGAAGTCGAAGCGGTTATTGCGACTGTAGAAGGGGGCATACTTTGATGGCCGGGAAACAGCTTCTCAAGATTCAGGGGGTCGAAACATATTATGGCAACATTCGCGCCCTGGCGGGGGTCGATGTCGAGGTCCGTGAAGGCGAGATCGTCAGCCTGATCGGCGCGAACGGAGCAGGCAAGTCGACACTGATGATGACGATCTGCGGCAGTCCACATGCGCGCAGCGGGTCGATCGTGTTCAACGGCACAGACATCACGCACATGCCGACGCATGAGATCGCCCGTCTCCGGATCAGCCAGTCACCGGAAGGCCGCCGCATTTTCCCACGGATGACTGTGACTGAGAACCTGCAGATGGGAGCCGGGCTCGACAATCTCAAATTCTTCAGGGAGGACGTCGCAAGGGTATTTGCGATATTCCCGCGCCTGAAGGAGCGTCAGCACCAGCGGGCGGGAACCATGTCAGGCGGCGAGTTGCAGATGCTTTCGATCGCCCGCGCGTTGATGGCGCGACCGAAGCTCCTGCTTCTCGACGAACCGTCGCTCGGTCTCGCACCGCTTATCGTCAAGGGCATTTTCGAGCAAATCAAGAAGCTCAACGAACAGGAGGGCCTGACAGTCTTCCTCGTCGAGCAGAATGCGTTTGCAGCCCTCAAGCTTTCACATCGCGCCTACGTCATGGTGAATGGCAAGGTCACGATGAGCGGTTCGGGCAAAGATCTTCTCGCCGATCCGGAAGTTCGCGCAGCCTACCTTGAAGGCGGACGGCACTAGGAAAGAGACAAGGATACGGACATGCAAGGACTATTCTTCGAACCGGACGCAGGCGTCCATCTGATCATCCGCGGCTTTGTCGTTCTCCTCGGCTTGTGGACGGCCTGGCGCGCTGGCAAGGCGGTGGCGGACGCTTGGAGCAGCTATCCTCTTGTACTCTGCCACACCTTTCTCATCGCCTGGGTAATGCAATTCCTCCATCACGCGCTGTTCAGCGGCCCGATGCTCAGCGTATCTTTTTACTTCATTGATTTTGCACTGCTGCTCGTTTTCTCGACGGCGGGATTCCGATTCCGTCGCACCAGCCAGATAGTCAACAATTACTATTGGCTGTACGAAAAGACATCTGCCTTTTCATGGCGCGCCAAGGTCTAAGTACCTTCAAATGGAAGCAGCGACGTAGAGTTGTTGCTTTCCATACGTTCTAAGAGAGACTCATCAATGACATTCGATCAAGTTCTTCTTGCTGCCGCCGCATTCGGTGCAGGAGTCCTCAATTCGATCGCCGGAGGTGGAACATTCCTGACCTTCCCGGCTTTGGTCTATACCGGCGTGCCTGTCGTTGCGGCCAACGCCACGAGCGCTGTCGCGGTGTTCCCCGGGTATCTGGGCGCGATTGGTGGTTTTCGCAAGGAGATTACGCAATTCGAGCGGAGCAGGTTGATGAAAATTACTTTGCTGACGATAGTGGGAGGACTCGTTGGATCTCTGCTGCTCCTGGTGTCCTCAAACCAGGCTTTCTCCGTTGTGGTTCCTTTTCTTCTGGCCATGGCGACCCTGGCTTTCACTTTCGGCGGCCATATCAGACGATGGTTGGCAGATCACAGCGACAGTTATTCCAACAGCCCGCTGAGTATAGTGTTCGTCGCGGTCTATGGCGGCTATTTCAATGGTGGACTCGGGATCGTACTGCTCGCGCTATTCTCGCTCTGGGGAATGCGTGATCTGAACCTGATGAATGGGCTAAAGAACCTTGTCTCCTTCATCATATCGGCAATCTCGGTGGCGACGTTCGCCGCGGCGGGGATTGTCGCCTGGCAGCCGGCGATTTTGATGGCAGTCGCGGCAGCAATTGGCGGCTACATGGGTGCCCCGCTCGCAAGGGTTCTCCCGGTCACCGTTGTCCGGACCATCGTGATCTTGGTTGGATCCGTTCTCAGCGTCGTTTTCTTCCACCGGGCGTTCTTCGCGATCGGATAGGAGAAACATGGATCCACCGTGCCAACACTCACGTCGCAATCGCGATCTCGTCATTGGCTCAAGCCAGCAGCGCGGCTTCCTTCATTCAATCATATCCCCATGTCCGATTCCACCAGCACTCAGGTGGCAGAAAATCTTCCCATAGCGGCGAAGATGAGCGGAATGCGGATACCGACCACAGATCGAAATTTCCAATATCCTAAGCCACTGCTTGCGCCCCGGTGATCTCAACCAGAGAGCCGCAGATGAAGGCAGCCTCGTCTGACGCCAGGAATGCAACCAATGCGGCGACTTCCTCGGGCTTGCCTATGCGCCCAAAGGGCACGAGCTTATCCAGGTCCGCAATCGTGCGGCCAGACCGCCTTATGCCCGCTTCCAGCATTGGCGTGTGGATTTCGCCTGGGCAAACTGCATTGACCCGGACCTTGTCTGGCGCATAGTCGCGAGCCAGATTCTGGGTGAATGCCGCAACGGCTGCCTTCGTCGTGTTGTAGGCAATGTGGTTCGGTGCTGGATAGAGCCCCCATTGCGAAGCCGTGTTGACGATCGCCCCGCCCCCGCCCGCAATCATGTGCGGAAGTACGGCACGGCATAGGTGGAACATCGAATCGAGATTGACGGTGAAGCTGATGTCCCAATCCTCATCCGACAAGGACAGCAGATTGCCGCGTCGGTTGATGCCGGCATTGTTCACGAGGATATCGACACGATCCTGCAAGCCAAACGCCTGCTCCACGAGATTGAAGCACGCGTCCTTCCTTGCAATATCCGCCGCAATCATCGTCGCAGCGCCTCCGTCGGCCTTGATACCGTTAACGACCTGATTAGCGGCGTCGGCGTTCACGTCCGTCACGATGACGAGTGCCCCTTCGCTTGACAAGCGCCTGGCGATGGCCGAGCCGATCCCTCCGCCTGCTCCCGTAACGATCGCAACCTTGCCCTCAAAACGTTTCATAGGAATCATCTCCATTTATCGAATATAGCTTCCGCCGTTGACATCGAGCGTCGCCCCGTTCAGCGATGCCTGGCTCGGGCGCAGGACGAATGCGACGAGTTCAGCCACTTCCGACGGCGTGGCCATTTCGCCGATCGGAATATCCGCAACGGCGGCGGCCTTCCCGTGCGCGGCGATAAAATCTTCCGCCATCTCCGTACGCACCCAGCCGGGAGCGATCGCGACCGCGGTCACGCCTTCACCGCCGAAACTGCGAGCGATCGACTTCGTCAGATTGACGAGTGCCGCCTTGGTCGCCCCATAGGGCATCGCATCGGCTGCGTAACCGCGCTGTCCGGCCCGGCTGGCGATGTTGACGATACGGCCACCGCCATTTGCCCTGAAGTGAAGGATCGCCTCCTTGCAAAGGTCGGCTGCACCGAAAAAATTGATCTGAAACTCCCTCTGCCACGCCGCTCGCCAATCGGCCTGCGAGGCATTGATGGACACCTCCGTCCGAATGCCGGCATTGTTGACGAGCCCGTTCACACGTCGGGCAAGATCGACCGCCCCTCGCCAGAGTTCGAACGCCCCTTCCGCCGCAGAGAGATCGGCCTGGAGGATCCAGCCGTGACCGCCGATGCGCGCCAGCAAGGCTTCCGCCCCTGCCTTGTCTCGGCCGAAGTGAATGATCGGTCTTGCGCCTTCTGCAGCAAGCCGCTCGACAATCGCGGCACCTATTCCGCCGGATGCCCCGGTAACCAATACGGTCTGTCCTTCAAGTGATCTCTCCATGATTGCCTCTCACCGCAACAGGTCGACCTGCGGTCCCCATGTATCGGAGAGCGCGAAGCCGGCCACGAATGGATCGTCTTCCGAAAGGCGCAGTTGCGAGCGGCCATAGACATAGCCGCGACCGGTGATGCGGGGAAGAATTGCCTTGCGGCCGCCGACCTGCGTTTCGCCGATCACCTCGGCCATGAACTCCCCTCCAATGATCGAACGCGATGTGCGGATATCTCCGACCGAGACGACGCCTCTCGCATAGAGGGCGGCAAGATTGGCGGAGCTACCGGTCCCGCAGGGCGAGCGATCGACGCGGCCGGGCTGCAGCGTCGTGCAGGTTCGAACGGCCCTGTCTGGCTCCAGGTCACGGAACATGACATAGGCAATCTCGGTGATACCCGGCAGCGTCGGGTGAGCGACCTTGATCTGCTCCCCCACCAGGCGCTTCAGCTCGATGCCGGCTTCAGCCAGCGCGCGCGCATTTCCCGGTTCTATTTTGAGCCCGATCTGGTTCACATCGACCAGCGCATAGTAAACGCCGCCGAAGGCGACATCGATCTTGATCCGTCCCCAGGCAGGCGTTTCGATGTCGTGGTCGAGCAATTCCGCGAAACTTGGCACATTGTCGAGGCTCACGCCGACACAACGGCCGCTCTCGCACCATGCGCGGGCGACGATCAGACCGGCCGGGGTGTCCAGCCGAACCACGGTTTCCGGCTCGCGCATCGATATACGGCCGCTTTCCAGAAGAGCCGTGACCACACAGATGCAGTTGCTGCCTGACATGGGATGCGCACGGTCGGCCTGCAGCACAATGAATCCGGCGTCGGCGTCGGCGCGCGTCGGAGCGACGAGCAGGTTGACGGACATGGCGACATTGGCGCGCGGCTCGAAAGTGACGAAACGCCTGAGACTATCGTCGACCGTATTGATGTGGTTCATCTTGTCGAGCATCGTTCCGCCGGGAATGTCAGGAGCACCGTCAACAAGGACGTGGCCAAGCTCGCCCTGGCAGTGAACGAGCAGCAATTCGAGAGATCTGTCGAAACGCATCCGATCGCGCCTTTACTTGATGTACCAGCCCCAAGGCTTGTCGGTGACATATTTGGTGATCTGCTTGGTCTCGAGATAGTTTTCGAGACCCCAGCGGCCGAGCTCGCGGCCAATCCCGGATTCCTTGTAGCCACCCCATGGCGCCTCGGTGAAGGTGGGCTGGGAACAATTGATCCAGACGATGCCTGCCCGGAAGGCTGCCGCGACGCGCTCGGCACGAGCGTCATCCTTCGACATGACGGCGGCAGCCAGACCGAAACGGGAATCGTTTGCAAGCTCGATCGCTTCCTCTTCGGTCTCGAAGGGCCGGATGCACAAGACGGGGCCGAATATCTCCTCAACCCAGGCGTCGCTGTCGAGCGGAACATCCGTCAATATTGTCGGGCGAAGATAATAACCTTTGTCGAACCCTTCCGGCCGCGTTCCACCGCATGCGACAGTCGCTCCTGCCCTCCGAGCGCTCTCGATCGCGGCAATGACCTGCTCGTACTGACGCTTGGAAACCAGCGGCCCCAGCAGGGTACCCTCTTCCAGGCCGTTTCCGATCTTGATCTTATTCGTTTCCTCGATCAGGCGCGCAAGAAGGCGCTGGTAAATGGCTTTCTGCACGAGAACGCGCGACGTTGCCGAGCAAACCTGGCCCTGGTTCCAGAAGATGCCGAACATGATCCATTCCACCGCCTCGTCGATATCGGCATCTTCGAACACGACGAATGGCGACTTGCCGCCGAGCTCAAGGCTCACTCGCTTGATGTCACGGGCAGCCGCAGCCATGATCTTGGAGCCAACGGGGCCTGAGCCGGTGAACGCCAGCTTGTCGACGCCCTTGTGGTCGATGATGGCCTGTCCGGCGATCGAACCAGAGCCGGTAAGGATGTTCAGGACACCCGGAGGTAGCCCAGCCTCATCGGCGATGGCGGCGAGCTCCAACGCGGTCAGCGACGTCAGCTCGGCGGGCTTGAGAACGACCGTGCAGCCCGCGGCCAGAGCGGGAGCAACCTTCCAGGCGGCCATCAGCAACGGATAGTTCCAGGGAATGATCGCACCCGCAACGCCGATGGGCTCCTTGACTGCCTTGGACGCAAAGCGGTCGTCGGCGAGCGTGATGATTTCCTCCGGATTGTTATCGAGCTGCTCGGCAAGGCCGGCATAGAAGTCGAAGCATCCTGCCGCATCGGCGATATCCCAGTCGGCCTCTGGGAAGGGTTTGCCGTTATCCAGAACCTCCAGTCGGGCGATGTCGGCCTGGCGGGCGCGAATACCACTGGCGATAGCCCTGAGATATTGTGCACGTCGGGCACCGGAGAGCTTCGGCCATCCATCCTTGTCGAAGGCACGGCGAGCGGCCTTCACAGCGGCATCGACATCCTCGGCGGTCGCTGCGGCGATCGTCTGCATGACCTCTTCGGTGGCCGGGTTGACGACGTCGCACGTGCCACCCTTGATCGGCTTCACCCATCGTCCGTCGATATAGAGTTCGCTTCGCATGTTCTTCCCTCTTTCCTTGCCGTGGCCGCCTGGCTCAAAACCGGTCGACGCGATAGGGTTTCATGTCCACGGGTGGTTCGACGCCCGTGATGAGGTCGGCCATCAACCGGCCGGTGGTTGCTGCATAGGTCAAGCCGAGATGTCCGTGACCTGTGGCGTACCAGACGTTCCTGCGCTTGGCCGACCGCCCCATGACCGGAACCGTGTCAGGCAGAGCCGGGCGGTGTCCCATCCATTCACTCGTCTGCTCGGTTCTCAGCTCGGGCAGTGCCTCCTTGGCGCGTCTGACCAGCACCTTGGCGCGGCGATAATCCGGCGGCGCGTCGAGGCCTGCCATCTCCACCGTGCCGCCAACGCGTATCCCGCCGGCCGTCGGCGTCACCATGAAGGCGCGCGCCGGCCATATGATCGAATGACGCATGGAGATGTGCGGCGCCATGATCTGCGTGTGATAACCTCGCTCCGTCTCGAGCGGGATCGGTTCTTTCAGCATGGCGGACAGGCGGGCGGTGAAGGCGCCGGCTGCGAGCACGAAACTGCCTGCTTCGATCCTGCGCCCGTCTTTCGTTCTGAGCGCTTTAACACCTGTATCTGCCTGCTCGAAACCCACAACTTCGCCCTCTTCGATGCGCCCACCGAGGACCTGGAATTTTTCCGACAGGGCAACGACCAGTTCGTGAGGATCGGCAATCGAGCGGTTGTCGGGAAAAAGCGCGGCCTTGCCGATCTTCGTGGTCAGCGCCGGTTCGAGATCGCGGATGGCATTACCGCCAAGGATTTCGTGCCGGAAGCCAAAGCGTTCGAGCATTTCGATATGCTCGCGGTCGGCCCGAAACTCGGCCTCATCGCTATAGAGGCTGAGACATCCCTCCGCACTCAGCATGTGCTGAAGGCCAGTCGTCTTGAGGAGCGCCTCCAGATCCTCGTGGGCGCGCGTGCACAACGTCGCGCCGGCTTCTTCAAGCTCCCTCAACTTCGATGGACGGCTTGCAGCCAGGAAGCGTAGAAACCAGGGAATCAGCCGCGGCACATAGGAGGGCCGGATGCGAACAGGCCCTTCGGGATCAAGAAGCCATTTGGGCATCTGTGCCCAGATACCGGGACGCGAGGCCGGCATGAATTCCGTCACGGCAATGCTCGCCATGTTGCCATAGGATGCGCCTCTGCCCGGGCTGTCCTTATCGATGATCGTCACGCTCGCGCCGCAACGCTGGAGCTGGTAGGCGATGGCGGTGCCGATGATGCCCGCGCCGACGACCACCAAAGGCGTCTTATTTTCGCTCATATTCGTTCCAGACCCGTGCGCTTCAAACCGTCGTCATCCATGTGTCGGCTACGGTGAACCCCTGCTGGTACGGATCGGTCGGATCCAAACCCATCTGATAAAGACCGGTGATCCATGCCTGTCCGGCGATCGCCGGTATGACGGCGTTATATTTTCCGACCTTGGCGAGTCCGTCGATGGTGCAGGTAAAACGACTGCCGGTAATCGATTCATGGATGAGGGTCTCGCCTGGCGCGATCAGACCTTTGGCATGCAACAGGGCAAGGCGCGCCGAAGAACCGGTGCCGCATGGGGAGCGATCACAACGGCCAGGGGAGACAACCACGCAATTCTTCGAGACGAGTGCATCGTTTTCCCGGCGAATAGGTCCCATAAACTCGGTATTGGTAATGCCGGGGATCGCCGGGTTTTCCGGATGCTCCACCGCAAGCTGCTCGGCTGCGGCAAATTTGAGCTTCTGCCCGACCTCACAAAGGTCCCGCGCCTCCGATGGATCGATCGAAAATCCAAGAGCGGCGGCATCGACCATCGCATAGGTCATTCCGCCGTAGACGATGTCCACACGAACCGTTCCGAAGCCCTCGACCTCGATACTGCTGCCAAGGTGGTAGCAGAAAGCGGGTTGGTTCACGAGCCTGACGCTCGTGACTTTACCATCCGCACATTCGCACCGAACTCTGATGAGGCCGGCCGGCGATTCCAGAACCAGGTGCGTCACCGGCTCCTGCATCGGAAGGATGCCGGTCTCAAGCAGAACGGTCGCTACGCACATGGTGTTCGAACCCGACATCGCCGGATATTCGGTGGTTTCAAGGATCACATAGCCGAAGTCCGCTTCGGGATGATTGGAGGGCAGAACAATATTCGCATTGTGCCAGACGGCGCCACGCGGTTCGAAAAGAACAATCTTGCGGATATCGTCCATATGGGTCTCGAGATGGACCCGCTTGTCAAACATGGTCTTGCCGGGCACTTGGCCGACACCGCCCACGATCACCTTGCCGCTCTCGCCTTCCGCATGGCAGTCGACGACGGACAGCACTTTTTTGAACCGCATAGTCCAATCCTCCTCACTGTTTCGGCCAAACCAAATTCGTTTTGGCTCCGGCCGCCGAAGCGGTCAGAGCTCCCAGCCAAAAATCAGGCCCTCACCAGTTGAGAATTGGCTGCATGGCAGCCCTGAACTCAGCCTTCTCCTCGACCGTCAGTTCGCCGAGGGGTGCGCGGCCGTTGCCGACGGCCAAGCCTTGAAGTTCGCAGCCATATTTGACCTTCTGAACGAACTTGCCGCTCTCGAGGATGTTCATCGCGCGATAGAGCACGATCATCTTCTCCCGTGCGGTCGCGAGATCACCCGAGCGAAAGGTTCGATCAAGATCGACACAGGCCTTCGCCATGCAATTGGCGGGTCCGCAGATCCAGGCATCAGCGCCCCAGAACATGAAGTCGAGAGCGATGTCGTCCGAGCCGGAGATCAGGTCGATGCGGCCCTTGTAACGGGAATGGATGTCGATCGCACGCTGGAGGGAGCCGGAGCTTTCCTTGATGCCCAGGACACGGGGATCGTCCGCGAGCGCATCGAGGATATCAAAGCCTATCTCGACGCCGTCCTTGTAAGGATAGCTATAGAGCACGAGATTGATACCGGTCGCATCGAGCACATTGCGAAAATGAGCGAGCAATTCGTCCTGCGTCGGGCGTGTATAGAAAGGTGTCGCCAGCAGGACGGTATCGTAACCGATCTCCTTGGCCCGAAGCGTATTTTCAATGACCTCGCGGCTTGCAGGCGCGTTCGTGCCGGCGATCAGGGCTTCGCCTTCCCTGGCAAAATCCTTGACGAACCTCAAGACGTCGTCACGCTCCTCGTTCGACAGCGCGGAATATTCACCGGTCGATCCCATGGGGACCCACCCGGTCACTCCGGCGGCACGCAGCGCCGTGAGATGCCGTTCGAAGGCTTTGAAATCGACCTTGCCGTTCGCGTCGAAGGGGGTGATGAGCGCAGGCATGACGCCGGACAGTTTCATGGAGGTCTCCTGTATGTGAAGCGATTGCGTTTAGATGGCGAGTTTCTTCAGGATGCGCGCCTCGATGAGAGAGACGGCTCGCGTCAGCGGAAATGCGATGACGAAATAGATCAGGGCGACGACCGTCAGCACCTCGACGGGCCTTGCCGTGTTATTCGAGATGTTTTGGCCGACGAACATGAGGTCCGCCATCCCGACGGCGGAAACCAGGGCGCTCTCCTTGAACAGGCTGACGCAGTTCGACAGCAGCGTCGGAATCGCACGCAACACGGCCTGCGGCAGCACGACATTGACCACCTGGATATTGCGCGGAAGTCCAAGCGCAACGCAGGCGTCCAGTTGCTCAGGTCCGATCGATTTCAGGCTCGCCCGGAAGGTCTCGCTGGTGATCGCCCCCATGTAGAGGGTTAGCGCAATCACACCCGATGCAAGGTTCGACAGTTCGACACCAAGCAGCAAAGGTAGGCAAAAGAAGATCCAGAAGAGCTGAATGAGTACCGGCGTACCACGGAAGAACTCGACATAGACGCTGGAGACAGCTCTTAGCGCCACATTGCTGGAGGTTCTGGCAAGACCCACCAGAAAGCCGAGAGAGCATCCGAGCGCGATGCAGATGACTGTCAATTTGACGGTCATCCAAAGGCCGAGCAAAAGCGCGTGCTCGAAGCGGAGAAGAATCGAGAAGTCGAGCGTCATCCTGGCCTCCTAGCTGACGAGAAGCAGCCGGCGGCGTTCCAGGAAGCCGACGATCTGCGTGATCGGAAAGGAGACGACGAAATAGATCAGCGCCACGACCGTGAATGTTTCGATCGGCCGGTATGTTTCGGTCGCAAGCGTCTTTCCCTGGTACATGAGATCCTGGATCGCCACGATCGCAACCAGCGCACTCTGCTGGAAAATGACGATGCCGTTCGTCAGCAAAACGGGGATGGAAGCGCGAAATGCCGTCGGGAAAACGATGTAGAATACCCGCTGCAGCGGCGACAGGCCGAGCGCGATACCGGCGTCGAGCTGCTCGCGCGGAACTGCCTGGATCGCCGCGCGATAGGCTTCGGCATTGAAGGCCATGAGGTTCAGCCCGAGCGCCATCACACCCATTGTGATCGGGTCGAGAAAGACGTCGAAGATCATCGGAACGCAGTAGAAGATCCAGACGATCTGAATGATGGCGGGCGTGCAGCGGAAAAATTCGACGAACAGCATGAACGGCAGACGGACTAGCCGGTAAGGACTCATGATCAAAAGAGCGAGCACAAATCCCAGACCAATGCCGATGACATTGGCTGCCGCCGTCAGCTCCAGAGACACCCATAACCCCTTGAGCAGCGGCGCGATCGAGACTGCGTTGAAGTCGAAAGTGTAACTCACGCAACCGCCCCCTGCTGCTTGATGTGGAACACGCGGTCGATGAATTCCTTGGTGCGCTCTTCCCTGGGAGAGCCGAGCACCTGTTCGGGAGGGCCATCCTCGACGACGACTCCACCGGCGCAAAAGATCACGCGCGAGGCAATATTCTTCGCAAACCACATGTCGTGGGTGACGATCATCATTGGCATGTTCTGCGATGCCAATTGGAGGATCACCTGCTCCACCTCGCTGACAAGCTCAGGGTCGAGTGCCGAAGTCACCTCGTCGAAAAGCATCAGCTTGGGATCCAGCATCAAGGCGCGGGCAATCGCGACGCGCTGCTTCTGACCGCCGGAAAGCTGGGCGGGGTACGCATTGGCCTTCGCACCAAGTCCGAACCGCTCAAGAAAGTTTTGGGCACGAGCCATAGCCTTCGATTTTGCCTCGCCGCGTACCTTGCAGGGCGCAAGGATGAGGTTCTGGATGACATTCAGGTGCGGAAAGAGCGTGTAGTGCTGAAAGACCATGCCGATTGATCGGCGGACTTCGGTATCGATGAGGGTCTTCTTGCCAAGGCCTTGAGACGATATATAGGCCTTCCCATCAAAGCCGATCGACCCGCTATCTATCTGCTCAAGGCCCATCATTACCCTGAGCAGCGTGCTCTTGCCGCCGCCGCTCGGGCCGATGACAACGACGCGTTCGCCAGGTTTCATTTCGATGTCGATGCCTTTCAGCACCTGGATGGCTCCGTTGCCATAGCTCTTGTGGAGCGCCTGCATTTTGACGAGGGGAAGGCTGAAGGACATGGTCATGGCCGATCTCGGTTTGTCTGAAAAGCGAGAGAATGCGTCGGCGGCTAGGCGCCGACGCCGGACGGGACTTATTTTGCGCCCTTGAGGACTTCATCGACGGCCTTGTGGATCAGCTCGTCGACATGGCCGGTCGCGACCTTCTCTTCGAGAAAGATGTTCACGACTTCGACGTCTGAAGCCGACATATTATGCGGCAGACCGAAGGATACGCCTTGCTTGGCAAGGGCGGGCTTCGGGTTCAGGGCGATGGCCCAATCGGGATTTGCCTGGGTCAGAAGCTGGTTGGTATCGGAGGCGTCGACCAGGATGTCGGCCCGCTTCGAGGTAAGCGCCAGGCGTGTCTCGTCATTGCCTGGAAGCCGCATGATCGTGGCATTCTTCACGGCTGCGGAGATTGCCTTGTCCTGGGCAGTTCCAGACATGACGGCGATCGTCACGCCAGCCTTGTCGAGATCGGCCACCGAGGTTGCCGTCGCCGGGATTTTCGGATTGTTTCTATTGTAGGCAAGCGAGATTTGATACTCCATCGCGGGGATGGAGAACTGGACGGCCATGGCGCGGGTCGGCGTCCGGTTCAGTGCCAGCGAAACGTCCCATTTTCCGGCCTGAAGGCCGGCAACGATATTGTCCCAAGTCGTATCGACGAATTGCGGCTTCACCTTGAGAACGTCGGCGAATTCCTTGCAAAGATCGGCAAAGAAGCCCGAATACTCGCCCGTTGCCGGGTCGCGCATGACATAAGGCGGCGCCACGGCCGCGCCACACCTCAAAACCCCTGCCTTCTGCACGCCCTGCCAATAGCCGTCGGCGGTCTGAGCGTGAGCGGTGGTGGCGGAAAGACCCCCCATCAGGGCGAGCGCAGGCAACGCCCGCAAGGCGGACGTGATCAACTTCGAAAGCATCGGCATTCCTCTTTTGCTGTGCGCGAAGCGCGGTTCCACTCGTCGGCTTTAGCCGTTTCTTTGTGTTTTTTGTCGGCTGCGTGTCGACTGACAAATTTATGTCAACAGCGTGTCGACAAAGTCAAGCGGAAATTTTACATTGCCGACACGCTGCTTTTCTGGCCCAATGCCGCATACGCAAATGAAAGGGACTTAAGTGTCTGACGAGACTGAAGTGAAAAGGGTTCGGGGAACCGGTTGGAAAAGCGTCTATGATACGCTGCGAAACGAAATCCTCGCGCTCACCTTGCCGCCGGGGCAGCTTCTCGACGAGATGAGCCTGGCCGAACGCTTCGACATGTCGCGATCACCGGTGCGGGAAGCCTTGATCCGCCTGGGTGCGGAAGAGCTCGTCGTGACGCTTTCCAACCGCAGCACGATCGTTGCGCCGATCGAAGTCGCGACCTTTCCGAAATATGTGGAAGCGCTCGACATTGCGCAAAGGATGAACACCCGTCTAGCTGCGGCACTGCGAACCGATACCGACCTCAAGCTCATTGCCAAACGGGAAAAGGCATTTGCGACCGCCGTCAAGATTGGAAATCATCTGGCGATGTCGGAGGCGAACAAAGAGTTCCACATGGCGATCGCCTATGCCGGCAAGAACCAGTATCTGGCCTCTTTCTACGACAAGCTTTTGTCCCAGGGTCAGCGCATGCTGCACCTGCATTTCGAATATCTGGAGCGTACCCACGAGGGATATCTCCTCACGGACGAGCATAGCCTGATGCTGGAGGCGATCCGGGATAGGAACGTCGATCTGGCGGATGAGCTCGCCCATGCTCACACCCGGCAATTCCAGGACAACTTCATCAATTTCATGCGCGAGAACTACGCGACGGACGTTTCCCTCGGACCCGCGCGAGCGGCTGAATAGGTGGCGCGGATGAAAGTGATCGGTTTTGTAGGCACCGGCGCGATCACGGAAGCCATGGTGGAGGGCCTCCTGGCCGAGCCGGCGCACTCCTTCAATATCCATGTCTCGCCTCGCAATGCGGAAATCGCCGCAACGCTTTCCGCCAAGTTCGATAAGGTAACTGTCGCGACTGACAACCAGGCAGTCGTCGATCAGAGCGACATTGTTGTTCTCGCCATCCGTCCGCAGATTGCCGAGGACGTCATACGCCGGCTTCGTTTCAGAGAGGGACAAAGCATCATCAGCGTCGTCGCCACGATGGAGCGCCAAAACCTGCTCGACTGGATCCAGGCCGATACAGAGCTCGTACAAGCGATCCCTTTGCCATTCGTTGCCAATCGTCGAGGCGTGACCGCCATCTACCCTCCCAATCAAGAAATCGCCGCCCTGTTCGATGCGCTTGGTACGGCCGTTCAATGCGCATCCCGCAAGGAGTATGATCTTCTTGCCGCGGCCAGCGCCATGATGTCGACCTTCTTCGGTATCATGGAGTTCACGAACGACTGGCTGGAAAAGAACGGGCTCGATCGAACGAAGGGCCAAGCCTATATCGCACCGCTTTTTGAAAGCCTCGCGCAGCGGGCCAATGAGAAGACTGTCCATTCGTTTCATTCGCTCAGCAAGCAATTCGCCACAAGGGGCGGGCTGAATGAGCAGGTCCTATCAGATTTCGAGACGAAGGGCGGGCACACCATATTGGTCTCGGCATTGGATCGGGTACTGGCTCGTATCGAAGGACGCGGTGGCGACATCTGAGGGCATGGCCCGTTATAAACGAACTTACCTTCAGAACCCCACGTTATTGCACCGGCTACATTTCCGGCAAGCACTAAACATTTTGCTCTTGAAGGGATAAGAACCAATGATCCTGTTATTGCAAATTCCGTTCGCAACGCATTCATTAGGTGAGCCAAGAGCCTGACCCTGCCGGAATGACTGATTTGAGGTGGTGAACATGGAATGTTGCGAACAAAGATACTCGCCGCATCATGGCGCCCGAGTGCGCGCCGATCTCTTCAGAAATAAGATCAACACAGTTTTATTTTGTCGCTCCGGCCGTGAGGCCCGTGATGAGTTTCCGCTGGAATAGCATGTAGGCAAGAATGAGCGGCCCGATGACGATAACAGCGCCCGCCGTTAACACAGGGGTATTGACCGTATAACGCCCCTGGAAAAACAACATGCCAATCGGCAGGGTCCGATAGTTATCATCATTGACAAGGACAAGCGGGATAAGAAACTCGTTCCAAGTCCAGATAAACAAGAACAATGCCAGCGTAGACATTGACGGCAGCATCAAAGGGACGATGACCTTGGAAAGAATGTATCGTCTGGATGCCCCGTCGAGGACAGCTGCTTCTATGATTTCCGACGGCAGCTGTTGCATCGCGCTGGCCATGAACATGGTCGCAAAAGGCAATGACATGGCAATTTGAGGAAGGATCAGCGCAGCATAGGTGTTGATGAGACCGACATGGCGCATTTCATAGTAGAGCGGAATGATGAAAGCCTCGGTCGGCACCATCATGCCAACTGTTAGAAGGACAAAAATGGTGCGCCTGAACGGAAAGGTCAGGAATGCGAACGCGAATCCCGTTAACGTGCCAAGTATGATGCTAACGACTACCACCGGGAAAACAATCATGACGGAATTCAGGAAATAGACATTAAACCGCCCATCGATCCAAGCATTTGCATAATTTTCGAAATGGGGATAGGCCGGCAATACGAATGCGCCCTGCAGGAGATCTGTACGACTCTTCAAAGAAGTAAGTATCAGAAGAGCAAAGGGAACAACAGTCAAGATCGCGAACAGCCAAAGAATGACACGCGAGGGCAAGACTGCGCCTATTCCATGAGAAGCTCGGCTCACGATGCACTCCCTTCATTCACCGGCCGCACCAGCCGATGAACGGCATAGTTGATTGTAAAGACTAGAATTGCACCGATGATGGCAACGGCCGAGGCATATCCATAGCGATTCAATTGGAAACCAAGCTCGTACATATAAATGTTGGGAACGAGGGTCGCATTGGCCGGGCCACCCCGCGTCATCGTAAAGATCAGATCAAAACTCTTGATAGAAGAAATGATAGTGAGAAGGAGCGCGATACGTATCTCGGGCAGGAGGAGTGGCAGTGTGATGAAGAAGAAAATCCTGCTCCCACTGGCACCGTCGACCCTTGCCGCTTCAAACAGCGCCGGATCAATCCGCTGGATGCCGGAAAGAAACAGGACCATGCAGAAACCAAAGAAATACCAGCTTGCGACAAGGCCAACGGCGGGCAAGACAAAGGTGAAGTCGCCAAGCCAAGGTAAAGCGATCGAACCCAAGCCAATCAGCTTCAGTGCCTGATTGATGGGACCGAAAGCGGGATTGTAAAGCCAGTGCCAAATGATGCCAAGGACGGCGGTAGGCATGATATAGGGCAGGAACAGCAGCGTACGTAGTGCGAACTGCTCGCGTTGCCTAAGCGTCCAGACCATCGCAGCAAATGAAAGGCCAACGACAATCGGAATGACGCAGTAAAATACCATGAAAAAAGCATTATTTTTCAACGCTATATAGAACGTCTCATCTGAAAGCAATTTTGCATAATTGCCAATCCCGATCCAGTTGGGCGGACTGATCCCATTCCATTCAGTGAAGCTGATACCGATTGCCGCAACAATAGGACCAAGGACAAGAGCAAAATAGAGCAGCAAACCGGGCAGAATATAAATGAGATTTCTGCTGGCCTTTGCGTCAAGTGGCGAGCGTTTCATGCACCATCTCGGAAATATGCCAGACGCCGAATTGTACTGCTCTGGCCGTGATCAGGATAGACGTACCGAAGTTTCCCGCCGCTGCTTTTTGTCAATTGAGTAGCGCGGCGGGATAGGTGTGCACCGTGGTAATCACTTGCTCTTCATGTAGGCGGCGTAGTCCGCATCGAGCTTGCCGACCAGTTCTTCTGGTGTTTCCTTGTTCGCAAGCAGCAAAGGCGTGTTTTCGTCAAACGTCTTGAGCATGGTCGGGCTCGCCCAATCGGGATAATGTCCAAGGGCATTGTTATCGTTCAACGACTTCCACATTGAGATGCCTTCTTTCAGGAGTGGGGAAGCGCTGACCCCGGCATCCTCCGGAACCGGAGTTGCAGGTAGATAGCCGGCATGGACCCAGGTAACGGACGCGTCCTTGGAGACCATATAGTTGATGTATTCGCCGGCCAGATCCTTCATTTTGTCACTCTTCGCCAGGCTCGTGATCGCCCAGGCAAGGTCGACACCACCAACCGAAAGCGGATGCTTGATGCCGGCGGGTGCCGGGATCGGCATGAAATGGATATCTGGATTGTTTTGCATCTCGCCAAAGTACCAGGTCCCCGAAATCAGGAAGGCTCCCTGGCCAGCGACAAACAGTTGAACGGCATCATCACCTGAGATTCCCTGGTAGCCGTCGAAGAAATAACCGTTCTTTGCCCAGTTCTGGACAAGTCTGGCCGATTCCAGATTACCGGGCGTATTCCAGGTGCCACCACGGCCGTAAATCAAGTCATCGAGCGCTTTTCGATCAGATGCATCGATATGCGCTTGACTGATCCCCGCCAGCATATGGAGCGCCAGGTGGCCCTTGGCCGTACCGATCGTGAGCGGTGCGGTGCCTGCCGCCTTGACCTTATCGAGGGCGGCAAGGAAATCGTCAAAGCTCTTGAGCGGAAGTTCAACGCCAGCGGCTTTCAAGACCTTTTCATTGTAATAAAGGCCGACGATTTCGGCGAGCGACGAGATGCCGTAGGTCTCACCGACACCGAACTCGCCCTTGCCCGACCAGCGGTCGCGCGCCAGGAGACTATCAGACTGGTTTTTATCCCATCCATATTTCTTGAGGTAGGTATCGACAGGAACGAGAAGGTTTTCCTTCACCATCGCCCCCATCGCGCCAGCTCCCTGGTTGACCTTGGTCACCACTGGGCCGTCGCCGGAGGAAACGGCGAGCTTAAGCGTAAGATTGAGATCCTGGAAATCGCGTACGGTGTGGTCAAGCTTAACGTCGGGATGCGCCTTCTGGAAATTGGCGTTGAGCTCGGTCATCACGGCGGCTCTCGACTCCGAATCGTGGTCGTCCCAAACCGTGAGTGTGTCGGCAAAGGCAATAGTCGATATGCCAAACCCCACGAAAGTGGCGCCCGCCAAAATTCCTGCCTTCTTTAGAATGAATGCTGCATTGATGGAGATGAAATCGCTAAACATTGATTGGTTCCCTCTAGCTGCGTTTTGGCAGTTTCTATCGATTCCAACCGGCCGGTCTTACTAAGACATGCCGAATGTCTTGCATTGTCAGGCCTTTACTGGCCCAACGAATTTCCTTATTCTTTCCAAAAAGTTTGTGGGCTCTGAGCCCTCAGATGCAGTCCCTCAACCTTCTCAGTTTTACCGCCGCCTGACATCAGTTCGCACCGAGCAGCGGCCAGCAAATCGATGATGCCATGCCTCCTAAGATCGACGATTGTTTCATCCGTCCGGCCAACGAGGACGACGTTGACGCCCTCTTCCATATTTGCCTGATGACGGCTGACGCCGGAGCCGACGCGAGCGCGCTTTACAGCAATCCGCGCCTTCCCGGTTATGTGTGGGCCGTGCCTTATCTCAAATTTGCTCCGGATTTTGCGTTCGTTCTCGCCAAAGACGAGCGGGTCATAGGCTATGTTGTCGGTACGCCGGATACTGCAAGCTTCGATGAAGCGCTCGACAGAAACTGGTGGCCGCTTGTTCGGCGGGAGATCGCTGGCCTGACACCGAGCGTTGCAAAAGACGCCGATGTTCTGGAGCGAATCGCCAACCCTCATAGCGGAACGTCGGGTCTTGAAACGACCTACCCTGCGCATCTTCATATCAATATTCTGCCTGAGGCCCAATCGGGTGGGTGGGGACGCCTGATGGTCGAGACCATGCTCAACAAGCTTTCGGGCCACGGCGTGCCTGCGGTCCATCTTGGCGTTAGTCCCGCAAACGAACGCGCCAAGGGCTTCTACAGGCATCTCGGTTTCGAAGAACTCAGCCACAACGACCACCTTGCCTTCGTCATGAAACTGGATAGGCCGGCAGTTTAAACGCAAGTCCTGCCCCCATCCGCTCATCACCTGTTCTCCGCGTTCGCAGCTTCTAAGCCATATTTAAGGACAACAGCCGCTGGCATCGCGCTCCATCCCTGCAGCAGAGAGCCGCGTCCGTAGGGTGGCGAGAAATACTCGACCGCACCTGCCCAACCATTTGCCAGGCAGGCCTCCCACCAGCGTATAAGCGCATAACGCGCTCCACCAAGGCCGTGGCGTATTCTTTCTTCCGCATAGACGCCGTCCCAATAAGGCCAATCCGATCCATTGTGGTAACGGAAAGGGAAAGCGGTCTTCGATCTCACGTCACTTGCCCGTTTAAATGGTGGGAACGCGCAAAGGACGCCCCAATCGCCATAGGGCTGCTGCTTGTTATTTCGAGCTTCCAGGGCCGCTTCCATCGCCTTCAGGAGGCCAGCGGCGCGCGTCGGCGAAATGGCCCCATAACGGGAGAGCGTCAGGCTGTCGAGCACGAGATGATCTTCAACAAATCCATCAGGGGTGATGAAATCGGCGTAACCGTTTCTGCTCGGGACAAAGAGCTTATCCTCGATTTCGGCACGAGCGTGCTGCGCTGTTTCGCTTGCCTTCCGTGCCAACGCGGGATCGTGCCCCGCCCCCAACTTAGCCACGGCATCTAAAGCGCCGACGAAAAGGCCGAGATTATAGGAGACGAGACCCTCCCGATAGACGTTGTCTGCCCAGTCCCTGTCATTTCGTGGCTTGAGCGGCAGTACGCTACCAGGGCCTGCAAAACCCAGATATCGTTCAACGATAGCCGTGACGAGTGGCCAGTGCAGCAGTGCTTCTGCCGTATCCCCCGTGGCATCCACATAGTCGACGAGAAAGAGGATGAAGAAAAGCGGGCTGTCAAAATGATCGCTCCACCAATCACCTGGACGATTGTGATGCTCCGGAACAGCCTTTCCGTGATATTTCTCTGGGTTCAGCCTGCAATCGAGAACGAAGTTCTGCCAGGCGCGCGATTGCGCCGGTCCGGTCACGATCACGCCGCTTGGCGCCTCCCCGTCGGGCTGGATTCCCTTGGCCAAAAGTCGAATTTCATCGCGTACAGCTTCTGGCGCAAGCTTCAGCAGTATTTGCATCGTCCAGTAGCCATCACGATAATAGGTGCGTGCGGGCGCGCTGTAGGCCTGCCCAGCAGCCAGGCCGGCAAATACGCCATTCTCGTCAAGACGGATGCTGGAAAAGGCGGCATGCGCGCCCTGCATCACCATGCTGCGCATCACGGGATCGGCCTTGGGCGCGACGTCGCACCGGGCTACATAATCCGCAGCTTCCGCTACGATAGCATCGCCTGCAAGACCAAATGCGGCTTCAGCCTCCTCTTCGGAGGCACCGGCAGCGACACGGATATCACCATTGCTGACCTCAATGATCATCGCTCCCCAGCCGGTCACGACCGTGCGGCGGTTATTGCGTTTGATGATCTTGGCCCGCGGACTGTCCTCGTCAATCTCATGCCACCAGGCACCACGACGAGCCGGATAGATTCCTTCCAGGCGAGCATTGCGGATCAGGAGGATGGGCTTTGACTGGGCCACGAAGATGCCGCCCGCTTCGGCAATGATCCTGTTTGGACCATAGACGTACGGTCCGGCCAGCTTGGAAAAACGTATGCGCCCCAGGCGGCCGCTTCCCCAAAGAGCGAGATCAAGATACCCGTCGGGATGCGCGTCCGCCTGCAGCCGAGGCGCCATGATCGGCAGAATGACGGGATGCCTGCTGATGATTTCGCCTTGGGACGTGGGGGTCATCATGGCAAATCAAGCACCTTTCACTGCGCGGTGTCGGGAATGGGATGACGTGTGAAATCCAGGCTGCGATATCCAGCAACCTTGCCGGATTGGAGCGCGATGAAGTCCGCAGCGAATGCGGGACTATATCTCCCATCCTTTGACCTCGCTTTCATTACCCCTCCGCAATTTGCTCAGCCATTGGGCAAGTCTACAAATTGGGCGCTTAATTTGTCAATGACATGGACAAATTAAATGATTTGGTTTAGCCAGATAACTGAGATTCACTTGAATTTCAGGACTTTTTCACTTGAAATTGGCACAGCCGCAGCGCGAGCTGGATGAATTAGGAAAAGGTCCCGAACTAATTAAGGGTGGAACGCGTGCCAGCAATGATGCCTAATGCGAACCAGACACCGATAGCGCGAAAAATCTCAACAAATTCCGTTATTCGGACCATACTTGCAAAAGGCCCTATTTCCCGCGCGGATATTGCCAAGCAAACGGGCTTGTCCAAACAAACGATTTCCGACGTCGTTCGCAATTTGGAGAACAATGGTTGGTTGAAGCCGAGCGGATATACCGACGGGCGCCTGGGGCGAACTGCAATAACCTATGAGCTTGATGCAAGTGCGGGTTTCGCAGCATCCATCGATCTAGGCGGAACCAAGATCGCCGCCATCATCTGCGATCTGGTTGGTAACATCGTCGCCGAAACCAAAGTGCCCACAAGTTCGCTCGGCGGGGTCCATCTGGTCGATCAATTCCACGCCATTATACAGGACCTTGCTCGGAGCGCCTGCATCGATCTGGCCAAATTGCGCGTCATAGTGCTGGCTACGCCAGGTGTGCTTGATCCGGCCACCGGACATATCAATGTCGCCCCGAACATCCCGGGAGTCGAAACAATTGACTTGCGCGGCCTCTTGAGTGACCGGATGGCAATCCCGGTCATCATTGAAAACGACGTCAATCTTGCCGCACAGGGAGAACGATGGCGAGGGCACGGCTCCACATCAGATAATTTTGCCTTCGTGGCGCTGGGCACCGGTATCGGCATGGGCATCATTGCAAATGGCAGCCTCATGCGCGGCGCACGCGGCGCCGCCGGGGAGATCGCCTATCTACCTCTCGGCGGGGAGCCATTTGATCCGGGTGGCTTTACCCTCGGTACTCTTGAAAGCGCTGTGGGTAGTGCTGCAATGGTGCGGCGTTATTCTGGATATGGTGGGCAGGGTGAGGCAACTGTAGCGGATCTTTTTTCGGCTCTGGCGGCTGGCGAGCCAGCCGCTGTTGCCGTGATCGAGGAAACTTCGCGATCGATTGCGCTTGCCATTGCCGCAATCGGTGCAACGCTCGATCCAGAACTGGTGATCATGGGCGGCAGTATCGGCGCGCGCCCCGAACTTGTCGAAGCTATTCGCAGGTATTTGCCACGTTGCACGCCTTACCCACCCCGTATCGAGATCAGTCAGTTTGGCAATCGGGCTGCTCTCGTCGGCGGCATCGGCATTGCAGTCGAGCACATGCACCAAGAGCTGTTCGGTGTTGATTTGCAAGATCCATGAGATGAGCATCGTATCGCGCAAATGAATTGCTAGAAGACGAATTCAACAGGCAGAGATTGAGGAGATAGCGAGCCGCCGGCGAGTGGCCACAAGAGATATACGAACAACTAGGGAATGCGCAGCCGCGCCCTGCTTGTGTGATTGCACGCCGGACGGAGGCACGGCTATTCGACAGCTGCGCTCACGACAACAAGATTGGGCGACCATATCATCTTGAATAGATTTGGTTCTTCGGCGATCCATCCATCGCTGTACAGCTGGTGCGCCGATATTGCACCTAGCTGATCTTGAAAGGGGCGGAACCGCGGGCTCGCTCGTCTTCCTCCGGCATCAATCAAAATTCTGGCTCTTGATCTTCAGATTGTCGATATCAGGATCCGGGTTGCCCTGCCCCAGGGACCCGTGGGCGCCTTTTCGGGTTCTTCCTTATTGTGGAACGGCCCCATTAAGCCGCCTCCGTATCAGGGGCGCTGTCGGGGGCTGAAGCGCGTTATGCAGGATAAGTGGGAGGATGCCACCGGCCCGGAGAATTTCGACCTCCGCGCTGGTTTCGATCGCTGCTGTCGCGACAAGCTGCGTCTGTTGCCCATCTTTACGTTTCACGACAACCCCTATCTGGCAACGCGGATCGACGCGAGCCGCATCCGCGGCGATCTCGATAACGTCACCCGACACAAGCGCGAGCTCGTCCGGACCAAAACCATCCGGCAGCCGCAGCGGCAGGATGCCCATGCCGATCAGGTTCCACCTGTGTATCCGCTCGAAGCTCAGGGCGAGAACCGCCCTTACCCCGAGCAAGGCAACTCCCTTCGCAGCCCAGTCGCGCGACGATCCCATGCCGTATCGCTCGCCAGCGACGATGACGACGGATCGATCGTCTTCAGAATAGCGTTGAGCCGCAGCCCATAGGGACATCATATCGCCCGAAGGGGCATAGACGGTCGAGCCCGGCGGGATATCCGCGCCGATCAGGTTGCGGACGGTCTTGTTGGTAAACAGGCCGCGGACCATGGTTTCCCAGTTTCCCCGGCGGGACGCGAAGACGTTGAGATCGGTTGGGTTCTCTCCTCTCTCGACGAGATAGGTCCCCGCATCGCTGCCGACTGAAACGGCGCCGGCCGGAGAAATGTGATCCGTGGTAATATCGTCGCCGACGACCAAGATGGGATGAGCCTGATAATTGCCCAGCAACGTGCCCTTGCCGAAGCTCGCAAAGGGCGGCCGGCGAATATAGGTCGACTTCTCGTCCCATGGAAAAATGGTCGTGGTCGGCGCATCGAGCTCGCGCCACGCCTTGCTAGCCTCGGCTTTCTCATAGGCAGGTGCGAAGTCCCAGACATTCGCAGCCCGTGCCAGGGCCTTGTCGATCTCCGACGCCTTCGGCCACAGCATCGAAAGCGTGACCGGCATTCCTTCCTGCGAAAGACCTATGGGGTCTGAGAGTATGTCCAGCTCAACGGTGCCGGCCAGAGCAAAGGCGACGACCATCGGCGGAGATGCCAGAAAGCCTGCCTCCAGCTGCGGATGCACGCGCCCAGGGAAATTCCGGTTTCCCGACAGCACCGCCACGGGCAGGATGCCGCGCTCGGCCATGGCCTTTGCGACAGGCTCCGTCAGCGGCCCGGAATTGCCGATGCATGTCGTGCAGCCATAGCCGACGATCCCGAAACCCACCGCCTCAAGATCTTCAAGCAGACCGGCGCGCTCGAGATAGCGCCCGGCAGTCGGCGAGCCCGGCGCCAGCGAAGTCTTCACCCAATGCGGCGGACATAGCCCGTAGGCGCGCGCCTTGCGCGCGAGCAGGCCGGCTGCAACAAGCAGTCGGGGATCGGAGGTGTTCGTGCAGCTCGTGATCGCGGCGATCGCGACGGCGCCGTTGTTTGGCTGTCCCTCAACTTCCACCGATACCTTCATCATGTCGGCGATGGCATGCGCCGTTTCGCCGACAGGGATGCGGTCCTGGGGACGCCGAGGACCAGCGAGACTCGGCTCGATGCTTGCGAGATCGATTTCGAGTGTCGAGGTATATCGTGGCTCGCACGACGGGTCGAACCAGATGCCCACGCGTCTGGCGTAACGCTCAACGAAATCGACATGACCCTCGCTTCGCCCCGTCGCTCTCAAGTATTGCATCGTGTGGCCGTCGATCGGGAAATAGCCGCTGTTGCCGCCGAACTCCGGCGTCATGTTGGCAACGACGGCACGATCGCCTGCTGTCAGCGTCGAAACGCCCGGCCCGTAGAATTCGACGAACTTGTCCTGAAGATCGATCTGACGCAGCAGATGGGTAACCACCAATGCCAGATCGGTGGCAAGAACACCCTCGCGCAGGCCGCCGGTCAGGCGCACGCCTACGACATCCGGCACGCGCAGCGTCACCGGCATGCCGAAAAAGACGCTTTCCGCCTCCAAGCCGCCGACGCCCCAGGCAAGCACGCCGATGCCATTGATCATCGGTGTGTGGCTATCCGTGCCGATCAGCGTATCGGGAACGGCCCAGCGCCTGCCGTCCTTCTGCTGGTCGGTCACGACCGTGGCAAGCCGCTCCAGATTGAGGGTATGCATGATGCCCGTCCCGGGGGGATGGACCCTAAAGCCGGAGAGCGTATTGGTCGCCCATTTCATGAAGCTGTAGCGCTCTGCATTGCGCTCATATTCCCGCACCATGTTCCGCTCCAGCGAAGCGGAGCTGCCGAATGCATCGACGGCAACCGAATGATCCGTCGAAACATCCACCGGCACCACCGGATTGAGCAAGGCGGGGTCACCGCCGGCCTCGGCCAATGCCGAGCGCATGCCGGCGATATCGACGAGCGCCGGCCCGCAGGTCGTGTCGTGCATCAGCACGCGGTTCGGCAGGAAGGGGATTTCGACCTCGCTCCTGCCTTCGTCGAGCCAGGCGATGATCGCCGATTTTGCGCGTTCGGCGTCGTCTCCCCCCGTCCGGAGCACGTTCTCCAGCAGGATGCGATGGATATAGGGCATCCGGCCAAGGAGAGCGCCTGCTACCTGCGGCAGATCGATGATATCATACTGGATGCCGTTTGCGTCGAATTTGCTGATCGTCGTCATGCTCTGAAACTCTGCCTCAGGTTTTGGGCTGCCTGGCGCGCGCGATATGAAACTGCCCAGATGGTCCAGCGTCCTCCGCCGTCTCTCCGTTGGAGACCCGCATGAACCAGGTCATCAGGAAGGACAGGAACAGCAGTGCGGCGAGGAACATGAGCCCACCGAGAGCGCTGCCCGTCCAGGTCTTGGCTGCGCCCATGGCGTAGGGACCGACAAAGCCGCCGAGATTGCCGATGGAATTGATGGCGGCAATCGAGACTGCCGCGGTCGAGCGGCTGAGGAAGAGACCGGGCAACGACCAGAAGGGCGACTTGAAGGCATAGATGCCCGCAAGCGCCACGGAGATAAGGCCGATAGCGATATAAGGATCGCGGGTCAGGCCCGTGGCCGCCAAGGCGACACCGGCAATCAGCAATGGTGCTGCGGTATGCTTCTGACGCTCGCCGGTGCGGTCCGAGCTGCGCGACCACAGGACCATGGCGATGGTGGCAACCGCATAGGGCACCATCGCGACGAGGCCGATCTGAAAATGGCTGAGATTAGCGCCGAATCCCTGGATGATCTGCGGCATCCACAGTCCGATACCGAGATTGCCGACCTGATAGATGAAATAGATGGCCGACAGGAACAGCACTTTGGGATTCGAAATCGCCTGCCAAAGCCCGAGATGCTTGACGTTCTTGCGGTTGGCATGATCAGCCGCGAGCTCCTTGGTAAGCCAGTTGCGCTCTTCCTCGGTCAGCCATTTCGCCTTTTCGGGGCGGTCGGTCATGTAGAAATAATTGAAGATGCCGGCCGTAACCGCGGGAACGCCCTCAAGAATGAGCATCCATCGCCATCCGGGAAGGCCGAAGCCGCTGACATTGTCCATGATCCAGGTGCTGAGCGGCGCACCCATCAGATAGGAAACGGGAATGGCGGCCGTGAAGAACGCCACCGTCGTCGCTTGCTCCTTCGAACGGAACCAATAGGTCAGATAGATGATGATGCCGGGGAAGAAACCGGCTTCGGCAACGCCGAGAAGAAAGCGCAGGATATAAAGCTGCATGGCGTTCTGGGCAAAACCAGTCAACACGGCAACGGCGCCCCAGGTCAGCAGGATGCGCGAGATCCAGATGCGCGATCCGTATTTCTGCAGGGCGATGTTGCTCGGCACCTCGAAGAGGAAATAACCGATGAAGAAGATACCGCCGGCAAAGCCGAAGGCTTCGGCAGACAGCGCCAGATCCTTGTTCATCTGCAATGCCGCGTAGCCGAGGTTGGCGCGATCCAGATACGAGATGACATAAAGCAGGAACGTGTAAGGGACGATCCTCCAGAAGACCTTCCGCATCGTCGTCTTTTCTAGCGCGCTTGTCGCTGTATCGGTCATTGCTACCTCCCAGAAGCATTGATGGCGGCCCGAGGTCAACTCGAGCACATATGGTCTATTTACACAATATGATTATAAAATGCAATTGCGACGATGTGCGTGCCGCGTTATGATTTTGGACACATCATTCAGGGAGGATGTCCGCATGACTGGAGAAAGGACGAGGATCGCCTATGTCGGCGCCCGCACGACGAGGGCTCGCAATGCGCGCGGCAACGGGTTGAACGTCTATCGGCTGGCGCAGGATTTGAGCTGGGAGCATCGTCAGCTCCTGGAGATGGAAAACCCTTCCTTCCTCGCCTTCGATCGAACGGGGCATTTCCTTTATACCGTTCACGGCGATTCCGATCGCGTCAGCGCTTTCTCCATCGACCCGGCATCAGGACACCTGACCTTCCTGAACAAGCAATCGACCGAGGGGCGCAACCCTGTGCATCTCTCGTTCGATCCATCGAACCGGTTTCTGATCGTCGCAAACCACGTCACGTCCACGCTCGCCGTTCTTCGCCGCCAGGAAGATGGGCGACTTGGTTCGGTCGAGAGCCTCACCACCATCGAAGGAGAGGTCGGCCCGCATCGGGTCGAACAGCCTTTCGCCAAACCGCATCAGGTGGAATTCGATCCTTCGGGAAACTGGATTGCGGTGCCGGACAAGGGATTGGACAAGATCCTCGTTTACCATTTGGATCCCGCTTCCGGCATGCTGACGGAAGTGGCGTCCTGCCACTCCCGGGAGGGCGCAGGCCCGCGTCACATCGTCTTTCATCCGCGAGGGCGCCTTGCCTATGTGATCAACGAATTGGACTCGACCGTCGCGGCGCATCGCTTCGACCCGGCAACGGGCAGCATCGAGCCGTTCCAGATCCTGTCTTCGCTTGCCGACAGCTTTACCGGCAACAGCCGCGGTGCCGAAATCGCGGTTTCCGCCGACGGCCGCTTCGTCTACGCTTCAAATCGCGGCAGCGACACGATCGCAGCCTTCTCGATCGGCGAAGACGGACGCATGACACCCCTGGGCTCGTGGGCCACGGCAGGAAGGACGCCGCGCTTCTTTGCCATGCTCCCAGAGGGCCGGACATTGCTGGTCGCGAATGAAGACAGCGATACGATCACTGCCTGCAGCATCGACAAGGCAACCGGGCATCTCTCGCGGATATCGAGCACCCTTGCCGTTGGCAGCCCCGTCTGCATCCTTTTCAAGGATTTGGATCATACCTGAGGCGTTTTGATGCGGCTTGCCCCCATAATGTGGGTGTAGAGAAACGCTGCCGCCTCATTGCGGCGGCCATCTTCGACCAGATCGAGAATATGCAGGTGTTCGGTCGTCTGCCGCGGAAGCCGGCTTCTGTCGATCGTGATGTGATATTCGATCAGCCGACGCAGGCGGTTTATGCGTTTGATCGCATCGAGGAAAAACTCGTTGCGCGAGCAAGCCACGAGCATTTCGTGAAACTCGTTGTTTGCTTTGAAAATATCAGCGCGGGACCACGTCTGATATCCGCCCTGCCCGAGTTCCGTCTGTACCTGTCTCGCGTGTCTGAAACCTTCGGGGTCGGGCCTGAAGCTCGGCAGCAACATGGCCTGTTGCTCGATGACGGCACGGAAGGCATAGCCATCTTCATAACTCTGGCGTGACGTCAAAGTCTGGCGGAAAGACCAACCGTTACCGGGCAGCCGCTCAACCCATCCCTCATCGGCAATGCGGTGCAGGATCTTCAGCAACCGGCTTCGCGGCAGATCGTAAAGGCGCATCATTTCGCTTTCACTGACTCGCTCGGCGAGCTTGCCGGAAAAACGGTCCTCTGCGATCCGGAAATAGATGACTTCGTCACCGTCGCCGTCCTTCAGACCATCTGGCCTTGATAATTCCAGATCGTCGCCGTCAACGGCCAGAAAATAACCCCTATTCGGCTCCGCGCGCACAATACCCCGACCCTCCAGGCTCCGCAGCGCACTCATGATCGGAGCGCGGGAGACGCGGAATGTATCAGCCAGCATCTGGAGAGGCAGATGCTGGCCTTTGCGCATCCCATTCGCTTTCACGAATTCGATGATATTGCCGCTGATCTGCGGCGTGAGGCTGCTTCTCGCCATGACTTCCGATTCATCGCTTTCAATACGGGTTTTTTATCACCGCAGAAAACATCAAGACAGCCCTAACGATGCCTGAACCCGATCTTCTTCACCTGGCGTTTTTGACGAATTCCGTCGTATACGTCCTTGAAAGATCGATTTGCTTGCCTTTGACATTCTTGGAGAATTCCGAAGGAATCGTCAGAACAGTTTCGGGGCCTCCCTCAGGCATCATCCCGTCCGGCGTGAAGATGCCCTTACTTGCCTCGAGCGCCTTCACATATCCGTCCTTGTGATAATTACTTTAGAAGCCCTCAGAATTGCATTTTATAATTATATTATTTATTTTTAGAAAAGGGTGACGAAACGTATTCCGACGGCACCGGATAGATAATTTACGCGATACAAGACTTTAGGTTTCGGCTCGCCCTTGTCGCTTGCCGTCTGGCGATAGCCCGACACTCCGCGTCATCGATCGCAGATCCTCGTTAGCAATCCCGCTGTATCCGACATGCACAAGACCTTCGCTCCTTTCGTTGCGATTGCGACAATCACCTGGTCAGATGGACCTCGCCACGTCATGAGCCTTCTTCCTGCAGGGCCTGCGAAGCGCATTAATTTTTCAAGCCTCAAGCAGTGAGACTAACGCCGCGCACCAGCACCACGATACTGATCCTGGCCATAGCCAAGCTTTTCACTAATCTCACCAGCGGCACGCAATAGGCTGTCAAGGTAGTCATCTCGGTTGCGCACCCCATCCTCCCGAGGAGTGACCAGGCACAATGTAGCAATACAGTTACCGCCTGCTTGATAGATAGGGACGGCAAAACAGCGGGTAAAATTCTCCACCTCGCTATTGAAGGTGAAATAGCCGTCCTGGGCAGCCCCGCGCACCTGCGCGATGAAATTCGCCGGATCCAGACGTCGGCCGTCGGGCAGGATGAAATCCTCAGGCGGGATGAAGTCGACAATCTGCTGGTCGGACAGATGGGAAACGAGCAATCGCCCGGACGCCGTCCAGGGGATGGAAACGAGTTCACCAACATTGGACGAGATACGGAACGGGCGAATACCTTCGCGCATCATGGCAACGGTGTATTTGTTGCCCTCAAGAAGGCACATTTGTGCAGTCTCGCGGGTTTCCTCGGCAAGGCGGGTCAGCATACGCTCGCACTCGCGCATGAGATCGAAATGCTCGGCATAAGCTGTTCCGAGGAAGTAGAGGCGGCGGCCGAGAAAGACTCGCCCTTCGTCGCCCTGGTAATCGAGCATCCCATGGCTAAGCAAAAGGTTGACCAGCTCATACACGGACGACCGCGGCGCACCGATTTCCGCCGCGATCTCGTTTGGTCGCATCGGCTGCCGCTTCACGCGCAGGAATTCCAAGATCTCGAATGCGCGATCCAATCCCCTGGTGCGTCGTGCTGCGATCTCGACAGCAGCCTCGGCCATGCATTTCTCCAATCTTCAGGCGCGATCCGCGCGATACGCGACACAATCCACTTCGACCTTGCAGTCGACCATCATGCGTGATTGCACACAAGCTCGGGCGGGAGGATTCTCGCTGAAATATTCGGCATAGACGCCATTGAAGCTCCAGAAGTCCCGCGGATCATCGAGCCATACACCGACGCGTACCACGTCCTGCAGGCGGTAGCCCGCCTCCTCAAGGATGGCAATCATGTTTTCGATGGCCTTGCGGCTCTGGGTGATGATGCCCCCGGGAACGATCTCGCCCTTTTCCATTGGCACCTGACCGGAGACATAGAGCCAGCCGGCGGCTTCGGTTGCTCTGGCGAAGGGAAGCGGCTGACCGCCAGCCCCCGTTTCTCCCGCGCCATATCGCTTGATCGTCATGATATTTCACTTCCCTGCTTAGTTGAAACTTGAAGTCTTCAGAAACTCGGCGAGCCGCTCGGTCCTGGGCTTCACGAACATTTCCCTGGGGTCGCCTTCCTCGCAGATGACCCCCTGGTTCATGAAGATGACCCTTGACGATACCTCGTAGGCAAAACGCATCTCGTGGGTCACGAGCAGCATCGTCATCCCATCTGCGGCCAGTCCCTTGATGACCTGCAGCACTTCCCCCACCAGTTCGGGATCGAGGGCGGAGGTCACTTCGTCAAACAACATCAGCCGGGGAGACATCGCGATTGCGCGCGCGATCGCGACGCGCTGCTGTTGGCCACCGGAGAGCTGACCCGGATAGTGATTGGTGCGCGCCGAAAGGCCGACCCTGTCGAGCCAGCGCTCGGCGATCGACCGGGCTTCGGCCTTCGGCGTCTTCTTCACCTTGATTAGGCCGAGCATGACGTTTTCGGCAGCCGTCATGTGAGGAAAGAGATTGAACTGCTGGAACGCCATGCCGGTCAGGGCACGCTGGCGGGCGATCTCCCTTTCGCTCTTGCGGCGGCGCGAAGTCCCTTCGATATGATAGCCGATCTCCTCTCCATCGAGGCTGATCGTGCCACCCTGAAACTCCTCCAGCATATTGACGCAGCGCAGCATGGTGGTCTTGCCGGATCCCGAAGAGCCTATGATCGAGATGACCTCGCCTTCCTCGACCGAACAGTCGACGCCCTTGAGCACCTCGTGGTTGCCGTAGGTTTTCCGCAAACCTTTGATTTCAAGCATGGTCTTGGCCATTGGTCAGCTTCCTCAGGATGGAAGGGCGGTCTTACGCTCGACGAATTTGCCGAAGCGCTCGATGCCGAAGTTGACGATGAAATAGAGGGCACCCGCCAAGAAATAGAACTGCAGGCTCATGAAGTTACGCGAGATGATCTCCTGCGTCCGCAAGAGCAGCTCGGCCACGCCAATGACCGACAGCAGCGTCGATGCCTTGACCATCTCCGCGGCGGTGTTGACCCAGGTCGGCAGGCACTGGCGCAAGGCCTGCGGCCACAGGACGGAGGTAAATGTCTGCCCGAAGGTCAGTCCGATCGCCTTGGCGGCTTCGGTCTGCCCGCGCGGTATCGCCTGAAGCGCGCCGCGTACGATCTCGCCGACGTGGGACGAACAGAAGACCGCCAACGCCAATACGCCGGCAGAGAAAGGCCCCAGATCGACGCCGACGGCGCTCGACACATAGTAGCTGGCGAGAACCAGGACGAGAACCGGCGTGCCTCGGATGATATCCGTATAGGCCCGGACGACCAGCCGGAGCACGGCATTGCCATAGGCAAGCGCCAGCCCGACGAAGACGCCAGCGACAGAGCCCGCCAGGATTGCGAGCAGCGAGATGGAAACCGTCATCATCAAACCGTTGAGGATGACGAAGCGGGCAATCCAGAGCTGTTCCAGGAAAGTGTGTGACATCGGCTTACCTCGGCAGGGCCAGCCGGCGCTCGACAAAGCGCATCGCGGCAGCGATCAGAAGACAGGTCGCGACATAAAGGGCGGTGGTCACCATCCATGTCTCGATGACGCGGAAACTCTCTACATTGATCTTACGGGCCGCGAAGGTGAGTTCCGAAACGGCAATCGTTGCTGCCAGCGACGTATCCTTGAACAGTGATATGATCGTCGAGGACAATGACGGAAGGACATTGCGGAACATCAGCGGCGCGATGATAGAGGTGCGGATCTGGTTGGAGGTCAGGCCAATCGCCAGGCCGGCTTCTGTCAGCCCCCTCGGGATCGAAAGCAGCCCGGCCCGAAAGACCTCTGCCAGATAGGCGCCCGAATAAAGCGAGAGCACCAGAACGAAGCTTTTGATCTTGTCGAGCCTGAAGCCCATTTGCGGAAGCGCGAAATAGGCAAACAGCACCAGCACGAGGATCGGCAGGTTGCGGATCAGAGTCACGTAGCAGCGCGCCGGAACGGCAGCCATGCTTTTCCTGGAAAGCAGGGCGAACGCCACGATCAGGCCGAGCAGAGCGCCGATCAAGATCGAGATCACCGCCAGCCCCAGGCTCAGCGTCAGGCCACTTATGAGAAAATCGAAATTGCGCCAGACCGCGGAAAAATTCAGCGTATAACCCATCTCGGGCTGCCCTTCGAAAGGAGGGAGCGAGGTTTCCCCGCCCCCTCGGAGTCAATTACTTGAATTCGACCGGGAAGCCGATTTGCGGTGGTGTCAGGTCCTTGCCGAACCAGGTCTTGTAGGACTTCGCATAAGCATCGAACTCGACGCCCGTCATCGCCTCGTGCAGGGCGGTGTTGACGAAGTTCAGCCAATCCTGATCGCCGCGCTTGACGCCGCATGCGTAGGTCTGCGGATTCCAGCCGTAGCCGGCGTCCTTGTACTTGCCGGGGTTCTGGGTCATGTACCAGGCGAGCGAGGACTGGTCGGTCGCAGCCGCATCAGCACGGCCGGACTCAAGCGCCTGGTAAATCAGGTCGACGGAGTCGTACTGGTCTACCTTCGCATCCGGGAGTGCCGCGTGCACCATGGCTTCGGCGTAGACGTTCTGAAGCACCGACACCGTGACCGACGAGCCCGCAGCCTTAAGCGCGGCGTAGTCGGCATACTGGCCGCCTGCCTTCAGCATGAGGCCCACACCTTCGCGATAGTAGGGAATGGTGAAGGCGATCTGCTGGGCGCGCTCGCCGGTCACGGTCATGAACTGGCAGGTGATGTCCACCTTGTTCGTCGTGATGTTGGGTATACGTGCGTCGGAAGACTGGTTGACGTATTCGATCTTGTCCGGATCACCGAATAGAGCCTTCGCGATAATATGGCCCATGTCGATGTCGAAGCCCTGAAGCTTGTCGTCGGCGCTCTTGAAGTGCCACGGCGCGTTGGTGCTGCCGGTTCCCATGATCAGGTGGCCGCGGGTCAGTACTTCATCAAGTTTGCTGCCGTCGGCCAAAGCCGGTGTGGAAAGTGCTGCAACGGCGGCCAGGGCGATCAGGCCGGCACGGAAAGAAATAGTCATCGCGTTCCCCTTTCTTATGAAACATTTTTATGTCCAATATACCAGACGCAAGTCTATTTTATTGGATTTTCATAGGAAGCTGCATCGGAAATGAATTGTCAATAGAGACTGCCCAAAAAATCTGCAGCGAACGATGCTGGCTGCTTTTTTGGCGGCGCAGCATTCTTCGAGCCGAGGATTCCATGCTCTCGAGCGGCAACATTCCAGTGAGATGGATACGCCGGTCGCGATGGTTGATCTGGATGTAACGAAGGGAAATATCGAGCGTTTTCAGAGTTATGCAGATCCTCATAGGTTGTGGGTTCGCCGCATATCGAGACCCACAAGCTGCCTGCCATCGCTGAAATGCATCTCCAGTCCGGCGCTTGCAGCATCAGCTACAAGGAAATGTGGGAAGCCGAAGCCATAGGCAGGTCAGCGACGCCATTACCGGTGCACTGATTGCCTGGAATATCCTCGGTCAAGCCAAGCTCAGGCGACCGCGCGCACTGGCGAACAAAACGCCCATATTGTTTGAGCGATGCTTTCGGGAAACGAAGGCTACGAGATGCGCCAATCCCTTGGCGAAGCCGTGGCATGAGATAACGGGAAGAAGCTTACACGCCCTACAGGGGCAGCAAGTGGCAATGGATGGAATATGGTCACGACTGTCGCTTCCTGAGCCTGACATATGGACCGGCATGGCGTTATCGCCGATGTCTTCGGGCCATTGAGGTGAAAGCGTGCGAAACCCCATCGAGGCTCGCGCGGCGAATGTCGCCGCTGCATCAAGAAGCCGAATATACGTCCGCAATTGTGATCTGATATCCAGAATTTGCCAGGCTTGTTGCAATCGGGCAGGGTCCATATACGCCCCACATATGTGGAAGACCCATTAACCGGCAAGAGCTGCTGTAACGAACGCATTCTCACGTTTAACTGCCAAACGGCACGGGGATAAAATATGGGATATCTGCAAGCACCAACTCATGGTGCATGCCACGCCCGTTTGAGACGCCTAGACAGATGCAAAGGGCTGGCGTTAAGCTTTGATTTTGTAACAGCGATGCCAGAACCATGAATATGATTGGATCCCCCGGGCAATCGGGAGAAGACAACGAGGAAAAGATACTGACCAATCCGACACGGCTTGGAGGCCGCCTGAGGCTCGCCCGACAAACCCGTGGCTTGACCCTCAAGGCTCTCGCCTTGGCTGCGGATTGCTCTGAAAGCCTGCTGTCGAAAATCGAGAATGGCAAGGCTTCGCCCTCGTTGCCGATGCTGCACCGGCTTGTCGGTGTTCTGGGTACGAATATTGGTTGGATGTTCGAGGAGGCCGACGGTGAAGAGGGTATCGTCTTTCGTTCCGGAACAAGGCCTTTAATCGGGCTGGACCCATTGCGCAGAGGGGAAGGCATTTCTCTCGAACGGATTATCCCTTATTCGCAAGGTCATCTACTTCAATGTAACATCCACCACATTGAAGCCGGCGGTCAAAGTGCCGGACCGATCCAGCATATCGGCGAGGAGGTCGGATACGTTCTTGCCGGCGAAATCGAACTTATGGTCGGTGAGCGCACGTTCCGGCTCTCCATCGGCGACAGTTTCGTCTTCAACTCGGAACTTCCCCACTGGTATCGCAATGTCGGTGCTGAGCGCGCGAGCATCTTCTGGGTCAACACGCCAGCGACTTTTTAGCTCCCGCAGCTGTCACGGGAGCGAACTCGCGATCATCGTCAAAATCATCAATTCAAGTCACTTGACAAGAATTCAAGTTACTTGAATACTCTCCATGCAATCCAAAAACATGGGGAACAATCATGCGTCTTAACAAATACCTGTTCGCTTGCGCGCTTGGCGCAACGCTCACCCTCGCCTGCAGTCCCGGCGCCGCGATAGCGAATACGCTGGCTCTGGTGACAATCAATCAGCAGGCTCTGTTTTTCAACCAGATCAATGATGGCGCCAAGGAGGCGGCAAAGAAGGCCGGCGCCGATCTTGTCATATTCAATGCCAACAACGTTCCGAGCGCACAAAATGACGCCATCGAGAACTACATCACTCAGAAGGTTGACGGCATCATTTTGGTTGCCATCGACGTAAACGGTGTCAAACCGGCAATCACCGCCGCCAAGAAGGCCGGCATCCCCGTTATCGCCATCGATGCTCAGATTCCCAACGGCGACAATATCGCCTTCGTGGGTGTTGACAATACCAAGGCGGGCGAAGAGATCGGCAAATTCTATTCCGACTACGTCAAGGACAAGATGAGCGGTAGCGCCAAAGTCGGCGTGGTCGGCGCACTCAATTCCTTTATCCAGAACCAACGTCTCGACGGCTTCAAGTCTGCGGTAAAGACGGGTGGCCAGAAGGTCGATTTCCTCGATACAGTAGACGGCCAGAACGTGCAGGATGTCGCGCTTAGCGCAGCGGAAAATCTCATCACCGCCAATCCCGACATGACGACACTCTATGCGACCGGTGAGCCGGCACTCCTTGGCGCTGTTGCGGCCGTCACCAGCCAGGGCAAGACGGGCAGCGTGAAGGTCTTCGGCTGGGATCTGACCAAGCAGGCGGTCGAGGGCATTGATCAGGGTTGGGTGACAGCCGTTATCCAGCAGGATCCTGCCGGCGAAGGCAAGGCGGCCGTCGAAGCGCTCGTCAAAGTGAAAAAGGGCGAGAAGATCGATCCAATCATCAATGTGCCGGTGACTATCGTCACCAAGGAGAATGTCGACAAGTTCCGGGGCATGTTCAAGTAACTCCCGCACCTCGTCACGTCATGGCCGATCGCTTCGGCCATGACGTTGTGGCATCATGGCTGAGGCCATTTCCGCAAGGCAGCATTGATATGACAAACGCTGATACCTACCGCGTCAAGATGACCGGTATTTCCAAACGCTATGGCACGATGCAGTCGCTGGACAATGTATCGTTGGCCTTGAAACCGGGCGAGGTTCTTGGCCTTGTCGGTGACAACGGCGCCGGAAAATCAACCTTGAGCAAGGTCCTTTCGGGTGCGGTGATCCCGGATTCAGGGACGATCGAGATTGACGGCAAACCGGTTTCCTTTGCTTCGCCAGCCGACGCACGCGCTGCGCATGTCGAGATGGTCTATCAGGACCTGTCTCTTTGCGACACGGTCGACGTGGCGGGCAATCTCTTCCTTGGGCGAGAGCCGAAATGGAAGCTTGCGGGCATTCCGATCCTCGACAAAAAGACGATGCATGAACGGGCGCGCCATATGCTGGAAGGGCTCGGCATCGTCATTCCGGACACGTATTCGAAGGTCGAAAATCTTTCAGGCGGCCAGCGCCAGTCGATTGCGATCGGACGAGCGGCGTCATTTAACCCGTCGGTCCTCATCATGGATGAGCCGACGGCAGCGCTGGCGGTTGCCGAGGTGGAGGCGGTGCTGGAGCTCATCCGCGCGGTCAGCGCGCGGGGCGTCAGCGTCATTTTGATCACGCATCGTCTCCAGGATCTATTCCTCGTCTGTGATCGCATCCAGGTGATGTACGAAGGACGGAACGTGGCCGAGCGCCTTATCGCAGAAACGAATATCGAAGAGGTCGTCAACCTGATCGTCGGTCGTAAGTTCTCTGCGCGCTCGGCCGGTCAATCCACTGAGCGAGGCGCTTCCGCATGACCATGACGTCTTCTCACACCCAAACCGGCCCGTCGTCTCGCCTGCGCAAGGCGCGCCTGTATGACAAGGCCATAGCCAATGGTGGTATCGTTTCGATTGCCTTGTTTTTCATCGCAGTCTGCGTTTTCTTCTCCCTGTTCACCAATGTCTTTCTGACCGCGCCCAATCTTCTCAACGTCGTCAGGCAATCCGCTCCCTTGTTGATCGTGGCGGCGGCAATGACTTTCGTCATCACCACAGGCGGTATCGATCTGTCGGTTGGATCCGTATTGGCCCTTGCCGCAACGCTTTCGGCTGCCTGCCTTCAGGCCGGAATCCCATGGCCGCTTGTTGTTGTTCTGATGATGTTTCTTGGTGGGACAACTGGATTGATCCAGGGATATTTCATCGCTTACGAGCGGATCCCCGCCTTCATCGTCACGCTGGCGGGATTATCGGTCATCCGGGGCCTGGCGCTCCTCATTACCGGCGGCTACTCGATCCCGGTCGCTCCGGAAAGCCCGTTCACGGCGATTGGCCAGGCCTGGTTCTTTGGCGTTCCCGTACCTGCAATGATTGCGATCGTGGCCCTTGTCGCAGCCTATGTCGCCTTCAACGAAACGCCCTTCGGGCGATACGTTACCGGTATCGGCGCCAATGCCGAGGCGGTACGTCGCGCCGGCGTCAACACTCGACGGGTCACCTTGTTCGTCTATGTGATATCGGGTGTCGCAGCCTCTGTCGCTGGGATCATTCTTGCCGCGCGTCTGGGCTCCGGCTCTTCAAACGCCGGCCAAGGCTTCGAGCTAGATGTCATTGCCGCGGTGGTGCTGGGCGGCACGAGCCTCTTCGGTGGGCGCGGTTCGCTCGTCGGCACGGTGCTTGGAGCATTGACCGTCGCCGTTATCGCCAATGGTTTGATCCTCTCGCACATGTCACCCTTCTTCACGCCGATCGTAACCGGCGTCATCATCCTTGTGGCGATCTGGCTGAACTTCCGCCTTTTCAAGGGCGCGACGAGGAGCCGTTGAGCATGATGGATCATCTTTTTTCGGACAACGCCAAAACGCAACATTCCATCGGCGTTCAAACCGGATATGCTATGACCGTACTAGGCCCGATCCCCGTCGCGGATATGGGCGTGACGCTCATGCACGAGCACATTTTTCTGGATGGGGCGAGTTCGTGGAAATGCCCCTGCCATCCCGATGAAAAGGCGATCGCCGAACGGCCCGTGGGGATAGAGATCATCGGCGAATTGCGGATGAACCCCTATATGAACCGCGACAACGTCTCGCTGGATAATGGGGATCTAGCGCTCGCCGAACTCGGCCGCTTCCAGAAGCTCGGCGGCCACACCGTGGTCGAAACCACCAACTTTGGCATAGGGCGCGATGCCGAACAATTGCGCCGCATCGCCAGCATGTCCGGTCTGAAAATCATTATGGGTACGGGCTTCTATCTGGAGCATACGCATCCAGAATGGCTGAAAAGCATGGATCTGGACGAGGTCACGGCTTTCATCGTCAACGATGTCGGCGGTGGCGAGACCCAGCCGGACATCATGGCTGGCATCATCGGCGAGGTCGGCATCAGCAAGGATTTTACGGCCGAAGAGCAGAAGTCCCTGCGGGCATCGGCGCGAGCCTCGCGGCTGACTGGTCTACCTTTATCCATCCATTTGCCAGGATGGGAGCGCCTTGCCCACCGCGTCCTGGATGTGGTCGAGGAAGAAGGCGCGGATCTGCGTCACACCGTGCTCTGCCACATGAATCCCAGCCACAATGATCTTGATTATCAAAAGAGCCTCGCGGAACGTGGCGCTTTCCTGGAATACGACATGATCGGCATGGACTATTATTACGCCGATCAGGATGCCCAATCGCCGTCGGATGAGGAGAACGCCAAGGCGATCCGGGCGCTCGTCGACTTGGGCTTTGCCGATCGGCTACTTCTGTCTCAGGACGTCTTTCTCAAGATCATGCTGACCCGCTATGGCGGCTTCGGTTACGGCTACATTCTCAAGCATTTCCTGCCGCGACTGAAGCGTCACGGTGTCGATCAGCAGGCAATCGACCAGATGCTGATCACCAATCCCCAATCGGTATTTTCCGCCTCGGCCTGAAGGCTGGGTGCATTCAAGGAGCAGTTATGAGCAAGAAAAAGGTTCTTCTGGCGGGTGAATCGTGGGTTTCGACCGCCACCCACATCAAGGGTTTCGACCAATTTCCGACGGTTACCTATCACACTGGCGCCGACGAGCTATTGAAGGCGTTGAGGGACAGTGCCTTTGACGTCACCTTCATGCCGGCCCATGAGGCGCAGCGCGATTTTCCGCTGACAGCCGCAGCGCTCGCGGAATATGAAGCGATCGTTCTATCCGATATCGGCGCAAACACCCTGCTGCTGCACCCGGATACCTGGATTCATTCCAGGAGGACGCCGAACCGGCTGAAGCTGCTGCGCGACTATGTGGCAAATGGCGGCGCGCTGTTGATGTTCGGCGGCTACTACAGCTTCCAGGGCATCAATGGGGGTGCGCGCTACCATAAAACGCCGGTCGAGGACGTGCTGCCGGTAAGCTGCCTGTCAATTGATGACCGCGTCGAGGTTCCCGAGGGATTCACGCCGATCGTATCGGGTAATGCCGACCATCCCGTTCTCAAGGGGCTGGGAAGCGATTGGCCTTATCTTCTCGGATTCAACGAGGTCGTCGTCAAACAGGGTGCAGAAGTCCTTGCGACCGTTTCCAGCGAATATGGTTCGCAGCCGCTGCTGGTGACCGGCACCTATGGCGCGGGCAAGACGCTTGTCTGGACGTCGGATGTCGGCCCGCACTGGCTGCCACCCGAGTTCATCAGCTGGAACGGCTACAAGACCCTGTTCGAGCAGATGCTGGCCTGGGCGACAGCCAAGGACTGACCGCCATGCGCCTCCATGTCGTCGGCAATGTCTGCGTCGATACGAGCTTCCGCTTACCGCGCCTGCCGCGCCCGGGCGAAACGCTCAACGCGACCTCGGCGATTGAGGGCCTCGGAGGCAAGGGTGCCAACCAAGCCGTTGCGGCGGCCCGAAGCGGAGCAGATGTGCGCTTCTGGGCGCCGGTCGGCGATGACGATATCGCCGAGAAAATGACAAGGATGCTGGCGGGCGACCTTGATGTCGATCGACTGATCCGCCTGCCTCTTGCCACCGATCGTTCGACGATCCTGCTGGAAGAAGGTGGGGAAAACGCCATCGTCAGTGCCGTCGCCTGCGCGCAAGGCTTCGATCCGATCCATCAGACGGATCTGGCCCAGACCTGGAGGAAGGATGACATCCTCTTGATGCAGGGTAATCTGCCGTGGTTGGCCACCGCTGTCTGTCTGAAACTTGCCAAAGAGGCGGGCCTGAAGACGGTGCTCAATCCGAGCCCCCTGTCAGACGTACACGTCGAGGATCTTGCCGATGTGGACCTTGTCATCGTCAATCAAGGTGAAGCCTCGGCGTTGACAGGCGTGGAGACCTCTGCTGCTGCAGACCTGCTCTTCGACAAAGGGGGCAGAAGCGTGGTCGTGACGCTGGGAAGCAAGGGTAGCCTCGTTTGGGATCGGGAGGATGATGCACCTCTTGTTCTTGACACGCCCGAAAGCGCCGCTGTCGATACCAGCGGCGCCGGCGACTGCTTTGCAGGTACCCTCGTTGGCTTGCTCGCGCAGGGAAAGAGCTTGGTTGCGGCTGCAAGGGTGGCAACCAAGATCGCAGCCATCTCAGTTACTCGTCTTGGAACGCTCGCCTCCTATCCCTCGCGAGCGGAATTTTCGGAAATCATAAAGATATCAGAACTGGAAAACACATGACTGGGACAATGAAGCCAATCGGGCAGGTGGAGGGCAACGCGCTCATCGATCTCTTTGGGCGTGACAAGGCGATCATCGGCGTCGTTCACCTGGCGCCGCTTCCCGGAGCGCCACGCTATTCAGGAGAGGCGATTGAGACAGTCTACCAGCGTGGCCTCGACGATGCCCGCGCCTATCTTGCCGGCGGCTGCGATGCAGTGATCATCGAGAACCATGGCGACATTCCATTTTCGAAGCCCGATGATATCGGTCCCGAAACCTCGGCCTATATGGCCGTCGTCTCGGATCGCATCCGCCGTGAACTTCACCGGCCGATCGGGATCAATGTTCTTGCCAATGCCGCCATCCCCGCGCTTGCGATCGCCAGTGCGGCAGGTGCGGGCTTTGTTCGTGTCAATCAATGGGCAAACGCCTATATCGCCAATGAAGGCTTCATCGAGGGAGAGGCCGCGCGTGCGATGCGCTATCGTGCGCGGCTCAATGCCCATGGTATCCGCATCTTCGCCGATGCCCATGTCAAACATGGAGCGCATGCCATCGTTGCGGACCGACCGGTCGGGGAACAGGTCAAGGATCTCGTCTTCTTCGACGCGGATGTGGTTATTGCCACGGGGCAAAGGACAGGGCATGCGGCGGATCTCGATTACATAAGCATGATCAAGCAAGCAGCGGGCCTGCCGACGCTTGTCGGCAGCGGCGTGACGCCGGAAAATAGCAACGATATTCTGTCGGTTGCCGATGGCGTGATCATAGCAAGCTCGCTGAAATATGACGGCGTCTGGTGGAATGCGGTCGACCCGCTGCGCGTGACGAACTTCGTGGCAGGCATCCGCCGATGAATGCATACCCGAAGATCAATGCGCCGCGCCTACTGCAGCGCATTGCCGATTTTGCAGCCGTCGGAGCGACCCCAGCAGGCGGGGTGAACCGTCAGGCGCTGAGCGCGGACGATCGCGCAGCCCGACGGCTGCTTGCGGAACTGGCCGTTGCACGGGGATTTGGCATCTATCAGGATGCGGTTGCCAACCTGTTCATCCGGCGCGGGGGGAGCGATCCCTCACTGCCGCCCGTGCTGATCGGTAGCCATCTCGACAGTCAGCCTACAGGAGGTAGGTTCGATGGTGCGCTCGGCACGCTGTCTGCCTTCGAAGTACTGGAATCGTTGGAGGACGCGGATGTCGTTACGGAACGATCCATCGAAGTCGCGTCCTGGACCAACGAGGAAGGCAGCCGCTTTTCTCCCGGCTGCATGGGTTCAATGGCCTTTGTCGGCGCGGGCGACATACTGGGCTGGCAGGACATGCATGGCGTCGACGGAGTAAGATTTGGCGATGAACTGGCGGCTACATTGAATGCGCTGCCGGAAGCTGTGACGCGGCCGATTGGCCATTCCGTTTCCGCCTTCGTTGAAGTGCACATCGAGCAAGGCCCTGTGCTTGAGCGCACGGGCGTGCCGATCGGCATCGTCACCGGCGTTCAGGGAACCAAGTGGCTGGAGATATCCTTCACCGGCGAAGCGGCTCATGCCGGTACGACACCACTGGAATTCCGCAGGGATCCGATGGCGGCAGCGATCGGCGCAATCGCGCGCTTACAGCAAGTCGTCATGCCCGCCGATCCACTGGCGCGGCTGACGGTTGGCCGAATGACCGTTGAACCCAGTTCGGTCAATGTCATCCCGAGCAAGGTCACGTTCACGGTCGACATTCGTCATCCGGAGGAAGGCATGCTTTCCTCCATCGAGGCTCAGGTCATTGCGGAATGCCGGGTGTCGTCGGAACGACATATGGTCGATGTGCATACCGAAAGGCGCTTCGACTTGGCGCCCGGCAAATTCGACAAGGCAATCGTGGATTTGATCGACAACGCTTGTGAAAGGCTCAACGTTTCCAGCATGAAGCTGGTCTCGGGAGCTTTCCACGACGCACTTTTTATCGCTCGCGTTGCACCGACAGCAATGATCTTTGTTCCGTGCCGAGACGGCATCAGTCATAACGAGGCTGAATTCGTTACCCCGGAAAATATTGAGACGGGCGCAAAGGTACTGCTTGAAACCACCCTTTCTTTAGCTGGGGGAATAATGCACACCAACGGTTAGAGGCGGCCGACGATGACAGCGTTCCAATAGCCCCACGTTCATGGTTTGGTATGCAGGTCGCCGGCTGCCCAAATGCTCAGCCAATCGCTGAAGTACTGACACCCCAACGAGCACAGTCCCGTGCCTGTGGGAACCATGGTAAGGCGGCTGTCGTCCACACTTTAGAGAGGACAGCCCGCAAACAGGTATTCTTGAGGGGGTTATGAATCTGGCGGCGCGCCCAGATAGGCAAGTTGATGACATAAGACCTTGCCGTAGAAGCTACTATTCCGTTTGAAGATCCTCTTTGTTGCTCGTGTCGTCGAAGGCTGGACTCGCGCTTCCGGATTGTCTGCTTGCTCTCAAATCATTCTCGTCGAAGGCGTAGCGACGCAAAAGAGCGAAAAGTGCTTCGTTCATATGAGCCCCGTCCAAAAGCTCCGGATTATCACAGATCACGTTGATGGTTCGCTGCACAACGCGATCGGCCGCAGCCTCCGAGTCGACGAATTTTCTTGCCCATTTCAGAAGGGTGGCGCGAAGGTCAGGATCTTGCGACATTTCTGCCGGTTTCGGAAGCGGCATAGAATTCCTCGTATTCCTGAGACACCCGGTTCACACGTTGGCCTGTGGTCATGAGCATCTAGAGATTGATGGCAATGGCTTCATACTACGCGTCAAAATACGGGTGTCCACTTGGGAGCCTGATTTTATTACGGCACCCATCCTTGGCCTGAAATGCTCGACGGAACAACAGAGCTGGTCCGTCTACATGGAGAATTCGGCAACTAACCGACGATGTCAGGCTATTGCGGGCGGATCATCGCATAGCAAGGATAACCATCCCGCGCCGAATTACCCAGAAATCTCCTCAAACCTGATGTCCTGAGCACCTTCCCATAACACCAGGCGGCCCAGTTCCGGTAGTTTGTCGAGGTTCGATGTAAGCGTGATGAAATGATTGCCGGCAAGCTGCCCCATCTTTGACGAGAAATCGACGCCGCCATAGGCAAGCAGGATTTCCGTTTCGCTGATGCCGCCGGGATAAAGAATGATCTGCCCGGGGGCAGGATGACTGGTATGGTTCTCGTAAGATACGCCGAAATCTCGTTCTCCGAGCGGAATCCACACGCCCTCGCCCGACCAGCGTACGTGCACGATTTTTCCTTCGAAAGGTATCTCCTTCAGAAAGGCCTCGCAGGTCTTGGGCGCCTTCGCCGTCTCCAGCACGGCATCGAATTCAAACGGGCCGGCAGTGATCTTCAGCTTCATTCCACTCTCTCTTGCTTCGGTTGTCTCTATTGTGGTCGGTTCTGGTCGAGGCGGTGCGATTTCCGCCGCACGTGAGCATCCATCAATGCCGGAGGATCTTGCCGAGGAAGGCTTCCGTCCTCGGATTGTGACTAGCGGTGAAGAATTCTTCACTCGGCCTATCTTCGACGATCTCGCCCTGGTCGATGAAGATGACGCGGGTGGCCACGCGGCGGGCAAAACCCATCTCATGGGTCACCACCATCATCGTCATTCCGTCCCTTGCCAGGCCGGTCATGACGTCAAGCACTTCAGACACCATTTCCGGATCAAGCGCAGACGTCGGCTCGTCGAAAAGCATCGCCAAGGGGTCCATGGCGAGCGCGCGGGCTATGGCAACGCGCTGCTGCTGACCACCGGAAAGCTGGCTCGGAAACTTCTTCGCATGATCGATCAGGCCGACGCGATCGAGCAACTGCATGGCCTTGGCCTCGGCCATCGCCGGGCTGCGTCCGAGCACGATCTTCTGAGCCAGCATGATGTTATCGAGGATGCTGAGATGCGCGAAGAGTTCGAAATTCTGGAAGACCATGCCGACGCGCGTGCGCAGGTTCGGCAGATCCGTTTTCGGATCGCCCACCTCGATCCCGTGCACCTGGATGGACCCCTCCTGGAAGGGCTCCAAGCCGTTGACGCATTTGATCAAGGTCGACTTGCCCGAACCGGATGGGCCGCACACCACGACGATCTCGCCGCGCTCGACCTTGACGCTGCAGTTCTTCAGGACCTGAGAGGTACCGTAGAATTTGGAGACGCCGTTGATCTCGATCATGAGCGGCCTTTCGTAAAACGAGTGATGGAAAAGGGTTGCAGCGCCCTGCCGGTCTCGCGGCCAAGGACGATCTGGGCGGTAAGCTGGCCGACCAGGGGGCCGAGCGTATAGCCGTTGGAGGTCACGGCGTTGAAAAAGCCGGGTTGCAGCGGATGTTCGCCGAGGATGGGGGCGCCGTCGATATTGATATTCATCGCCGCCCAGCTACGGATCACATGGAGTTTGCGCAGCGCCGGCACCACATGCTGGGCCACCCAGAGATTACCTTCAAGGCTCGACAACAGCGGGCGAGGATGCTGATGCACCGGATCGAGGCCCGCCGTCCAGCCGCCGCCGATGATGAAATTGCCGTTGCTTGCCTGCTTCAATGTCAGATGGCGATCGGCATGAGCAACGAGGCAGGTTATCAATGGGGCAGCCGCCTCCGTGACGACCATCTGCAGCGGTGCGCCGAAGACGGGAATGTCGAGCCCGAGCATAGCACCGATGCGCGAAGAAAAGGCGCCGGCCGCATTGACGATGCGTTTCGCCCTGATTGTCCCGCGCGACGTCGCCACCTCGAAACCGGAGGCATGCGCCGCAATGGCGACGACCTCGCATTTCTCGATGAGGCGCGCTCCCCTTGCGCGAGCGGCTTCGAGGATATGCTGTGTCGCGACGAGCGGGTTGATCTTGCCTTCCTGCGGGCAATAGGCGGCCCCGACGAATGCGGGTGACAATGCCGGCTCCAAAGACCGCAACTCGTCTCGATCGATCAGGCGGCACTCGACACCGGCGCGTTGCTCAACGGCGACCTTATCGGCAAGGAAACGCATATGCGCCTCGCTCTCGGCAACCATCAAGCCGCCGGTCACCTTCATCTCAAAATCGCAGCCGAGCTCCCGCTGCAAGGCGGCCCAAAGGGCGATGGAATCGCGCTGCAAGGGCAGCGTCTGCGCCGCCGGCCCGCCACCACCTTCGGCACGCACGCCGTGATCGAAGGATAAAAGCTGCGCATGCAAGCTGCCAGCATTGCCTCCGGAGGCAAGCGAATTGGCAAAGGCGCGTTCGACAACCGCAACGTCCTCACCTTCGCGTGCAAGAAAAAGCGCGGTCGATAGACCGGCGATCCCTGCCCCGATCACCAAGGTCGATGTTTCCGAGAACGGCAGAGGCTCAGCCGATTGCAACGGCTGCTTCTCGGGCAGCATTGCGCGCTTGTGTCCTCCCCATTCGGGCTTTTCGACTGCAAGGGCGGCCAGGGGAATGGGCCGCAACGGCATTTGCGGCGCCAAAAAGCCCTGCGTCTCTCCAGCGTTGCGCCTCTCGCCTGCGACCTTAGCCAGCATATGACCACAGTAACGGCTCTGGCAGCGTCCCATGCCGGCGCGCGAAAGTCGCTTCAATGTGGCGATATCCGCTGCACCTTTTGCAATGATCGCTTTCAAGGTGCCGGCTGTTACGCCTTCACAACGACAGATAATCGTCTCATCGGCAAGCGCCCCGCCTCGATCGGCGATTGACGGCTTGAACGTCGTCCAGAGAGCGACCTGGAACGCGCGATGGCGGGCAAGCCTGCGTTCGGCTTCATGATCGGATGTGCTGCCAAGACCCAGCTTGCGCGCGACCGCGAGCCCGGCCAGCCGGCCTTGCGCCCTGGCAATATGGGCACCGCCAAAGCGTGCAGCCTCGCCGACGACATGAATGTGAGAACGCGTCGTCTCGCCATCATCGGCGCTCGTAACCGCAAGCTCGCCATCGGCGACTGCGTGGCCGCAACCCAGTAGCCGCGCGAGCTCGTTCGAGGAAGCAAAGCCGCCGCCGATAAGGACAGTATCTGCGTCCAGTTTCCTGTCACCTTTCGGGCCGGATACGATGACGGAGTGGACGCCGGCGGGTCCATCAATGGAGGCAATCCTGCTCTCCCAGTAGAGCGGGGTACCGGCTGCCTGCAAAATCGCAAGCTGTCGGGCGCCGTGGATGGCAAGGCCGCCACCGAGCTTCAATAAGCTCAAAGCCTCGAAAGGCTTCGACCATGGCGGCGCTGCGGCTTCGACCAGCGCGACCACCGTGCCGCCCGCCCTATGGATCTCATTGGCGACCTGGATATTGAGAGGCCCATTACCCGCGATGAGGATCCTGCCGCGCGGTACCGTACCGTAGCTTCTCAGGAGGGTCTGCGCTGCCCCGGTCGTCATGACGCCCGCGCGCGTCCAGCCAGGCACCGGGTATGGTCGCTCGTAGGCGCCGGTTGCAATCACGATCATTCGAGGCCTGCAATAGAATGCGCCCGATGGGCGATAGCAGGCGATAACGGTAGCGCCTTCCCCGTTTTCAGCGCCCCAGACGACCGTTTCGTCGATCAGGGTCACGCCGGCCTTGCTGGCACTTCGGATCAGGTCCAGCCCTTCGCGTGCCTGCGCGTCGTGTTCCAGCTGCGCCACGGCCGTCGACGTCGCAGGCTGCTTATAGTATTGGCCGCCTGCAATCTTGCGTTCATCAACAATCGTTACCTTCGCACCGGCGCTGGCAGCCGCTTCTGCAGCGGCAAGACCGGCTGGTCCAGCGCCAATGACCAGCAGATCCATCTCCATGGTTGCGATAGATGCCGGGACGCCGCAGAGATCTGCAATTTGCCCGGACGCGATAGCCGGACGCGAAGATGGCCTATGAACATGCATGCCAGCTTCGACGGTGGTCATGCAGGCGCGCTGGCTGACTTTGCCGTCGACGGTCACGAGACAATCATGACAAGCGCCCATGCCGCAAAAAAGCCCGCGCGCCTCGCCCTTCAATCCGCGCGAGAAACCGTGCGGCCCACTGGCCTCGATCGCCGCGGCAATCGTCATGCCGTGCACGGCATGACGAGAACGGCCATCGACGAAGAATTCGATGGTCGGCTCTGCTTGGGATCGAGGAGCGGGTGACACGGACGGCATCCTCAGGCGTCGAATTTCAGGCCAAAATCCTGAACCAGCTTTTTCATGGCCGCATCCTGTTCGGTGGGTAGAGGCAGACGCGGCGGGCGCGGCGCACCGGCGCCAAAACCCATATGCCGCAACAGCGACTTCGAACCGGCAACATAGGCCTGCCCGCCGACGGCCTGAATGATCGGCAGCCAATGGAGATAGAGGGCGCGGGCCTCGTCGATCTTCCTTTCGTCGGCCACCAATTCGAAAATACGCGCCATCGGCCCTGGAGCGATGTTGGAAGCGACCGCCACCCAGCCCTGCGCGCCCATGACGAAGGATTCAAAGCCGAGAATGCCGCCGAAAACTGTCATATTGTCGCCTGCAAGCCGGATGATATCACGCACGCGCGTCACCTCCAGCGTCGACTCCTTGATATAGTCACAGCCATCGATTTCAGCGATCCGCTTCACCAGCTCCGGCTTCAGGTCGACATTGGCCGTTGCGGGATTGTTGTAGACCATGATGGGAATGGAGATCGATGACGCGACGGTGCGATAGTGGTGCACCAGTTCGTCTTCGGTCGGGGTCGAATAAAAAGGCGGGATAATCATGACGCCGTCTGCGCCCATCGCTTCCGCCTTGCAGCTCAGACGAACACATTCCCGCGTGTCTTCCGCACCGGCGCCGATCAGGACCGGCACACGGCCGGCCACGGTTTCGATCACCGTCCGTGCAACGCCATCGCGCTCGTCTTCGCTGAGCGAGAGAAATTCTCCTGTCGACCCCAACGGTATCAATCCGTGGATGCCTTGGCGAACCTGCCAATCGGTGAAGGCGGCAAGCGCCTTCAGATCCACCGCACCATGCTCGTCCAGCGGCGTGATCATCACGGTATAAACACCGCGAAATTTCTTGGTCATGTCGATTATCCTGCTTCTAGCGCTTTTCCGTCATGGACAGCCGGGAGTCTGCCTGACCGAAGCGTTTCTCGATGTGGCTCTGGAAAAAGTCCCAGAGCGTAGTCAAAAGGAGGTAGTAGATGGCGGCTACCGAGAAGAGCTCCAGCACCATGAAGCGCTCCTGGATGAGGACCTGGGTGCGGCGCAGAAGTTCCTCCATGGAGATGACCGAGGTCACCGACGTCGTTTTGAGAAGACCGTTGACCGAATTTCCGAGCGGCGGAATGATGACCTTGAACGCCTGCGGCATGACGATGTGGCGCATGATCTGACGCTCGGTCATGCCGAGCGCGCGAGCGGCTCTCGCCTGCCCTTCGGGGACGGCTTCGATACCGGCACGAATGATCTCGGCCAGATAGGCCGCCTCGTTGAGCGCGAGACCGATCAGCGCCGCCTCGACAACCGAAAAGCGGATGCCGAACTGCGGCAATGCCGTGTAGATGGCGATCAGTTGGACGAGCAACGGCGTGCCACGGAAAAGCCAGATGTAGGCCTTGGCTACCAGCTGAACCAGACGCGCCTTCGAACGCCGCATCAATGCCAGGGCGAATCCGAGGATCAGGCCTGCACTCAGCGAGACCACCGTCAGCCATATAGTGGTGAAGACACCCCCGAGAATGAACGGGTTGAAGAGGTATCCGAAGAAACCCGACCAGCTCCAAAGCTGCATGAACGTAACCTTCCTTCCGAAGCGCGCGGCCAAGCCGCGCGCAGCCCTTCCGATGGACCGATCAGTCCAATCAGCGGCCGGGTCCCTTCACGGAATAGTCGCCCGCCACCATCGGCAAGCCATACTTGTCGAACAACGTCTTTAGCGAACCATCAGCCTTCATCTCCTTCAAGGTCGCCGAAACGGCATCGGCAAGCTTGGGGCTTTTAAAGGCAAGAGCGACAGGGGCAGGATAGAGGCCGCTCACGGCGCGCTTGAAGTCGCCGCGCGCATCGTAGTCCTTTGCAACGGCATCGATCGAGACCACGCCTTGAACCTGACCGGCGCGAAGGGCCTGGTAGGCAAGCGCGAAATTGTCGAAGGTCTGGATCGTCAGGCCCGGCTTGCCCGCATCCCGCAGTTCCTTGTCGAGCAGACGCGTCTTGGTTTCTTCGAAGCCGCCGATTTCCACACCGATCGTCATGCCGGCCAGATCGTCCTTGCCGGCGATCTTCTTGTCGTAACCCGGCGCGACGGAGACACTGATCGCCTGATCCTCGTAAGGGATCATCTGCATGATCTTGGCACGTTCTTCGGTAAAGAAAATACCGGTATCGATCATATCCCAGCGCCCGGATTGCAGGCCCGGCACCATGGCGGAAAACTCGATGCGAATATATTCGGGCTCAAGGCAGAGGCGTTTGGCGATCTCGGTGCCAAGTTCGATGCGCATGCCTTTCAGATCGCCGCTGGAATCGACGAATTGCAGGGGCGGCAAGGTCGGGTTCGTCGACATGACGAGTTTGCCGGGAGTGATCAAATCGCCTGCCGCAACCTTCGGCGTGCAGGACTGGGCGAAAGCGACTGATGTCGTCAAGGATAGAAGCGAAGCGGCGAGCAGGCCGCGTGACATTGAAAATCGAAACATGCTGACCTCTGGAGTTATTTTTGTTATGCCCAGACACTTGCATTCACCTGGGATCCCAGTTTTATACAACACTTTCCCATCGATGCAAGAGATGACTCGATTGCCGTCAGAAATTTGTGAGAACGCCTTGGCGAACCGCCTCGAGATGACGCGTCATCGCTTGACGCGCGGCCTCGGGATCGCTGCCCGCCAAGGCGGCAAGAATGCCGCGATGCTCGGCAACGCCGGGCTTGGCCCGGACGACAGCCATCTGCCGCTCGAAGATCGTCGTATAGCGGCGCATTTCGCTGATCGTTGCCGCCATGAAACCATTACCGCTCGCATCGGCAATCGACATGTGCAAGGCATCGTCGAATTGCCAGACAAATTCCGGATCCGGCTCGGCATCCGCCTCGATTGCATCGAGCATCGCTTCCAGCGAATGCAGTGTCGTCGCCGGCATGCGCCCCGCCGCGACCGCGGCCGCGCTGGGTTCCAGCAACATGCGCATCGCAAGGCTATCGAGATAATCCTTCAAGGTAATGACGCGCACGCACAGTACGCCCTTATCGTTGCGGACAAGCAGCCCCTCGCCTTCGAGGCGTCCGAGCGCATGGCGCATCGGCGAGCGGGATACGGCATATCGACTTGCCAGCCGCCTTTGCTGTACCACCGATCCGCCTGCAAGCCGAGCCGAGAGAATTTCTGCCAGAAGCAGCCGATAGGTTTCCTCAGCCAGGCTTTCCTCGGCCGCATCGTCCATCCGGTCGTCCATGTATCCCCTTTTTGCTTCTTCATGAGTTCGGCTATCATATGTAACACCAATTGCGCCAAGGAAAGCCGTTCGTTGCCAGCGATGTCGGCTATGCGCAGAGCGAGGAAAAGGTGAGCGACATTTCAACCCTGCAGGATGTTACATCGACTAGCGGACAGCACAATCTCGCCTCGCTCGCATACAAGGCCGTATCGGACATGATACGCCATCGCCGGCTGAAAGGCGGCCAGGTCATCGTCGAGGCGAAGCTTGCCGAGGCCCTGGGCATTTCCCGGACTCCTTTGCGTGAAGCCCTGCAGCGGCTGGAAGGTGAAGGCTCGGTACGCAAGGGAGACGGCCGCAACTACGTTGTTCGCCGTGTCGATATTGGCGAATATCTGCAGAGCCTGCGCCTGAGACTTTTGATTGAACCTGAAGCAGCCGTGTTGGCAATCCCCAACATCCCGCGCCGGCAACTCATCGTCGTCAGGCGTGAAATCAACGATCTTCTCGACGCAACGGCTTATCACACAGATGCCCATTGGGTATCGGACGACAATCTGCACAATCTCATCATCGACCATTGCGCCAACGCGGTCATGGCAAAGGTCTTGCGGGAACTGCGCGCCACCACGCGCCTGTTCGAGATCGATCGACTGAAAGATCGGCTCAAGCCGGATTCGACAGAACATCTGCTCATCATCGAAGCATTGGAATGCGGCGATGCCCAACAAACACGCCTCGCTGTCGCCGACCACGTTGAGAGTCTGATTGCTTTTGCGAGAGATCAGTTGGAATGATGGCTTTTGAAGCATTGAACCCGCTAGATCGAGCGCGCGTCCTGATGGGGCTACTTACCACTTCCGCTGCCTAACGAGGAACCAGCACGCCCTTCAAAATCGCACATTCTTCGTGCAAATTTTCAGATTGCCGAAATTTTCATCAATGGCGCGGCGCCCTTCCTCAAACAAAATCAACAAGTTATGATCTGGCACGCCACTTGCTTTGTGTCTGTCGAGTTGGTGGCTAGGGTTCCGGCGCTTCACACAGAGGCGTGTCTGGTCCGAGAGCCACCACCGGCTGGGGGAGAAATCCCACCGGATGCACGGCGGGATAAAAGCCCGGGAGACCTCGTAAGCCAAGGGATTGGCGGCGCGATGGTCTTTGCCGATCCCTTTTTGAAAAAAGCAAAAGGGGAATTTCAATGCAGACTTTTTCGAAAATCCTTTCCGTCACAGCCCTGTCCGTGTCGCTTGCCCTCGGGCTCGGCTCCGTCGCCAGCGCTGCACCGAAGACCAGCTTCAAGGTTGCCTGGTCGATCTATGTCGGCTGGATGCCCTGGGGCTATGCCGCCGATCATGGCATCGTCAAGAAATGGGCCGACAAATACGGCATCAATATCGAGGTCACCCAGTTCAACGATTATGTCGAGTCGATGAACCAGTACACCGCCGGCGCATTCGATGCCGTGACGCTGACCAATATGGACGGCCTGTCGATTCCGGCAGCGGGCGGTGTCGACACCACGGCGGTCATCGTCGGCGACTTCTCAAACGGCAACGATGCCGTCATCCTCAAGGACAAGGCCAATCTCGCCGACATCAAGGGCCAGAACGTCAACCTCGTCGAATATTCCGTCTCGCATTATCTACTCGCCCGCGCGCTCGACAGCATCAAGCTCAGCGAACGCGACGTGAAGGTCGTCAACACCTCGGACGCCGATATGGTCGCGGCCTACAAGACGCCTGATGTTTCCGCTGTCGTCACCTGGAACCCGCTGGTTTCGACCATCCTCGAGGACCCGACGGCAAAGAAGGTCTTCGACAGTTCGCAGGTGCCGGGCGAAATCATCGACCTGATGGTCGCCAACAGCAATGTGCTGAAGGACAACCCGAATTTCGGCAAGGCGCTCGCCGGCATCTGGTATGAAACGGCCGCACTCATGAAGGCCGACTCGCCGGAAGGCAAGGCTGCCCGCGAGGCCATGGGCAAGGAGTCGGGCACCGACCTCAAGGGCTTCGAAGCGCAGCTCGCGGCAACGCGGCTTTTCGACAAGCCCGCCGACGCGCTCACCTTCACCACCTCGCCGAACCTGCCGAAGACCATGGACCTGGTGCGCAACTTCCTCTTCCAGAAGGGGTTGCTCGGCAATGGCGCGCCTTCCGCCGATGTCATCGGCATCGAAATGCCCGACGGCAAGGTGCTTGGCGACAGCAAGAACATCAAGCTTCGCTTCACCGACGCCTACATGAAACCCGCCGCCGACGGCTTGCTCTGAGCCTTCTTGAACGGCGGCGCGCCAGCGCCGCCAGCCATTCCTTCCGCGGAGCTCTTCATGCGTTGGATCAATACCAAGCCAAGTTCCGGTGCGCAGCTTGCCTTGACACTTCTGCCCTTTGCGCTGCTGATCATCGCCTATTCGATCGGTTCTGCCGCAAGGCTTGCCGAAAATGCCAATGACAAGCTGCTTCCCAATTTTTCGGGCTTTGCCGACGCCATCAACCGCATGGCTTTCATCGCCGATCCGCGTACGGGGGACTATCTGCTGTGGTCGGATACCGGTGCAAGCCTGGTGCGGCTGCTCTCCGGCCTTGGCATATCGACGGCGATCGCGCTTTGCCTGGGCATGCTGATCGGCATGCTGCCTTATTTAAGGGCGCTTCTGTCACCCTTCGTCGCCGTCATTTCCATGGTGCCGCCGCTGGCATTGCTGCCCATCCTCTTCATCGTCATGGGTCTTGGGGAAACCTCGAAGATCGCGCTGATCGTCATCGGCGTCGCGCCGACGATGGTTCGAGATCTGGCCCTGAAGGCACTGGAACTGCCGCGTGAACAGATCGTCAAGGCCGAGACGCTTGGCGGCTCCTCCTGGCAGATCGCCCTTCGCGTCGTACTGCCGCAGATCCTGCCGCGGCTCATTACCTGCCTCAGGCTGCAGCTCGGCCCGGCCTGGCTGTTCCTGATTGCCGCCGAGGCAATTTCGTCGGACTCCGGTCTCGGCTACCGCATCTTCCTCGTCCGCCGCTATCTGTCGATGGACGTGATCTTTCCCTATGTCGTCTGGATCACGCTGCTCGCCGTTCTGATGAACTACCTGCTCGATCGCGTCCGCATCGCCGTCTTCCCATGGTCCGAACTGGAGAAGCAGGCATGAGCGAACTTAAGATAGAAAAGGTCTGGAAGGAATATGGCGACCAGATCGTGCTCGAGGATGTGTCGCTGACCGTCGCCTCGCGCGCCTTCGTCGCGCTCGTCGGCCCCTCCGGCTGCGGGAAATCCACCTTCCTTCGCATGCTGCTCGGGCAGGAACAGCCGACGCGGGGCACGATCCTTCTCGACGGCGCACCCCTTCCCTTGGAACCCGGCGCCGATCGTGGCGTGGTCTTCCAACGTTATTCGGTCTTTCCGCATCTGACGGCGCTCGGCAACGTGCTGCTAGGCAAGGAACTTGCCGCCTCGCGCTACAAGGCAAGGCTCTTCGGCCAGGCTCGTCGCAGCGCCATCGACGAGGCACGCGCGCTTCTTGCCGAAGTCGGCCTTGCCGGCGCGGAGAGCAAGTATCCGGCCCAGCTTTCGGGCGGCATGCAGCAGCGCCTGGCGCTTGCCCAGGCGCTCATCATACGCCCCAAGGTGTTGCTGCTCGACGAACCCTTCGGTGCGCTCGATCCGGGCATCCGCGCCGAAATCCATACGCTGATGAAACGCCTCTGGCACGAGACGCAGATGACCGTGGTCATGGTGACCCATGACATGCGCGAGGCCTTCACGCTTGCCACCCGCGTCGTCGCCTTCGAGCGCCGCCGCGATCGGCCGGAAGAAAAAGAGCGCTACGGCGCGACAATCACCAAGGACATTTCCATCTGGCCGCCGCGCATCGCCGGCACAGCCTCGATCTTTGGCCCCGACCGGGACGGCCCGGTCTCTTCCCTGGGGCACCGCCGGGACGACCTGGCACCGTCGGGAGACTTTTAGCCATGCAGCACGTCAGACGTTCGCCGGAAGAAATCGTCGCCAATCGCGCGCGATATGAAGATCATCAGAGGAAGGGGCTCAAATTCGCGCCCAAGGCATTGCCGGCGCCAAGTCCGCTTCCAGCCCCGTCCGTCGACCCCGCCCTTGTCGTCCACCGGGAAATCCTGCCCGGCGGCTGGTACTGGTCGACACCTATCAAGACGGGCGAGACCTTGCGTATCGCGCAGGAGCAGGGTTTTTCCACCGTATCGCTGATTGCCTGGAACGAAGCGGATCCAAGCGAGCGGCTGAACCTCGTCGATACCGTCAAGATGCAATGGACGACGGCGCTGTCGAAGGGCCGGGTGATCTTTTCCGACATGGGACGCGTCATGTTCTCGGTGACCGAGGATTCCTCAGGCGCCCATGATTGCCTGATGGGAGGCTCCACCGCCGCCTCTACCCTCGCAAAATTTGGCGAAGGCAAGCGCAACAGCCGCGATAATTTCATCCTGCTTGCGACCAAGGCCGGGTTGGATCGGCGCGACATTCCCGCAGCCCTTGCGCTTTTCGCACCCGTCCGCGTCGATGCGGACGGCAAGTTCGCATGGAAGCCGGAACTCTCGCATGATGGCGACTATGTCCACCTTCGCGCCGAGATGGACATGATCGTCGGCTTTTCCAATTGCCCGCACCCACTCGATCCAAGCCCGCATTATGCGCCGAAGCCTGTTGTCATCAGCCGCCTGGCTGCCCGGCCCGTCGCGTCCGACGATCTCTGCCGGACTGCCACCGCCGAAGCCGTGCGCGGCTTCGAGAACAACGCCTTCGCCAATCTTTGAGCCGGGAGAAGATCATGAGCGATTTCATCCAGACCGCGCCTTCCCGCACACTCGACAAGGCGGTGCAGGATCATTTCATCGCCGCCGAGGCGCCGTTTTCGACCATCGTGCGCAAAGGCCAGACGCTGCGCATCGAGGATAGCTACGGCCAGCAGGCGATCGACACGCTGTTCTACAATGCCGGGGATTATTCCGAGCGCTATTCCAACCAGGACACGATGCGCGAACAGGGTGCCGCCTACATCACCACGGGCACTTGCATCATCTCCAACGAGGGGCGCGTCATGCTGACCATGACCGCCGACAGCTGCGGCCGTCATGACACCTCGGCCGGCGCCTGCTCCTGCGAAAGCAACACCGTGCGCTTCGGCCATGGCACGAAATATCTTCACGCCTGCCGCGACAATTTCGTGCTCGAAGTCTCCAGGCACGGGATGGGCAAGCGCGACGTCGTACCCAACATCAATTTCTTCATGAACGTGCCGATCGAACCCACAGGCGAAATGACGATCGTCGATGGCATCTCCGCTCCCGGCGACTATGTCGAACTGAGGGCCGAGATGGACGTGCTCCTGGTCATCTCGAATTGCCCGCAGATCAACAATCCCTGCAACGGCTTCGACCCGACGCCGATCCGCGTACTCGTATGGGACGGCGAGGCTTGAGATGTTCAAGAAAATATTGATCGCCAATCGCGGCGAGATCGCGGTGCGGATCATCGGGACCCTGCGACGCATGGGCATTGCCTCGGTCGCGGTTTACTCCGATGCGGACCGCTTCTCCAAGGCCTCCCTGATCGCCGACGAAGCCGTCAGGCTCGGCCCGGCGCCGGCTCTCGAAAGCTACCTCGATATCGATGCCGTCATTGCCGCCTGCAAGGCAACGGGCGCCGAGGCCGTACATCCCGGCTACGGCTTCCTTTCGGAAAACATCGGTTTTGCCGAACGACTGGCAGGGGAAGGCATCGCCTTCATCGGGCCGACGCCCGACAATATCGCCGCCTTCGGGCTGAAGCACACGGCGCGAGAACTGGCGCGTAGCAGCGGGGTTCCGCTGCTTCCCGGCAGCGGCCTCGTCGAAACCAGCGAGGCGGCCCTCGCGGCCGCTGCGGAGATCGGCTATCCGGTCATGCTGAAATCGACGGCCGGCGGCGGCGGTATCGGCATGCAGCTCTGCGACGATGCCGGCAGCCTGAAGGCTGCCTTCGACAGCGTGCAGCGCACCGCCAGGGCGAGCTTCGGCGACGCCCGTGTCTATCTGGAACGCTTCGTTTCCAATGCCCGGCACGTCGAGGTGCAGATCTTCGGCGACGGCAAGGGCCGCGTGATCGCGCTTGGCGAGCGCGACTGCTCGCTGCAGCGCCGGAACCAGAAAGTGATCGAGGAAACACCCGCGCCAGGCCTCTCGCCCTCCGTGCGCGAACGCCTGCATGGTGCGGCGGTCGCGCTCGGCACCTCCGCGCACTATCGCTCGGCCGGCACGGTCGAATTCATCTATGATCCGGCACGCGAGGAATTCTACTTTCTCGAGGTCAATACGAGGCTTCAGGTCGAGCATCCGGTCACCGAGGCCGTCTACGGCATCGATCTCGTCGAATGGATGATCCGCCAGGCCGCCGGCGAAGAGGTGATATCAGGCAATGACCGGCTTGTTCCGAAGGGTGCGGCGATCGAGGCGCGCATCTATGCCGAAATGCCGCATGCGGGCTTCCGGCCGAGCGCCGGCCTTTTGACCGAAGTGACCTTCCCGCAAGACACGCGCGTCGACGGCTGGATCGAGACGGGCACGGAAGTCACGCCCTTCTACGACCCGATGCTCGCCAAGGTGATCGTCGCTGCCGAGGACCGGCCGGCGGCGATCGAGAAACTCAAAACCGCACTTTCGCAAAGCTCCATCTGCGGCATCGAAACCAATCTCGACTATCTGAAGGCGATCGCCGGATCGGATCTGCTCGCCAGCGGCAAAGTGGCGACGACGGCGCTCAAGGATTTTCCCTTCGTGCCCGATGTGATCGAGGTGGTGGCGCCCGGCGCGCAGTCGAGCATCCAGGAACTCCCCGGCAGGCTGGGGCTCTGGCATGTCGGCGTGCCGCCGAGCGGCCCGATGGACGAGCGCTCGTTCCGCCACGCAAACAGACTGGTCGGCAACGCCGACGAGACCGCGGCCCTGGAGCTGACCGTCTCGGGGCCGGTGCTCAAGATCTTCTCCGATGTGACGATCGCGCTTGCGGGCGCTCGCATGCCGATGACCCTCGATGGCGTTCCATTACCTCATGATGAGGCCGTCATCGCCAAGGCAGGGCAGACGCTTGCCATTGGCGCCATAGACGGCCCGGGCCAACGCTCCTATCTCGCGGTAGCGGGCGGCTTTGCCGCGCCGCTCATGCTCGGCTCGAGGGCAACCTTCGGCCTCGGCCAGTTCGGAGGCCACGCCACCGGCACGCTCCAGACCGGGCATGTGCTGCGGCTGGCGCGCACCCCCCAACTTCATATCAAACCAGCGGCGATGCCCGCAGCCCTCACCCGGAGCTGGGAGGTCGGCGTCGTCTACGGGCCGCATGGCGCGCCGGACTTCTTTCTGGACGACGATATCGAGACCCTGTTTTCGACGGATTATGAGGTGCATTTCAACAGCGCCCGCACCGGTGTGCGCCTGATCGGGCCTACACCCAAATGGGCACGCAGCGACGGCGGCGAGGCCGGCCTTCACCCCTCCAACCTTCACGACAATGCCTATGCGATCGGCGCGATCGATTTCACGGGCGACATGCCGATCATTCTGGGTCCCGACGGACCGAGCCTCGGCGGTTTCGTCTGCCCAGCCGTCATTGCGCGCGACGAACAATGGAAGATGGGCCAGTTCAAGCCGGGCGACAAAATCCGCTTTCACCCGGTGGCACGCCGCGAGGACGCCATCGCCGGCCCGACGGTTCGCCGCGCGCCCGAAGAGACCGGAACGGCGATCGTCGGCGAGAGCCGGGACGGACCGGTGCCTGTCGTCTATCGCCGGCAGGGCGATGACAACCTGCTCATCGAATACGGGCCGATGGCGCTCGACATCGCGCTTCGTCTGCGCGTGCATCTGCTGATGCAGGCGATCGTCGACGCACGCCTGCCCGGCATCATAGATTTGACGCCAGGCATCCGCTCGCTGCAAATCCACTATGACGGGACGACACTGACGCGCAAACGCCTCCTTGGCCTCCTGAGCGAGATCGAGGCGGACCTGCCGACGGCGGATCAGGTGAAGGTCCCAAGCCGGATCGTGCATCTGCCGCTCTCCTGGAACGATCCGCAGGCCGAGCTTGCCATGCGCAAATATCAGGAGCTCGTGCGCCCGAATGCGCCATGGTGCCCTTCCAACATCGAGTTCATCCGCCGCATCAACGGCCTACCCGACGAGCAGGCGGTACGCGACATCGTCTTTGACGCCAGCTATCTGGTGCTCGGCCTTGGCGATGTCTATCTCGGTGCACCCGTTGCAACGCCGATCGATCCGCGGCACCGGCTGGTGACGACGAAATACAATCCTGCACGCACCTGGACACCGGAAAACGCCGTCGGCATCGGCGGCGCCTATATGTGCATCTACGGCATGGAAGGACCCGGCGGCTACCAGCTTTTTGGCCGGACGATCCAGGTGTGGAACAGCTGGCGGCAGACGCCGGCCTTCGCCAGGAATAAGCCGTGGCTTCTCAACTTCTTCGACCAGATCCGCTTCTTCCCCGTCAGCCACGAGGAGCTGAATGAAGCGCGTGCGGCCTTCCCGCATGGTGGCTATCCGATCAGGATCGAGGAGACGGAATTCTCCTATGCCGCCTACGAGGCCAGCCTCACACGCGAGGCGGCGGCGATCCATACCTTCAAGTCGAGGCAGCAAAGCGCCTTCGAGGAAGAACGACGGCGCTGGAAGGAGCTGGGGCTCGACAGCTTCTCGGTTGACGAGGGATCAGGTCCCGCTCTTGCCGGAGATGTGCCGGAAGGCTGCTTCGGCATCGAAAGCGCGGTCCCCGGCAATGTCTGGAAAATACTCGTCGAGGAAGGCCAGCCGGTTGCAGCCGGCGATACTTTGGCCATCATCGAGTCGATGAAAATGGAAATCAACGTCACTGCCCATGCCGCGGGCCGCGTCCGCGATCTGCGCGCCGCACCGGGGCGCAACGTCAAGGCCGGCGACGTGCTCGTCATTCTGGAGGAAATCTGATGCTGCCCACCATTCTCGATCTCGCCTCGGTGCGAAACGCCTATAAAGCAGGTCTCTCGCCGCTCGACCTGATGGAGGAGATTATCGAACGATGCAAGGCATCCGACGATCCGGCTGTATTCATCACCCTGACATCTCCAGAGGCCCTGCGACAGGCAGCCCGGGACTTGCTGGCGAAGGCACCCGAACCCAACAGCCTGCCCCTCTGGGGCATACCCTTTGCGGTCAAGGACAATATCGACGTTGCCGGCCTGCCGACGACAGCGGCCTGCCCGGCCTTTGCCTATCATCCCGAGGTGGATGCGACGGTGATCGCGCGCCTCAGGGCAGCCGGCGCCATCGTCATCGGCAAGACCAATCTCGACCAGTTCGCAACCGGCCTCAACGGCACGCGTTCGCCCCATGGCGCGCCTCGCTCGGTTTTCGACCGCGCCTATGTCTCCGGCGGCTCCAGTTCCGGCTCGGCGGTCGCCGTGGCCGCTGGTCTTGCCAGTTTCTCGCTCGGGACCGATACGGCGGGCTCCGGCCGGGTACCGGCTGCCTTCAACAATCTCGTCGGCATCAAGCCGACACCGGGGCTCGTTCCCAATGTCGGCGTGGTGCCGGCCTGCCGCAGCGTCGACGTCGTCACGGTTTTCGCCGCGACCGTCGGTGATGGCATCGCCATTCGCCGGATCATGGAAGGCTATGACGGGCGCGATCCCTTCTCGCGGGAAGCAACACCGGCGGCCCTCCCGTCGGCGCGTCCGCGCGTCGGCGTGCTCGAAAGCACTGAGCGCGAGTTCTACGGCAACGGCCAAGTCGAGGCCCTCTACGATGCGGCTATCGACAGGGCGAGATCGCTCGGCGCGGAGATCGTGCCCTTCGACTACGCCCCTTTCCGACAAGCAGCCGAACTTCTCTACAGCGGCCCCTGGGTCGCCGAGCGCCTGGCGGCGGTCAAGGATTTCCTCGCCACCAACGCCGGCGATTTCGATCCGACGGTCAGAACCATCATCGAAGGGGCAAGAGGCTATGACGCGGTCGCCGCCTTCGAAGGCAAGTACCGGCTGGAGGCATTGCGGCAAAAGACGAAAGCGGAATGGCAGAAGGTCGACTTCCTGATGCTGCCGACATCGCCCACGACCTATACGGTCGAGGAGATGCAGGCCGATCCGATCGTCAGGAACAGCCATTTCGGCCGCTATACCAATTTCGCCAATCTGCTTGATTGCGCGGCAATCGCCGTTCCCGCGGGCTTCGATGCCAAGGGGCATCTGCCCGCCGGTGTGATGTTCGTCGGACCTGCCTTCACCGATGATGCGCTCGCACCCTTTGCCGATGCCATGCATCGGACACTCGGCGACGGAATGGGCAAGGACCGTACCGCCACCCTGCCCGAGGCAAGCCGCGTCGAGCCCGTCCCGGACGATATGCTCCCAATCGTCGTCGTCGGCGCACATCTGACCGATATGCCGCTCAATCATGAACTAACCCGTGTTGGAGGATATAAACTAAAGACCTGCCGAACTGACAACAGCTATCGCCTGTTCGCACTCCCAGACACCGTGCCGCCCAAGCCTGGGCTGGTCCGAGAACCACATTTTTCCGGCGCCGGCGTGGAAGTCGAGGTTTGGGCTTTGCCAGCCGAGGCGTTTGCACGTTTCGTCCAAAAAATTCCGGCACCGCTGGGCGTTGGCAAGATCATGCTCGATGATGGCGATTGCATCACCGGATTCTTATGCGAGGCCCATGCGGTCGTAGGCGCACGAGACATCACCGAATTCGGTGGCTGGCGCCATTTCGTTCTTTCCCACAGCTCGGCTATCTAAGAGGAAACACGATATGCGACTTCTGTCCAAGGCAATGAACCTCGTTCGCCAAGGTCTGATCGCCAGAACCGGTGCCATCGGCATAGGTTATTCCACAAGACGCAATTGTCGAGGAAGAGTACCCCGAACCGGAAGCTCTTGAAAGGTGCCGAACCATCGCCCCCATTCTCGAAACTGCGTAAACCTCTGTAACAATTGATATTCCGCAATCTCGAACCAGATTCCCTCGTCCGGGGGCAAATCAATTCAATTCCGGCTTCCCGCTGCCAATGCATCTGCAATTGAATTTTGGATTTCACGGAACGCCGTTAGCCACGAACTCGGACAGATGTAGCGGTCACCGGGAACAGGCAACGACTTTAACGTGCTTGCGAGATTAACAACTTATGCCTGCACAGGAAGCGCCGGACAATCCGGCGCTTCCCTCGTGGCTAATCAGCTTGCGTGCTTTTCCGGCATGGCAGACGAATGGTGCGTCGAGATCAGCCACTTGCCGTCCTTGAACTCGTAGGTGAAGGTGTAACGTGCGGGCACCTTGGAGCCGTCCTTCAAGGTGAAGGTGTAGGTTCCGGTGTCGGTCGCCTTGTTGCAGCCGATCTTGATCGTGCGGCTATCGATCTCGCCCTGCGGATGCTTTTTCAGGAATTCGACGAAGTAGTCCCTTCGCTCCTCCTGAGTCAGGCGCGGCTTGTTCGAAACGGTTGGCAGCAACACCGCGTCCGGGGCATAGTTCTCGATCACCTTGTCGGGGTTGAGCGTTGCGAGCGAAGCATTCCAGCGGTCGAACAGCTGCTCCACCTGGGGCTTGGTGATCGGCGCGCATTCGCTTGCGAGAACCGGGGTCGCCATCAGAGCGATCACGGAAGCGGCAAGCATGTGTCTTATCATTTCAGTCTCCATCTTGGGTCTTGTCTTCCGGCAGCACTTGCGCCGGCTTCCAAGAGATGGTCTGCCGCCTCCCGTGTCGCGTCTGCTGGATGGCGCCAATCGAATATGCCGAATGGCCTATGCACTGTGACGGATAGGCATACTATCTAGGGCTATCAGGACGTTCGAAGGATCGGCAAGCAGATGGAAGAGGCAAACGAGGGTGCAATGGCATCCCCCATTCGCGAATTGCGGCGGCTTTACAGAGATGCCGAAGCCAAAGCTGCCCGCCTGAGGCTCATCGTCGACGTCCGCTCCATGCTCGACCGTTCGCCATGGCAGACGATCGTGCACGAGATCCTCTCCGCGATTGCGGGCTTTGCCGGTGCGAACAGGGCTTCGATCCATTCGCAGACCGGGGAAAATTGGCAATACGGTGCAGGGTCAAGCCCACCAACTGCCGATACCGTCGAGATGCGATTCATCGGCGCGGCATGGATGGGCATAGAACAGTTGGAACTGGCCTTGTCGCGGTCCGCTTTTCCCATTCACGAGGACGATCGCAAGACGATCCAGATCGTCACGGATCAGCTTGCCGGTTCCTTGGCGGCCGAGCGTCAGCACGCCGTCCGCGAGCAACTGACGATTAATCTTCAGGCACGGGAGCGTGAACTGGCCCGCCTGGTGGAGGCCATGATCGGCGCACAGGAACAGGAACGCCGCCGGATCGCCTATGACCTGCACGATGGCGTCGCCCAGTCGCTTGTCAGCCTGCTTTTTCACCTGGAAGCAGCCGGCGTTGCAATGGATGATGCGGACACGGCAAGACGGGCGATCGAAAGCGGCATCGAAATCGCTCGATCGTCCATTCTGGATGTGAGAGGTGCGATTGCAGCACTTCGCCCCGCCGAGCTCGACGATCTCGGGCTCGAGGCGGCGCTGCGGGCACGGCTCGACAGCATTGCCAATATGGATGTTCAGTTTCGGTCGGACCTGAACGGCCGGCGATTGCCCGGTCCGCTGGAGGTTACGTTTTACAGGGTCGCTCAGGAGGCACTGGCCAATGCCACCAAACACTCCGGATGCAGCAGGATCGATTTGCGGATCGCGTTGGAAAGTCCGCAGTCTGTTTGCCTCACCGTAACCGACAATGGTCGTGGTATTGCCGTTGCTCCCGCCTTCAACGATCAGGAAGGAGGGGGTGTTGGCCTGTCCGCCATGCGCGAACGAATGGCGTTGATCGGCGGCTCACTGACTATCCATTCAACGCCTGGCACGGGGACTGTCGTCGTCGCGCAAGCCCCCATTCCCAACCCCATGAAAGAGCTCTCTTGAAGCGCCATCGAATATTGATCGCAGACGATCACGATCTTGCCCGCTCCGGCCTTAAGGCCATCCTGACAACGGCTGATGATCTTGAGGTCATCGCCGAAGCCGCCGATGGCCAAACGGCCGTCTCGCTTTGCGACGTCATCCGGCCGGATATCGCCCTGCTCGATATACGCATGGCCGGCATGGATGGGCTGGAGGCGGCTGCCGAGATACGCGTCAAATCGCCCGACACCCGCATCATCATGCTGACCATGCATGACAGCGTCGACTATCTGGAAGCCGCCATCAAAGCCGGAGCAAGCGGCTATGCGCTCAAAGATATCAGGCGCGACGAACTGCTGCAGATGATCCGCAATGTCGCCGCCGGGCAGTCCTTTTTCAATATCGAGCTGATGCGCCGCCTGTTGCGCCGCGTTTCACCTGGGGCGACGGACGAAGGTGCGATCGAGAAATTGACCGTGCGCGAGCGGGAGATCCTTGAGCGTCTGACGACCGGTGAAACCAACAAGGAAATTGCCAAGGCGTTGGCGATTTCGCCGGGCACGGTCAAAGTACATGTCGAGCGCATTCTCTATAAGCTTCGCGTCACCGATCGAACGCAAGCAGCCGTCGTTGCCGTGAGAGCCGGGCTGGTCGATCGGGAGCGCCTATGATCCACCGGCGTCTCTTTACCTCGCTTTCGAGGCGCTTTCTCGATCAACCCCTCGCCTTCAAGGGCTTGATCGTCATTGCCGTGCCGTTGATCTGCTTTCTCATCGCACTGACTTCGGTCTTTTTCGCGGACCGCGAAAGCCGCAAAGCGGAAAATTACGTCCGGGTTACCCTCGCTATCCAATCCGATATTCTCGAGCTGCACGCCCTTCTGGCCGAGGCGGCTTCCGGCGTGCGCGGCTATCTGCTCACCGGCAACGAGACATTTCTTGCGCCGTTCGACAAGGCGCGCTCGGAGCTTCCCGGCGTCTTTGCATCCATGCGGCCGAGGATCAGGGATGGCGAGCAGCTTGCCCGGCTCGATGCGATGGAGCCGCTGGTGACTCAAAAGCTGAAGGGTCTCAGCGCGCTCCGTGACACAGCCGGCAAGGCTGGACAGCCATCAACGGAGGACATTCGCAAAACCCTTGTAGAAAACAAGGTGCTGCTCGATACGCTTCGAACGAAGATCGACGAGATGCGCGAGCGGGAAGACGTGCTTCTGGCGGTGCGCACGGGCGAGGCCGACGCCATCCGGGACCGCTCGCAGTGGATTACCTTGTTCGGCGCCCTCTTCGGACTTCTAGGCGGCATTACGGCCATCATGCTGATGTCCAACGGCATCGTTCGACGCGTCGGGGTGCTCAAAGAGGCCGCCCACAAACTTGCAGGCGGCCAGGAACTTGAGCGCATCCCGACGGCACGCGATGAGCTCGGCGAGCTCGCGGCCGCACTCGAAGATTCGGCGCGCCTGCTCAAGGCTCGTGAAGGTCAATTGCGTGAAAGCGAGGAACGTTTCCGCCTCCTCGTCGACGGCGTGCATGATTACGGTATTTTCGGCCTTGATGACGCTGGCCGTGTCGTTAGCTGGAACAGCGGAGCGGAACGCATCACCGGCTATGAGGCGGACGAGGTCATCGGTACGCATTTCTCGGTCTTCTATCCCGAGGAAACGCGCAGGACCCATCCTCAGCAAGAGCTCTCGCAAGCCAAGGACCACGGCAGGGTCGAGGACGAAGGCTGGCGCATTCGCAAGGATGGCTCACGCTTCTGGGCCAATGTGGTCGTGACCGCCCTTCGGGACGAGCAAGGCAAGTCGCGCGGCTTTTCCAAGATCACCCGCGACATGACGGATCGAAAGAATGCGGAGGAAGCGCTGCTTTCGGCACGGCGGGAGGCCGAGCGCGCAAGCCAGGCCAAAAGCGAATTTCTGTCGCGCATGAGCCATGAGCTGCGCACGCCTCTTAACTCGATCCTGGGTTTTGGCCAGATCCTCGAGATGGACCTTCACGATCCCGATACCCAATCGTCCGTCAAGCAGATCCTGACTGCCGGCCGGCACCTGTTGAGCCTGATCGATGAAGTTCTCGATATCGCCAGGATCGAAGCCGGGCGGATGGATCTGGTATTGGAGCCGATCGATGCGGCCGAAGCCTTGCAGGAAGCATTGGCGCTAGCCCGCCCGCTGGCGGAGGAACGCAGCATCAGCCTGCATCTCGACGATGCGCAGCTTGTGGGGACGTACACGCATGCAGATCGGAGACGGCTGCTGCAAGTGCTCCTCAATCTTCTATCCAACGCCATCAAGTTCAATCACGCTGGCGGCAAGGTCATCGTTGCTGCACGAAGGGATCGGTCCGGCCGGCTTGCGGTCGATATCGGTGATACCGGAAGCGGTATTTCTCCCGACGAAATGAAGCGTCTGTTCCAGCCCTTCGAACGTCTCGGCAAAGATCGCAATGCAACAAGTGGCACAGGATTGGGGCTCGCCTTGTCCAAACATCTGATGGCGGCAATGGGTGGCGAGCTGGAGCTGTTACGGACCTCGGGTCAGGGGAGTATCTTTTCCCTCCATCTGCCTGCTGGTGGGAGTAATGAGTACATGGCGCACACCCAACCGATGCAGATGACGGCAACGGATGCAAAAGGGGTTGGAATTGCCAGGGTCCTGTGCATTGAGGATAACTCTCAAAGCCTTGACCTGATCGAGAATGTCATGGCGCGGAGCTTCGGATGCAGCGTCATACCGGCGATGCTCGGAGAATTGGGCATTGCTCTTGCCGTCCAGCATCGGCCCGATCTGATACTTCTCGATCTCGACCTTCCTGACATCAGCGGCCTTGATGTTCTTAAGCGATTGCAAAATGATCAACGGACGCAGGCAATCCCCGTTATCATCATCAGCGCGGATGCCACGGATACGAGCCGCCAGAAGGCCATGGCAGCTCGGGCTGCAGGCTATCTGACCAAGCCCCTAGACCTGCACCTTCTCATACGGACAATGGAAGACCTTGCATGCAAATGAGCACGACGATCGACATCCCCACTGAGGCGAAGATACTGATCATCGATGACGAACCGGCCAACATCGCCCTGCTGACACGCCTCTTGCAGCGCGAAGGCTTTGGCAAGATCAGCTCCATATCCGATCCTCGCCACGCACGGGATCTGTTTCGAAGCCTGCAGCCCGACATCGTTCTCCTGGACCTCATGATGCCGCATGTCGACGGCTTCCAATTATTGGAAGCCTTCTCTCGCATCGCCGGCCCGCAAACCTTCATACCGGTCATCGTGCTTACGGCGGATGTTTCGACCGAGACCCGCAGGCGGGCGCTCTCGTTGGGCGCCAAGGACTTCCTCGTAAAGCCGCTCGACGCCGTCGAAACAGTCTTGCGTATCGTCAATCTGCTTGAGACGCGCTTTCTATTTCTGGAACTACAGAGATTGAATGCCAACAAGGCATGATCGCAGTGCGGCATCTCGTACGGCCACAGCAATGGAAACGAACGTGAGACTTCACTCTCCGCTTCCTTCTGCTCGCCTTGCCCCGACGAGCGAGGCAAGGGCATCGTCGCAAGATACCTGACACGTTATCCGCCAATCAGGCGACTTCCTCCGACAGACGTTCAAAGATCGGCCTCAGCCGTCGATGACGTCCCGCTGGCGGATGCTCAATTTCCACGCGGCGCCCTGATTTCTTCTGTCGTTTCAGCCATTCGCGCAGGGTTTCGGCACTCGTATGATCCAGATAGTGCAGGCGAGCGCCTGCGATCCTGATCTTACGGCCCTCGGGAAGCGTTTCCAGCATGTTGAGCAGGGTGGGAACGTCCTTGCATGTCGCCACGCCGACGAGATCGAGATGGATGGTTTCCCCATCTTCCAACCTGTCGATGGCAAGTTTGCGACGCAGATATGGAAGGATTTCCAGTATGGACAGCGCAAGGCCGAGCGCCACGCCGACAAGCAGATCCTGAAGCACCACCATCGCCACCGTCGCGGTCCAGATTCCGACGGGCACCCAGCCGTGATGGTCGAAGAGGTGCCGGACGTGATGGAGACTGATCAGCCGCCATCCAGTCACGAGCAGCACTGCGGCAAGCGCCGTTAGCGGCACCATTGCGAGCAACTGCGGTAAGAATGCCACCAGCCCAAGGATCCAAACACCATGTAGAACGGCTGACACCCGGGTGCGTGCGCCGGCCTGAATATTGGCGGACGATCTGACGATGACACCCGTGATCGGTAGAGCACCCAGCAGGCCGCAAAGCCCGTTGCCGATGCCTTGGGCAAACAGTTCCTTGTTGAAGCGGGTCCGCACGCCATCGTGCATGCGATCAACAGCGGCGGACGACAGCAGCGTTTCCGCACTGGCGATCACCGCGATGACCAGTATCGTCATAATGATGCCGGGTTCGACCATCCTGGAGAAGTTTGCAAGCGTCGGCAGCGAAATGCTTTCGACGAGAGACGACGGCACCTCCACTCTTGCGATCGGCAGCTGCATCGCAACTGTCAAGATCGTACCGGCTGCGACCCCCACCAGAGCACCAGGCACCAGCAACAGAGACTTCGGCCTGAACTTCTCCCAGGCAATCATGGCAAGCAGCGAAATCAACCCCACGAGAAGGGCAACCGATTCCCGCGTCAGCCCAGCACCCCATACACGGGCAAAGGTCTGTTCCATGGCTGTGACGTTCTCTATACCGCCGGCGGCCGGTCTTGCCCCCATCAGCACATGGATCTGGCCAAGGATGATGAGGATGCCAATGCCTGCAAGCATGCCATGAACGACCGCAGGGGATATTGCCCGGAACCACGAGCCAATCCGCAAGAACCCCGCAAGGACCTGCAGAAATCCTGCGACAATCAGGACCGGCCCAAGCATCGCGATCCCATATTGCTCGACGAAGCCGAATACAATCACGGCAAGGCCCGCCGCCGGACCCGAGACCTGAAGCGGAGAACCGGCCAGAAGGCCAACGACGATGCCGCCGACAATACCGGAGATAAGGCCCATGGCCACGGGAACTCCCGACGCCACCGCAATCCCCAGGCAAAGCGGTATGGCGACCAGAAACACGACGAGCGACGACGCGAAGTCGCGCGAAAGAACGGAGCTGGAAATCATCGGCCTACTCCCCAGCTTGCGGGATCACATGCGGACGACCACGACCGGTGACCCCGACAGGCAAGGGCCTGTCTTCATGGATTTCCGTGAAACGAGCCGCGGCACCGTCATAGACGAGCACCTCCCCCGTCTGAATATCGAAGAACCAGCCATGCAGAGTAATGTCGTTGGTCGCCAGCTTGGCCGCCACGGAAGGATGCGTGCGCAGGTGATCGAGCTGGACGACGACGTTTTCCATCGCGATGGCGCGTATTCTTTGACGCTCGGATAGGTCTGAGGGGTAGGCCTCGCAAACAATCGAATGGGCGGCATGGCTATGTTTCAGCCAGGCGGCGACATTCGGCATCGGTTTCAAAAGATCTGGATGGCAAAGTCCCTTCATCGCACCGCAATCGGAATGCCCGCAGACGATGACATCCCGAACACCGAGCGCGACGACGGCATATTCGATGGCCGACGATACGCCGCCGTTCGCCGTGGAAAACGGGGGAACGATATTTCCGGCATTGCGGCAGACGAAGAGTTCGCCGGGACCAGATTGCGTGATCGTTTCGGGCATGACCCGGCTGTCGGCGCAGGAAATCATCAGCGCTTGCGGCTGCTGCCCCTCCTCCGCCAGCTTACGATAAAGTGCCTGATGGTTAGGAAAGACGGCACCGCGAAAGCTGGAGATACCCTTGAGCAAATCACCCATTGTCGAGTCCTTGTGATGGGCCGGACGGCAGGCAGGGGGCGTACCCATGCCCGGCGGGTTGGAATGCGCGATCATTTCGCAAGTGCGAGATAGGTATGGGCGACGGGAAGAAAATAGCCCTCATAAATTTAGGTTGACCTAATTTATAAAAATCTTGTGAGTGGCTTGTGAGATGTTTTCAGTTGACCTTCGAAACACGCGCCACGCGAAAGGTTACGAGTTGCATCGTCGATTGAACGATATGGAGAACCTCATGCGGCATCAGGCTCGAAAGGTTTCGGTAGATCGAGATCAATTGGTCCTTGAACAGGCTGGCTGATCCGCTCGACAAGGTATGTCCGTGCCGCCGTTCGGCGGTGCTCGGCAAGAGGTCACGGGATACGAAAGGGAAATCACATCGTCCGCTTCGACCAGAAGAAGTCTCGCCCGTGCGAGGGCCATCTGACCAGAAGGAAGGATCCGATCATCGATTGGTGCAAGTTGGTCCACAAAGAGTGCACATCAGTGCAGATTGCAAGCCCCCGCTCCACATCCCATCGACATTCAATAGCTAGCTGCTATCAGCGGCTGTTTCATCAACACGGAGGATCCTCCTTTGCGTAAGAAAATCATCACGATCGTTTTGGGCTGTGCACTCGCATCTGCGTCTCTGCCCGCCATGGCAATCGCCAGCATTCCGCATGCGGCCGACAACAGCCTGACCGGCGTTGCCGTACCCTCGCAGAAAGGCGTATTGCAGCTTTCCGCAGCCCGCATGTCCGCTGAGCCGGTACAAGTGGCGCTGGTGGATTCCTGCTCCGATGCATGGTACTGGCGCAGCTTGATCGAAGAATTCGCCTGCGGCTTCTCGGGCCAGGGCTGGATCAACTGAACAAGGACTTCGAAAGAGCGCCCGATCGGGGCGCTCTCTCACGACTGCGACCGATCCCTGGAGAGCAGAATGCGGCAAATGCCTTGTCCGCCATTTCGTTGCATCCGGGCCGTCGCCCGATCGACTCCGGCTAAGCTGAGGGGACGAACGGCAAGGATGGACATCCGGACCATTCCTTGAGCAAGGCTTGTGCCAATCCTTTTCTCCAAGTGTTTCCTGCGATATGTCACTTCCGAAAAACAGCCCTCTCCGCGACGAACAAAGCGGCCTCTCGCCTGAGACTCGTTACCCGCTGAATGCGATACCCGCTGTTAAGACCAGCAGGAAACGCAACCGTAGCTGGTTGTGGTTGATCACCCTGCTTGCTGTCGCAGGCACGGGCTATTGGTTTTGGAACCAATATTCCGCTGGGCCGGCCGCGAGTGCGAAGGCGACACAACCTGTCATTCGCGGCGATATCGATAACGGCGTAACCGCTGTCGGTAAATTGGAGGCGGTCAAATCGGTTGATGTCGGGGCGCAGGTCTCTGGTCAGTTGAAGACGCTTTACGTCCAAATTGGCGACATGGTCGCACAAAACCAGCTCATTGCCGAAATCGACCCGGCGCCCATAGAGCACAAGCTCGAAATCGACGAGGCCGAACTCGCGATGCTCGAGGCCCAGCGCATCGCAAAGAAGGCACAGCTCGCCCTGAAACAAACCAATATTGATCGGCAGCACACATTGGTCGCGGCCAGAAGCATGGCGCAATCGTCGCTGGACCAGGCCGTTGCGGATCTTGCCACGGCACAGGCCGACGTTGACGCGATCGAGGCACAAATTCGTAAGCAGCAAGCAACGCTTGACAGCGACAAGGTCGATCTCGGCTACACGAAAATCTATGCGCCCATCTCGGGCACCATCGTCGCCAATCCCGCAAAACAGGGGCAGACCCTCAATGCGAACCAGACTACGCCCACCATTGTCACCGTTGCAGACCTGTCGACGATGGTCGTGAAAGCGCAAGTCTCCGAAGCCGACATCGGCAAGCTCAAGCTCGGAATGCAGGCCTACTTCACATTGATCGGCGAGAGCGGCAAACGGTTTCCCGGAACGCTTCGCCAGATTCAGCCTATGCCCAGCACGGACAATAACGTCGTGCTCTACTATGCTCTTTTCGATGTGCCCAACCGCAACGGCGAACTGATGATGTCGATGAGTGCGCAGGTCTTTTTTGTAAAGGCTGCTGCGGCCGGCGTCTTGCTGATCCCTGCCTCCGCGCTCCATCCAGTTGCCGGCAAGCCCGGAGAGGCGCAGGTATTCGTGGCAAACCAAAATGGCAGCATCGAAACGCGTCACGTCGACGTCGGCATACGCAACCGCGTGAATGTCGAAATCAAGGACGGGCTTCGCGAGGGTGAGGCCGTAGTCGTCAATGACGACGGCAAAACGAAGCGAGCCAGCGATACGCATTCCAGCCCGCTGTTCTAAGGTCGAGACCATGCCCGCGCTGCTGTCGCTGAGAAATGTCTCCAAGAGCTACATTAACGGCGATCTTGCCACCGCTGTCCTGCACGATGTTTCCCTTGATATCGCCGCCGGGGAATTCGTGGCGATCATCGGACAGTCCGGCTCCGGCAAGTCGACATTGATGAACATTCTCGGCTGCCTGGATCAGCCTACCGGGGGTGAATACAGGATCGACGATGAGCCCGTGTCGCGGCTGCACGGCGACGCACTGGCCGCCCTTCGCCGCAAAACCTTCGGCTTTGTCTTTCAAAGCTACAATCTCATCGCGACCGCGACAGCAAGGGAGAATGTCGAGGTTCCGGCAATTTATTCCGGCATGTCCGCTCGCGCGAGGCATGAGCGCGCCGAAAGGCTGCTGCATTCCCTGAAACTCGGAGATCGGCTGGATCATCGTCCAAGCCAGCTCTCGGGCGGTCAACAGCAGCGTGTGTCGATCGCACGCGCCCTGATGAATGGCGGCCGCGTGATCCTGGCGGATGAGCCGACCGGCGCGCTCGACAGCGCAAGCGGCAACGATGTCATGGCGCTACTGCGCAGCATGAACGACAAGGGCCACACGATCATCGTCGTCACCCATTCGCGATCCATCGCCGAACAGGCCGACCGGCTGATCGAGATTCATGACGGCCGGATCGTCAGCGATCGGAGACAAAAGAAACAGGGGAGCGTGGTTCGCCCCCTGCTGTCGCAGCTGTCGGCGGTAGAAGGATCGGCGGCGATCGCCGACATGAGCGAAGCTGTGAAAATGGCGCTGCGGTCGCTCCGCGCCAATCTCTTTCGGACCATCCTGACGTTGCTTGGCATCATAATCGGCGTCTGCTCGGTCGTCGCTATGCTTGCGATCGGAACCGGCGTGCAGGAATCGATCCTGAACCGCATCACTGCGATGGGATCGAACCTGCTGATCGTACACCCGAATATGGCCAATTTCCGTGGCAATATCGACAATGCCAGCGCCACGCTGGTATCCGCCGACGCTGATGCGATGCTTGCCATCCCAAACGTCGCCTTCGCGGTGCCTGAAATGCAAAAGGCGGTCACAATCCGTCGCGGCGGCATCGACTATCGTACCACCGCCAACGGCATCGTACCCCAGTTCACGGCCGCGAAATCCTGGCAGGTCCTACGCGGAGAGTTTCTGAACCAGCAGGACGTCGACAGTTATGCGCCGGTGGCGGCGCTTGGCCAGACCGTCGCCAAGGCGCTGTTTACGGAAGGCGAGAATCCGATCGGACAATATGTTCTGGTTGACCAGGTCCCGTTCCAGGTGATCGGGATCATGACGGAAAAGGGAGCGGGCACAGGCATAAGCGACCAGGACGACGTTGTCCTCGTACCTTTGACAACCGGCAGCGTGAGACTTTTCGGCGAGCACAACGTTCGCAGCATCACCGTTCAGGTAAGGGATAGCGCCGCACTCGAAGCCACCGAGCAGGCAATACAGAAACTGCTGGATGAACGGCACAAGCGTCAGGACACGCAAGTGACCAATATGTCTTCGGTGCGGGAAACCTTTGCCAATACCTTCGCGATGATGAAACTCTTCCTGGGATCCGTCGCGGCGATCTCGCTGCTCGTAGGCGGAATCGGGATCATGAACATCATGCTTGTCAGCGTCAGCGAACGCACGAGAGAGATCGGCGTAAGAATGGCGACTGGCGCGCGTCGACGCGATATATTGTGGCAGTTCATCATCGAAACGATGGTCGTTTCCATCGTTGGCGGGGTGATGGGCATTGCCTGTGGGATCGGCATCGGTCTTCTGGCCCACCTCGGCGGACTGCCGGTGAGCTTTACCCCAGGTCCTATCGTGCTCGCACTTGCCTGCTCGTTTCTGACGGGGCTTCTCTTTGGTCTGCTACCAGCACATAAGGCGTCCCACCTGCATCCGGCCGTGGCCCTTAGCTCGGATTAAAGCCAGCCTGACTGCATCACGCCTTCAGAGTTAGGTAGTAATGCCTGTTGAACTTCTGCCCTGACTTGTCTCTCGCCTGGAGGTGACCCACTCGGCGAAAGCCTGCATATGAATCGCCAGGTCCGGAAGTACGCCCCAGAGACCGAATATCGTTGAACGCGCTTTCGGCATCGGACCGAGCGCCCTGACGGAAGTCCTAGCCCTACTCGGTCGGAACCTCGGGGCACAGGGCGCATTGCAATGGAGAACACATGGTCTCTCCCATCGAAATGCTTGCAGCAGAGCCAGTGAACGCGCCTCATGGTAGGCTTTCGCTATGGGTAAGTTATCTTGCGCTCCGCTCCCGACAACTTTTCTGACGGCAAAGGGCAAGGCCATGAGTAAGCAAGAATCCAATATAACTGCCAGGCGACGCGTCAAATGCCAATGAATACCCGGATTCACGCACGATATGAGGCTTCAGACCGCAGGTGTCGGCTCGCCCAAGGAAAGCATCAGCCGGTTCGCCCAATTGAAGAAGGCAGCCCCATGGATCACGTCCGCTATCTCCAGATCGTCTAGACCCTCCTCGCGCAACCTGACGATCTCTTCGGCTCCGAATTGCGATGGCGTCGCCGTGAGCGCGGCTGAAACCTCGACGACGGCATTCCAGCGGCTGCCAAGGTCCGCCTGAAGCCCATCATCCAGCAGACGCTGCACGTCATCCGTTCGCTTGGAATGATGAGAGGCGAAGCGAGAATGGACCGATGCGCAGAAAATACAGCCATTCGCCCGCGATGCCGCCGTGGCAGCCAGTTCACGCTCAGCGCGGGGAAGGCCCGCCGAGACATTGTAGAAGATATCCTTGTCCGTCTTGGTACGGGCCTGGAGGATGTCGGGGTCGCGCACCAGCAACATGAAGTACGGCGACTTCGCGCGGGATGCGTCCACAAGGCCTGCCCAATGACGCTCGGTCAGATCGGCTTCGTCAATTGGCTGCAGCCAGGGCGTCCAGCCGATTTCGGCTTGGGTAAAGACATTTGGCCGGTTTGCGATTTCGGGATGAATGACGGTTTCGGTCATGAAAGGATTCCTTGTTCGTGCGACTAGAGCAATCCCAGGAAAAATGCGTAACGGTTTTCCGTCCGGAATTGCGTGAAAACAAAGAGATAGAGCGGTTCGAAGATTCAGCGAAAAGCCGAATCGCTCTAGGCTTGCGCGACCTGTCCGATATTGGCCGAGCTCTTCGCGAGCGCCCTCAACCCGGCGACCACCCTGATCTGAAACGCCAGAAATGCCGTGATCTGTGACAAGGTGACAATGCCTGTGGTCGTCCAGCCGGCGTCCAGCAGCTTCTGCAGCGCCGCAGCGCTTGCCTCCCTCGGACGGAAGACCAGAAGATGGCTGTGCTCGAGCGCTGCGCTGAGCTTCAGGTCCAGAAGTTTCCGGCTTTCGCCCGAAACCTCATAGACGAGGCCCGGCCGGTCCTCGCGGGAAAGCGGGCCAGCCGGATAATGGCCGTAAGGTCCGGTTGTATCGCCGGCCTCCAGCTCCGCGCCGATGACGGCAACGAGCTCGGGGCCGTGTGCCTCATCCCGCAGCTTGGAAGAATAGAAATTCGCGATTTCCGGTGCCTTGTGAAGGCCGGCGACAAAGGCGGCGACAGCAAAGCGCTCCGCCGGGGTCACGCTTCCCCAATGCGCGGGCTCGAAAAGAGCTTCATAGCTCTTCTGAGCATTGAGGCGCGTCTCAGGCCGTTGTGCCCGAAGGCTGTCAAGATCGGACCCAGGATCTATTCCTGCAAGGAAATCGATGACGTCTCTGATCTGCAAAGTCATGGTCTATGCCTTTTCTTCGGATGCAGCTATTGGACTTGTGCCGCCAAGCGGCGTTCATTTCCGATGGGGCGCTGTTGTATCCAACCAAGCGCTGGGGCGACATGAGCAGCCGTCAGTTCCAGCGAGCGCAGGATATGTTCATGCGGCGGATCGACGGAATGCACCTGAAAGACCAGGTCCGTGACCCGCGCCAATGCTGTGTCTGCCTGAAGCGATGCAATAACGTCGTCAGGGGTGCCAACGTGAACATCAAACGCTCTGATCAAATCAGCCGTGGTTTCGCCTGGGATCACAAAACCCGTTGCCTTGAAGTGCTCGATGATCCGCCTCAGGCCGATATCGGCAAAATGAAGGGCTTCTTTCCTGCTGTCGGCGACAAAGAGGCTGCGTGAACCCAATATTCGTGGCTGACGCCCTGCCGGCAATGCCGACAGATAGGCATCGATAATGGGATCCTGCAGATCCCACAGCTGGGCGTTCGGCGTCTCGGGCGGCCGAGGCTGCGTGCGCGACAACATCAACCCGTCGCCATCGCGGCCGGCACGTATGCCGCCGCCAACGGAAAATGTCGCCTGCCAGACATGGTCGCGCAAATGCGGCGCTGCCGGATAGAGGTGGTTGCCGCCTGTAAGCTCTCCACCCGCCCAGGCATCGCGCACCAGAGCAAGATGATTGCCGTAGACCTCCGTGCGCTGGCTGCTTTCCAGACCAAAGGGAAGGAAGGCTTGGGGGGTGCCGCCCGTACCGAAGCCGACCTCCAGCCGCCCGCCGAGCAGCTTGTCGAGCACGGCCGTATCCTCGGCGACCCGCACCGCGTTCTCCATCGGCAGCGTAATGACACCCGTCCCCAAACGAATATGCGAGGTCTGCGGGGCCAAGGCTGCGAGAAACACCAATGGCGCAGGCAAGCCACCTTCGTCTCCGTTGAAGTGATGCTGCGCCACCCAGGCCGTATCGAAGCCATGCTTTTCGGCATGGACGATCTGCTCGGCAACCAGCCTGTAGCGGGTTCCGGCATCCACCTGGTCCAGAACCCGGCTGAAGAAGCCCAGTCTCTTCGGTGATGTTGGCGTACTCATGGGATCATCCTGCGCTGATTAAGCTGGGCTCGGTGGCCCGCGGAAACTTCTTGCCTGGCACCGCATCGATCAGCTCGCGCGTGTACGGGCTGCTGGGATTGGAAAAGACGTCTTCGACCCGACCCGTTTCGACCAGCTGCCCGGCGTTCAGCACCGAGACAGTGTCCGCGATCTGTCGCACGACGGCGAGATCGTGGGAGACAAACAGATAAGTCAGCCCGAGCTCGCGCTGCAGCTCGTCCAGGAGAGCAAGGATCTGCGCCTGTACCGTTACGTCAAGTGCGGACACCGCCTCGTCGAGCACCAGGATCTGCGGGTCAAGCACCAGGGCACGCGCAATCGCGACGCGCTGGCGCTGCCCTCCCGAGAGGGCATGCGGCCGACGTTGCAATATGTCGGCTGGCAGCCTGACCTTGTCGAGCGTGGCCGCTACCTTCGCCAGTCGCTCGCGCCGGGATAGGCGTTCGAAATTCAGCAACGGCTCCTCGACGATCCCCGTAATTGTCTGGCGCGGATCGAGCGAACCATAGGGATTTTGATAGACGAGCTGGATCTTCTTGCGCAGCAGCCTCAACGTTTCGCCGCGCAAAGAAGACAGGTCGAGCCCGTCGATCAGCACCCGGCCCGAAGTCGGCTTCTGAAACGCGGAAACGATCCTGATCGTCGTCGTCTTGCCGGAGCCGGATTCACCGACGATTGCGTGGGTACTGCCACGGCGAACACGAAAGGATACATCGTCGACCGCCCGGAAACTGCCGCTACCACCGGCATCGAAATCCTGCACCAGTCTATCGACGACAACGATGTCGTCGGCCGGCGCGACGGATGCAACCGGGTGTGCCGGCGAGGCCTTCGGCCGCGCATTCAACGATGGCGCGTCGGCAAGCAGACGGCGCGTATAGTTGCTTTGCGGGTTTGCGAGGATATCGGCCGTGCGTCCCTGCTCTTGGATGCGGCCGTGCTGCAGGACGATCAGCCTGTCGGATCGATCGGCGGCGACTCCGAGGTCATGGGTCACCAGAAGAACCGCCGTGCCATATTCCCGTCTCAGATCGTCGATCAGATCAAGAATGTGCCTCTGCACCGTGACATCCAAGGCGCTGGTGGGTTCGTCGGCGATGATCAGCGAAGGTTTCAGCGCCATGGCAATGGCGATCAACACGCGCTGACGCATGCCGCCGGAGAGCTCGTGCGGATATTGCCTGGCACGCAATTGAGGCTGGCTGAGGCCGACGCGTTCCAGCAATTCGATCGCCTGAACGCGAGCAGCCGCTCCAAAGGCCCTGCCATGCACCGTCAGGATTTCGGCGACCTGTTCGCCGATCGTCCTCACCGGATTGAGCGAATTGCCCGGATCCTGCGGTACGAGGCTGATGATGGAGCCGCGAATGCCGTCCAGCCGCTTTTGTGGCCAACCGGCAATATCCTGGCCGTTCAGGCGGATGGTTCCCTGCTGGAGAAGGCCACCTTCGGGCAGAAGGCCGATCAGCGCCTGTGCCGTGGAACTCTTGCCGGAACCGGATTCGCCGACGAGGGCGACCACTTCGCCGGCGCGAACCTCAAAGTCAATATCGTGGACAACCGTGCGCTGGACGCTCTTGTCGCGATAGGCAACCCTAAGGCCCGCAACATCGAGGATCGGTGCACCCTTTTCCGCAATCGTTCCAATGATTGGAGCCGTCATTTCCCGATGCCCCCGATTGCCCGGCTGATGCGATTGATGGAAATAACCACCAGGACGACGACAAGACCGGGCGCCGCCGTCAGCCACCAGGCGGTTGCGATATAATTGCGTCCTTCGGCAATCAGCAGGCCCCATTCCGGTGTCGGTGGCGGGGCGCCATAGCCGAGAAAGCCGAGCGTCGCGAGCTGCAGGATCGCCCAGCCGGCCTGAAGTGCCGCAAAGGCGATCACCGAGGTCAGTGAATTCGGCAGGATGTGACGCCAGAGGACCTTGAGGAATGTCCCGCCGCTTCCAAAGGCGGCCTCGACATATTCGCTTCGGCGCACCGTCACGACTTCGGAGCGAACCAATCGGGCAAACTTGGCGATCAGCGTGCAGCCGACCGCGATCGCGGCGTTGACGGTGCCGAAACCGAGCAGCACGATGATACTGAGCGACAAGAGAAGATCCGGTATCGACAGCATGACATCGACCAGCCTCATGATGACCGTCTCAATCCTGCCGCCGAACGATCCGGCAAGCACGCCGAGCGTCGTGCCGGCCACAAGCGCGATGCCAACGGCAGCGAGCGCGCCCGATAGCGAGTGGATAGCACCATGGACGATGCGGGCATAGAGATCTCGCCCAAGCGAATCCGTGCCCAGGAGATGGGTGGCACTGGGCGGTCGTAGATGTTGCCCGGGCAGACCCTGGACAGGGTCATAGATCGTAAAGAGGCTTGGGAAGAGTGCCCAAAGGACAGCCAGTGCCAGGATGAGGCACGCAAGGAAGAGACCAAGCTGCATGCGCGGAAAACGCCCGCCAGCTCCGGCGTTCTCGTGAAAATCGGCCTCAAGCGTCACGGGCGATACACTGACTTTCCGGTCGGACGCATCGAGGTCTGCATGATGTCGAGCGGTTTCGATCGTCGCCATCATGCGGCTCCCAGCTTGGTCTTCAGACGTGGATCGAGCACGGGATAGAGAAGATCGACCACGAGGTTGATGACGACGAACGCGGTCGCGGCAATAACGACGATCGCCTGAAGAACGGCGACATCCTGGCTGTCCACAGCCTGTTTCGTCAGCCCGCCGATACCATTGAGGCCGAAGACCGTTTCGGTGATGACCGCGCTGGCGATCAGCTCTCCGAACAGCAAGCCGGCAACGGTTAAAACCGGCAGCAGCGTGTTCTTGGCGACATGCCGCCACAAGACTTTGGCATGAGAAAGTCCCTTGGCCCGTGCCACGGGCACGAAGGGCTTCGTCAGGACCTCGTCTATGTTCTTCAGCAATATCTGCGCGAGCGGCGCCGAAATCGGCACTGCGACCGTCAGGATGGGCAGGAAAAGACCCTCCCATGGACCCGGATTGATGACCGGCACGAGGCGAAGCCGGAAAGAGAATATCTGAATGAGCATGATGCCGAGCCAGAAGGTCGGTACCGATATGAACAGCGACGGAATGGATTGGATCAGGCCACGCAGCCAGGCAAGACCGGAAAGATTGCAGGCGATTGCGATCAGAACGGCAAGAAGCGTCGCCACCATAAACCCCGATGCTGCAAGCAGGAGGGACGGTGGCAGGTTGGTGGCAAGCAGCGAGCTCACCGGAACGCCTGCCTGCAGGGAATAGCCGAAATCCCCCGTCAGAAAATTCCAGACCGCATGGGCATATTGGTGCAGGAACGATCCGTCGGCGCCATAAGCCGCCCTGATATCGGCAAGCTGCTCGGGGCTCAATCCGTAATCCGGGTTCTGGAATTTGATCAGCACCGCGTCGCCTGGCAGCGACTGCAGCAATACGAATGAAACGGTGAAGGCAGCCCACAAGACGAACAAAGCCTGCCCGAACCTCGATAATATGTATCTTGCCATGCCACTACCATGTCTTCGCGGAAGGACGGCCCGGCACCACGCCGGGCCAGCCCCGTTTTTCCTCAATGTTCGGCAAGCCAGGTGCTGTAGAAGGACGGACGTCCGACGGCCTCGAACGCAATTCCCTTCACGTAAGGTGCGCCGGCAAAAACCTGTGGCTCCTCGAAGAACGGGATGACATAGGCCTGATCGAGCAGATATTCCTGCGCGGCCTTTGCCGCCGCCAGTCGCCTGCTACCATCGGTCTCGGAGGCGACGGTTTCCAGGATGCCGTTCAGCTTGTCATCCGAGAAGCTTGCCTTTGGATTGAGGCCACCCTTCTGCAGCAGGGCGTCGCGGTTCTTGGCATAGAACTGGCTCTTGATGACATCAGGATCGGCGCGGCCGACTTCGGCGACGACCAGCGGCGTCTTTGCCGGATCGACATTGTCGGTCACCAGATTTCCCGAGGTGCCAGCAAGAACCTGAAGCTTGACGCCGAGCTTGGCCCATTGCTGCGCGACCAGCTGCAATACGGCCTTGTTCTGTGGCTGGGGCAGGGATTCGTAAACGGCAAGCGAAAGCGGCTTGCCATCCTTCTGGCGAACGCCGTCGGCGCCCTTCTTCCAGCCGGCCTCGTCAAAGAGCTTTTCAGCAAGAGCCGGATCATAGATCAGTTTTGACGACAGATCCGCGTAGCCGGCCGCAGCCGACGAGATGATCGATTTTGCCTGCGGATAATTTGCCGAAAACAGCGTATCGACGATTTCCTTGTTATTCGTCGCATGCAGGAGCGCCTGGCGAACCTTGATATCGGCAACGAGCGGATTGTCCGGCCGGAAGGCGACGCTGTCGTTGACGCCGCGGGTTGGCGCCGCATAGATCGAAAAATTCTGGTCGCTTACCTGCTTTTCGTCATAGGCCTGCAGCTGGCGGATGAAATCGGCCTGGCCGGAAAGCAATGCGCCGATGCGCACGCTGTCTTCGCCGGTGACGATGTATTTGATACCATCCAGATAGGCCCGGCCCTGATGTTCCAGCTTGCTTGGACCCCAGCTATAATCTGTCCGCGCCTTCAGCGAGAGCTGCTTGCCGAGCGTCTCGCTCTCGACGACAAAGGGGCCGGACCCGATGATCTTCGTCGCATCGCCGAGCTGGTCGAAGGACAGCGCCAGCGTCTTCAACGAGACCAGGCCGGACCCGATGACGGACGTTCCCTGCAGAAAACCCGGGGACGACTTCTTGAAATAGAACTTTACGGTATAGGGATCGACGACTTCGCTGTGGTCGTAGTTGTTGATGACCTCGGAAATCGGCTGTTTCAGCTCCTTGTTGCCAAGGCCGAACGTATCATAATTCTTGGCGACGGCATTGGCATCGAGCGGAGTACCATCGGAAAAGGTCACGCCCTTGCGGATCTTGAACGTATATTCCGTCGCCGCATCGTTGACCGCCCAGGATTCTGCAATCCACGGTTCGATCGCGAGCGTCTTGGGGTTCTGATAGGTCAGCTTGTCGGTGATCTGGTTGAGAACGCCGCCGTTCGGATAGAAACCGCCGGCCGGCGGATAGAGGTTCGTATGCGCCTGCTGCTCAAGGTAAATCAGCGTGCCGCCTTTGACCGGCTGGTCATCGGCAAATGCTGCCGGCGCCGCCAATAGCCACACGCTCAGTAAACTTGCCGCTTTGAGTTTGGCTTTGATGCCCATTGTGTAAGCCTCTGTAGGAAAATGCGCATCAACCTACGGCAAACCCCTATCTATCTATAGAATTAATATTCTAATTTCCGCACAGCTCGGGAAACGAACGCGCGACAATCGCACTATGGTCGAATAGGCCCGCCGAGCCGCCTTCGGGCCTATCGCGCCGCAACCTCGAAACCTAGCGGGCCTACGGATCTCAGTCTTGCACCCGGTCGTATCGACCTGGACATCCAACCATTCACGCCGCCTTCAACCTGCTTTCGACAAGACGGGCAAACAAGGTGGCACCGACAGGGAGAATGGCGTCATCGACGATGAAACCGGGATTGTGAGCCGGAACATTGCCGGCGTGCCCCAACGTGAAGAATGCGCCCGGAGCATGCAGCAGCATGTCGGCGAAGTCCTCGCTACCCATCGCCCGCCCAGGCACCGTCGAAACCCGATCCTCGCCAAGAACCTCGCGGCCGATATCGGCGATGATCTCGACATGATCCTGATGATTGGTCAGAACGGAAAAAATGTCGCGGATATCGACGCTGGCTTCGATGTCGTAAGCTGCAGCTATATTGTGGGAAATCATGGTCAGGCGCTCGCGGATCAGACGCCTGATGTCATCGGAAAAAGCTCGTATCGTTCCGCCGACGCTCGCGCTTTCGGGTATGACATTGTAGGCGGACCCGCCGAATATCTTCGTCACGGACAGCACAGCCGGCTCCGTCGGCGGGACGTTGCGGCTGACGATCGTCTGCAGAGACTGCACGAGTTCGGCAATTGCGGGAATTGGGTCGCGAGCGACATTCGGATGAGCGCCGTGCGCACCCTTGCCCTTGAACGTCACGTCAAAAAAATCGGCCCCCGCCAGTACCGCTCCGGCCGAGACATGGAGATGATTGGGCGGCAGTTGCGTCGCATTGTGAAGCCCATAGATTTCGTCCACCGGGAAGCGTTCGAACAGGCCGTCGGCGATCATGGCCCGCGCGCCGCCTAATCCCTCTTCCGCTGGCTGGAAGATGAAGGTCACCGTGCCTGCAAAATCCCTCGTTTCGGCAAGATAGCGTGCAGCACCGAGCAAGATCGTCGTATGGGCGTCATGGCCGCAACCGTGAAACCGGCCGGGATAGACCGAGGCATAGGCAAGACCGGTTTCCTCCGGCATCGGCAAGGCATCCATATCGGCGCGCAGGCCCACCGATCTGTTGCCGGGATGGCGTCCCTTGAGAAGGCCGACAACGCCCGTCTTGCCGATACCACGATGAACTTCAATCCCCCAGGACGACAGCTTTTCGGCGACGATCCCCGAGGTACGCACTTCCTCGAAGCCGATTTCGGGATGGGCATGGAGATCGTGTCGGATTGCGACGAGCTCTGGCTGGTAGCCTTCGATCCGATCGATGATATTCAAAACAGGCTCTCCTGCGAGCGATGCGACGGACTTATTCATGGCGCGGATATCCAAGGATGGAGAAAGACAGAGCAGCGTTCACCTCACGCCGGACGCCGGTGATCGACACGCCCATGTACCTCGTTTCCTCGCTTCAGAAGATTGAGGATTGGGCAAAGCCTCTCCACGGCGGCCTGCAACCTTGCTATCTCCTCCCCGCTTGCAGACGACACCAACGTTACAACGTAATTGATGTCGTGGGGATAGACGGGAATATCGTCATGGCCCTCGGCACCTCCACGCGGATCGATCGAGGCGGAGACTTCCGCTTGCAACGATTCCAACGGTACCCCCTGGTCGGACGCATGAATGAGATATGTATGCGTCAGGCAGCTCGAGAGCGCGCCGAGCAAAAGTTCGGGAGACGACGGCCCTAGATTGTAACCGGCAAAATCCGGCGGGCTGTCGGAAATAACCTGAAAGTCCCTGATTCTGATGCGACGCACCCCACTGCGCCCCTCGGCACTTGCACTCGCGTTCAACGTAACTGCGCCAAGCTCCCCGGATTTTACCCGCTTGCGCCGGCTGTGCAGGGCTTCCCGCTTCTGCCCGAGATATTCGTTCAAATTTGTCACTACCGATTTCCTTCACGTCGACGGCTGGCGCCTCAGGCGTCAGTTCAGAGCCACAATGATTGACGGCGCCATTTATAGCCGGACGCCATCATGATAGTCTATTAAAATTATAGACTATAGAAGCACAGCAATCCCTTTTGACGAGGAGTCGGAACCTCCAGCTACGAAATGGCATCCCTACCCGAACTCCAAAGTCCGATCGATGCCGGATGACAGCGTCCACGAGCCTTGCATGTTTGACGCGATCGGCTTCCGCCCGGAAATCGAGCGCAGCAATCCCGGTTCGTTAAAGAACACCTGCGCAACCTCCGGCCTCTGCTCTTTAAGAGTCAGCGCATCTTATATTAGAATTGTTTTTCGCCATGACGCGATTATTTGGCATCATGGAGAATGGTCTTCCGCATCCACCATACATATAATCTATTAAATTGATGGACTAATCGAACTTGGAATGCCCGGATAGTTCGTCCGGAAGAAGCAATTTCAACAGGTGGTGATAATGACCAGACAGGTGATTGAATATGCCGGCATTCCGGTGGGCATCGTCGTTCCGGACAAGGGCGCGCTGAAGTTCATCGCGGTCAAGTTTCATGTCCATGATCTCGACGGCCAACATTTTTCTGCCGCCTCGGACGTGCTGCGAGCAATCCATAAATTGGCGTCCACAACGTCTGGCGGCCTCAACCGGGCAGCGTAGAGGAGGCGTATCATGGGCAGGCTGCATCATTTCTTTCGCCTCTCGGCACAACGCGACGAGATAGAGACAAGGCTGCTCGCTCAGGAATATCGGGCGCTCATTCTCGATGATCTTGTCGATGATGGTACTAGCCATGAGCTGCAATCGAAATGCGCCGAACTATCTCATGAGATCGGTTCGCATCGACGCCGGCATTACCGTTGATTAGGAAAATCCTGTCCGATACATATTCATGAGCAGCCACGGATACTCTTCCTCCTATCGACCTTGCAGTCCCGCAACCGACCCGCATCGGTTTGCGAACATGGTTGCTGATGTGATCGCTAAAATCGCGACCTTCCGGATGAGACAATCGTCTATCCAGCTCAGCAATAAAAAGGGACTAAGCGAGCCGTTAAGAACTGCATGAAGCGGTAACAGCACCTACCGGCGCGTCTTCATTGGCAGCGAAAGCACAAGATCGACACCAAAACCAAATGCAGCAATCGACGGGGAACATGGCAGATGCCTTATAGAATGTACATCAGGAACACTTTCTCCATGGCTCTTAGGCTCGGCGCAGCAATCGTTCTGGGCGTCGCCATGCCGATGGTCTTTCACAATACGGCGGCAGCAGGCCAGAAGGTGCTTTTATCCTATGAGGCGACGCCCTCCTCCGGCTTCAACCTGCCGGGGCTTGCTCGCGCAAGCTACGACGATCGTGCGGCGTTCTCGGCGCAAGTGCTAAAGCAGATCATACCGAAAATCATATCGGCAAACGGCATCGATCCGGCGACCTTGGAGACGGAGGTCACGCCCGGCGGCTATCTGCTGAAAACCAATGCGTCGCTTCAAACGGAGGGCGAGCTCGACGATATCACCGCCGATCGGCTGGCCGGCTCGCTTGGCTATGTCTTTCGTCAATACAGCGTGCTCGTCTCTCGCCTCGACGATACGTCGGGCAAGACCGGCTTTGTCATTGTCCAGTTTCCCGAAAACACCCTCAACGCCGCCGTCGCGCAGAAATTCTTCGAGGCGGCCGACGCGACGAAGAAGGGGCTGGGCGGCGGCTACACCGCATTCGGAGATGAGCAGATATACCTCAACGTCACGAATTCCGAAGGCAAGCCCTATAGCGGCCTTGATGACGACGCCTTCCTGGATGGCCTGAAACAGACGGCTGCGTCCTTTCATGCTCCGAAGCCCGAAATCGCCGCATCCGGCAAGGCGACCGCCCGCTTTATCGGCAATGACTGGGACAAATCCGGAGGTGGTGAAGACTACTTAGGCCAGCTCGGCGGCCCCCATTCCGCCTTGGTGGAAAAACTCGAGACGATTGGCAAGGACTACGCATCTCTCGTCGCGACAACAGCCGAAAAGAATGGGTGGAACCACGATTGATAAGACACCTGGCCTCCACCCTGTGCCGCAATGCTGGTCTTGGCAACCGCAGCAATTCAACCGGTACCGGACGCAGCGACAGAACCACGATTTGACCTATCTCCATGCCCTAACCTATCTCTATGCCGGGAGCCCCACATATGGCCGTTACTGCCCAACCTCTCATCCTCGATCACGCAGTCGTTGGCGTCCTTGACCGGCTGGACGAGGCAGCCGCTGTCTATCGCAAACTCGGCTTTGCATTGACCCCACGGGGCTACCATACGCTGGGCTCCATCAATCATCTTGCCGTGTTCGGTGAGAACTATCTGGAGTTGCTCGGATTTCCGCCTGACAGTAACGGGAAACGCGCCGATCTCTGGTCTTATCCGACCGGTTTGAACGGGCTTGCCTTTCGAACCGCCGACGCAGCCAGCCTGCAACGCGAATTGGGCGAAGCCGGCAAACCCGTCACCGAATGGCGTGATTTCTCGCGCCCCGTCGACGTGGGGGGCACGCAGAAGTCAGCCAGTTTCCGCACCTTTCAGATCGGCAAGGAGGCGATTTCCAACGGCCGCTTCTTCTTTTGCCAGCACAATACGCCAGACCTGGTATGGCAACCGCGCGACCAGAGCCATCCCAACGGTGTGCTCGATATCGTCGACATCTTTATCGTCAGCCGCGCTCCCCAGACGCTAACCGAACTGCTAGGCGGATTTGCCAATACCGTTGCTCCTGAAATCACCAGGGACGGCATTGCAATTCACACCGGCATCGTCACACTTCATATTCTGTCTGAGGCTAACGCGACTTCCCGGTTCGGCTTAGCCATTCCGGCAAGCTTTGACGGCAACGAAAGAAAAGTGGCGCTGGGACTGAAAGTGCGATCGCTTCAGGTGACGGCAGACGTCCTGGCGCAAGGGGGCCTTTCATCTCGTCCCTTCGAGGGTGGCCTGCTGGTCGATGCCGATGCCGCCAATGGAGTCGCGCTGTGGTTCAAGGAGTGAAAGAGCCGAAGCGCATACGCGACGCCGGCGCGCAAACAATACGGCAGGAGCTTCCGAACGACTGCAATTGAGATGCCGGTTCCGGCATTGCGGTCGTTCAGCGCTTCGATATCGAAATCAATGCAAGGAACGCGACATGGCCAATCAGCCCGTCACCACCCGCATCGTGCTTGCCTCCCGTCCCGTTGGAAAACCGGTGACGGCAAACTTCCGACTTGAACGGGAAACATTGCGGGATCTCGACGAAGGCGAGGTTCTTCTGCAAATCCTTTATCTTTCCCTCGACCCCTATATGCGGGGTCGGATGGACGACGCGAAATCCTATGCCGCGCCGGTCGAAATTGGCGGCGTGATGGAAGGAGGAACCGTCGCGCGCGTCGCCAAATCACGCAATACGGCATTCACGCCAGGAGACATTGTTCTCTCCCATTCCGGCTGGCAGAGCCATGCGATCTCAGACGGCGCGGGATTGCGCAAGCTTGACCCGGATGCAGCACCGATCTCGACGGCACTCGGCATTCTGGGAATGCCGGGCTTTACCGCCTATGCGGGACTGCGCAATATCGCACGACCCAAAGCCGGAGAGACATTGGTCGTTGCCGCAGCAAGCGGCGCGGTCGGCTCAGCCGTCGGGCAGATCGGCAAGATCTTTGGTGCAAGGGTGGTCGGGATCGCAGGCGGCCCGGACAAGTGCCGCTATATCCACGACGAACTCGGCTTCGATGCCGCAATCGATCACCGGGCCGACGACTTTCAAACCCAGCTCGCGTCGGCTTGTCCGAACGGCATCGACATTTACTTCGAAAATGTCGGTGGCCACGTCTGGAGCGCCGTGTTTCCACTGCTGAACGATTTCGCGCGCGTGCCGATCTGTGGACTGATCGCACACTATAACGAGGATCAGTCCACTTCGCGCAGATCAGACCAACTGCCCGCGGTGATGCGCGCCATCCTGAGAAAGAGCCTGACCATCCGGGGTTTCATACAGCGCGAATTCGCCGATCAGCGTCCCGATTTCTATCGCGAAGCCGGAAAATGGATTTCCGAGGGGCGCCTCAGGTACAAGGAGGACATCGTGGATGGGCTTGAAAACGCTCCGGACGCTTTCCTTGGGCTGCTGGAAGGGCAAAACTTCGGTAAACTGATCGTGCGTGTCGCACAGAGCTGACAGCGATCAGCACGCCACCGAAGCCGGCTTTCTCGGCTCCTTCAGCGCAATCTGCCAGCAATGGCCTGGGCGACGTTTCTTGCCTGCACGCGGATATCCGGCACGGCGGTAATTTCCCAGAATTGGCCCGCAGTCAGTGCGCCAACGGCATAAATGACGGCATCGTTGCCGCTCGAACCAGGAACGCGCGAGCGAGCGTCGACCGTCAACCCAAGACGAAGCGGGTCTGCGTTGATCAGGCCCTTGCGCTGCATTTCCTGCAGCAATGGGGAATGCGCGATGCCTGCCCGTTCCATGCCAGTGCAGTTCACGATCCAATCCGCCTCAATCCATGCGGCAAGGCTTCCGCCGCGAGGCCGGTAATGCAATGCCAAAGCCCCCGCCTCCTCCACATTCTGCAGGTAGCCGGCTCGGACGGAAACCTGGCCGCTTTGCATCATCGTTTCGAATCTCCGGAAGACGTCCGGTGCAACACGGTGACGATGGACGTTCCACCATGGCAACGCATGACGTAAAAAGCGGCGACGCTCGAGTTCGGGCAATCTCGACCAGAGCGCTTGCGTTTTAGGGCGCAACCCATCCATGACGCTGCGCCAGTCGCCCGCATCCTTGCTTTTGCGACGGAGAACGTGCAGGAGTTCGCTCATCCGCGTGGGCAACGCACCGACATCGATCTCCGCCGCCGGCTTCGCATGACTGGCATGATCGAGCGGAACGAGGCCGCGTCGTGACAGCACGACTATCTTGCCCATGAAGCCGTGGGCGGACAGTGCCAAAACCTGGTCGATCATCGTCAGTCCGGAACCGAGGATACAGATCGTATCGATCTTACCCACCCGCCTCAGCCATGACAGCCGCCAAGGATTTTCGATGATGTGGGAGCGTGCGCCAGCGGATAGTCGGGAAACATCAAACGGCAATTGCGCATTTCCAACGCCGAGACAGAGCACGATGCTTCGGCCGGCGATCTCATTGCCATTGTCCAATAAAAAACCGAGTGCGGAGGCGTAGCGCTCGACACATCCTGTCGCCTTCGCCTTGATGAAATCGACCCGGCAGCGGCCCTTCCTGTTGCGCAACAGGGCAGCCAAGCTATCTCGAATGTAGAGGCCATAGTCCTGTCTGGAGGCGAAATCTCCCGCGTCCAGTGGTCGCTTGCGTTCCCGCAACCATTCGACAAAGGCGTTCGGGCGGTCCGGAAAAAGGCTCATGCGACCGGCCGGCACATTCAGGCGGTGCAGATAGAATTCTGTCCGATAGGCAGTCCCGCGACCAAATCCGGGATCGTCGCCGACAATGGCGATCGATGCCGTTTCAGGGAGTAGCTCCACGAGATTGCAGACGGTGGAGATGGCGGAAAAACCAGAACCCACGACAACGGCATCATAGATCATCGCTTGCCTCCTCTACGTTCCGACGCGCAGAATGAACAACCGACGCCGCCTCATTTCATCTAGGCGATGGGAACGGATTTTATAGACCCCGTCTCTTGAGCAAGACGTACTAGCTAGACCGTTGATGAGATTGCGAAGGCACGTTCGAGGTCAGCGATAAGATCTTCGACATCCTCCAGCCCGATCTGAAGGCGGATGACCGGTCCTTCCGTGGGCACCTGCGCAATGCGACGATCACTGAGATCGACGCGCAGCGCCAGGCTCTGATATCCACCCCAGGAGTAGCCGAGACCGAACAGCGAAAGCCCATCGAGAAACCTTTCCGCCTTCAGCTTGAAATCCTCTCCTCGACCGGCTGCGAGCACAAAGGAAAACACACCGCCGGCTCCCTTGAAGTCACGCCGCCAAAGCGCGTGTCCAGGAAAGCTTTCCAGAGCCGGATAGAGAACGCGAACCACATCGTTCCGTCCCTCCAGCCATTTTGCAACGGCAAGACTGCTTGCTTGATGCCGCTCCAACCGAACGCCCATGGTGCGCAGTCCACGAAGAACCTGATACGCATCGTCCGGCGTACCGCAAAAGCCAAGCGCGCCATTGGCACGTTTCAACGTTGGCCAATGCTTGGCATTTGCCGAAATCGTACCCATCAGCACATCGGCATGGCCGGCTGGATATTTTGTCGAAGCCTGGATAGACACGTCGACGCCAGCATCAAGGGGTCTGAAGAAAAGCGGTGTCGCCCAGGTATTGTCCATGGTAACAATCGCGTCATGCCGATGAGCGACTTCGACGATCGCGGGAATGTCCTGCATCTCAAACGTGTTCGATCCAGGCGCTTCCGTATGAACCAGTTTCGTGTTGGCCCTAAAAAGCGCCTCGATATCCCGGCCAATCGAAGGGTCATAATACTCAACATCGACGCCGAAACGCGAAAGCATCGTATCGCAAAACTGCCGGACATTGCCGTAGACGGAATCGACGATCAGTGCGTGGTCTCCGCGCGACAGATACGCCAGCAGCGCGGTCGTAACGGCGGCAAGGCCGGACGGGACCAGCATCGTGCCGGCCGCCCCTTCGAGTTCATTGATCGCATCGCAAAGCGCGTCCGTGGTCGGCGTGCCTCGCGTCGCATAGGTGTATTTCTGCCCGTTGCGATCCATCGTTTGCGCATCCGGAAACAGAACCGTCGATGCATGAACCTTCGGTGGATTGATGAAGCCATGATAGTCGAAGGGATCGTAGCCTGCGCGTACAAGCTGGGTATTGGGACCTGCCGGGTTAGTCGGATCATTGCCCCTGGTCATTGTGTCTGCTCCGTCGAAGTCGATAAGTAGCGCTCACCGGTATCGGGCAAGATGGCGACGATGACCTTGCCGGCATTCTCGGGCCGGGCGGCCAACTGCGTTGCCGCCCATAGAACCGCCCCCGACGATGTTCCCGCGAATATCCCCTCCTCCGCAGCAAGCGCATGCGCCGTCGCGCGAGCATCGGCAGTGCTGAGAGCGATGATTTCATCGGCGATCGTCGTATCGAAATTGCGCGGCAGCTGCTCCGGCGAGACTTCGCTCACCTTGTGGACACCATCGATCTCATCAGGATAGGGATCGTCCTCAGTGGGCAGCGACTCTGCCGCCGGCTCCGCGATCACGACCTTCAAATCAGCCTTTTGCGATTTCAGGAACCTGCCTGCTCCAGAGATCGTGCCGCCAGTGCCGACACCGGCAACGAAGATATCGACCGCGCCATCCGTGTCACGCCAGATTTCCGGGCCTGTCGTTTCAAAATGTGTCTGCGGATTTGCGGGATTGGACAATTGATCGGTGAAGAATGCCGTCGGGTTCTCCTCGCGTATGCGTGCCGAGATTTTGTCCAGTGCTTCGGGATCAAGGAAGAACTCGTTTTGCACCGTAACGATCTCGGCGCCGAAGTGCCGTAGGAGCTTCACCTTATCCCGGCTGATATTGTCACTCAGGTAGAATTTCGTGCGATAGCCGCGCGATGCCGCCACCGCCGCCAGGCCTATCCCGGTATTGCCGCTCGTCACGTCGACGATGAGATCTCCTTGCCGCAGCCTTCCCTCATCTTCCGCCTGCCTGACAAGGCCCCAGGCAATCCGATCCTTCACGCTGCCCGCCGGATTGAAATATTCGATCTTCGCAACGATACGGGCACCGAGCGCCCGGCTCCGGCGATAGTTATGGAGTTCAAGCAGTGGCGTATTGCCGATCAGCTCCGAGAAGCTTTGATAGATTTTCGTCACGCGATACTTCTCCGATGTCCGGCGAGCAGGAGCAAAGATCGAGAAGGAAGCGCGAAATTACGCCCCGGCCCCTTCACGCTGTGCGCAGCAATAGAAGCAGTGACAGGAGGAGCGTGAGGCCGACAAGAGCCAACTGTGCAATCGTCCAGGATCCGAGACCCACTGGGCGACGCGTTTGCGTTGTGAGCGAGGCGAGGTAGAGAACCGTATCCATGCGAGCTCCTGATTCCGGCGTCGGCCGCGCACCGAGCCGTTAAACGGCATCGCGGTGGCAAACGCCCATCCAATGCCGAGACATTATCCACAAATCCAGTAGATTAAAGGAATAGGTTTCTGCCGTTACCGCTCGAATCGGCAAAATGAATTTCTTCGCCTTAATATCCAGGTCGGAATCATCACGCCCCGGACCGATGCTGGCGCCTGGAGGCATCTGCTATAATGGATAAATCTCTGCAATAACAACGATACCGATCAAACAAACAGAGACATCTCTATTCTATTGGAGGAAAGAATATTAAAATAATTTTTTGCATTGAACGGGAAAATTAGTTGGCATAACTCAACTTTCATCGAAGGCCAGAACACGGCCGATTTCGGGAGATGACGATGATGAACCCTGCAATGAATATGATGCCGATGATGAACCCCATGATGAGCAACATGCCGATGATGGGCGCGATGCCAATGATGAATCCCATGATGAACCCGATGATGGGTTCCATGATGGGCGGCATGCCGATGATGAATCCGATGATGATGCCCATGATGCAGATGATGATGGGCAAGATGACCTGCAAGATGACGCCGAAGGGCATGGTCTGCGAGATGATGCCGATGGAAGGCATGGACAAGGACATGTTTATGGAATGCTGCAAGCGCATGATGTCCATGATGTCCTCGGGCATGCCGATGATGATGATGTGCGGCAACATGATGATGTGCTGCATGATGGAAGCTGCCTGATATTATCAGGCAGATACGAGCACAAAAGCGGCTCACCGCTCAAACATATCACGCAAAACTGAGCCGCGGCTTTGCGTGATATGCACGAAAGCAATGACCTGAAGCGCCAGGAGCAAATCTTAGGAGATCGCGACTGCTTCAGGGATTACCTCTTTATTCGCATGGCGCAAACTCAGCCGCGAACTTCCTCGACATAAGTGGTGACGAGATAGAGCACTGCCTCGTTGCCGGTCATGTTGCGATAGCTGTGGGCAACATCCGCCTCGAATATGATGGCATCGCCTTCGCCAAGGATCTGCGGCGCATGTCTGCCGGCAACGACCTCCACCGTACCGCGCGACACGACGAGATTTTCAACGGTGCCAGACCGATGCGGTTCTGCGGTTTCAGTATGGTGGGGAGCAATTCGCAGCTCGTAGAACTCAACCTTGCGCTCGCTCTCATAAGGGAAAAGCGCCCTGGTCTGAAAGCGCCCTTCGGATGCGGAAAGGACCTTTGCTTTCGCGTGCGTCAGCACATGGAGAGTGGCTTCATGCGGCTCGGCGATCAATGAACCACAGGATACTTCGAGGGCAGCCGCGATTTTCCACAGGATAGCGACCGTGGGACTGCTCTTGCCGGTTTCAATCTGCCCGAGCATGGCCCTGCTGACGCCCGATATCTTGGCCAGCCGATCCAGCGAATAGCCCCGCCGTGTTCTCAGACGCCGCAGATTTTGGCCGGTCAACGTCGAGATTTCGTCGATTGCCTCTGCCCTGGAGACCAGATGCAGCGGCCCGCCCAGTTCAGCTGCCATAGGTTTGATTGCCGAACGGCATTACGGGAATAAAGCCGACGAAGGGCACCCACATCAGAAACGGCTGGGCCGGCCAGGTTGCGCCGGCAGACGACGCCACCGCTGAGGTTTTCTCGCGGGCATCGCGATAGGCCTGGAAATCAATGATATTGGCAGCCTGACGGGACATTCTAGTTCCTCAAATCTAACGCGATAAATCTACTATTTCACTGCACTACTGTGGAGAGAGCCGTACCCAATCTTGGCAAGAGCGGCGGAATGTTTTTGCAAAAGGGCGCGTTTGCGACGAAAGGCCTGCCCGAGAAACGGTCGATCAAGTGGTTGTTGATCCTCCTGTTGCCAGGCAGGTCCCATCCGCGCCGCCGCGGCTGCAACAATCGCACCCCAGCGCGCTTCATGCGCTCATTGAGAATGGCAAAGTCCGCACTGCACGCGACAGATTTCCCGAACCCCAGCGGCGCAGGATCTCTAACGACGGCTATCTGTCGAAACCTAAAAGGAGACCTCAGCTTCTCGGTTGGCCGGATTCAAAGCATAAATATTCTACAAATTTTATAGAAAAAGAACGACCTGTCTTTCTGCAGCATTCCGGCGACGTTAGCATCCTGTCCACAATCCGGTGAAGCAAACCATAGGGACATAGACATGCCGACCGAATTCATCAGCGTCACCTTTCCAAATGCCTCGACCGAGCTCAACCCTCTCGAAAATCCCGCGCTCGACCCACAATTCATCGAGCGCTATGCCCGTTCGCTCGATGATTATGGCTTCAACTACACCCTCATTCCCTATGACAGCGCGTCCTTCGACCCCTTTACCATCGGCGCGACCGTGGCGGCGCACACCAAGAACATCAAGATCATCATCGCCCTTCGTCCGAATACGATCTATCCGACGGTCGCTGCGAAATCGCTGGCGACGCTCGATCAGCTGAGCGGCGGGCGGGTGGTTGTCCATTTCATTGCCGGCGGGAGCGATGAAGAACAGGCCAAGGAAGGCGACTTCCTCGACAAGCATCAGCGTTATGAACGGCAGGAGGAGTATATCCGCATTCTGCGACGCGTCTGGCAGTCGAGCGAACCCTTTGACTTCGATGGCCGCTACTATCAATTCAAGCAGTTCCACAGCCGCGTGCGTCCAGTGAACGGCACCATCCCGGTGTCGGTCGGCGGATCATCGGACGACGCCTATCGCATCGGCGGCGAGCTTGCCGATATCTTCGGCCTGTGGGGTGAGCCGCTGGCCGAAACCAAGCAGCAAATCGACCGGATCCATGCAGAAGCTGCCCGCGCCGGTCGCAAGGATCGTCCGCGGATCTGGGTGACGTTTCGTCCGATTGTCGCAGAGACGGATGAGCTTGCCTGGGCCAAGGCGCATCGCACCCTCGACCTTTTGAAGGAAAATCGCGCAAAAGGCCTTGGCAAGGTGCCGCCAACCGCGCCTTCGCCGCAGAATGCCGGCTCGCAGCGCCTGCTTGAAATCGCCTCGCGCGGCGATGTGCATGATCGGGCTCTTTGGTACCCGACGGTGACGGCGACGAATGCGCGCGGTGCGTCCACTGCGCTGGTCGGCTCGCCAAGAACGATTGCGGATTCCATTCTCGATTACGTCGATCTCGGCGCGGATCTGATCTCGATCAGAGGCTATGACAACCTCAACGACGCCATCGACTACGGCCGCTATATTCTGCCGCTCGTCAGGGCGGATCTGGTGGAACGGGAAAGACCGCAGCAGGCGGTCGCCTGACGCCCGCATTGTCACGCATCAACAAATGAAATTTGGCGAACGCCATTCGGTTTGTGTTTGCAAAGACAGGCCATCGCGCGGCAAAGCCCGCGCATGGCACCCCTCGCTGCTTCAAAGAGGCTGATGCAAAGTGTCCTATAGCACCAACGATCTGGCGGATGTGACCCGCAAGCTTGCTGCCGCAGCTGTGCCGGCAGATGAATCCGGAGCCTTCCCCTGGGCCGGCATCGAGGCTGTCCATGCCGCGGGCCTTCTCGAAAGCACGGTGGCACCAAGGTTCGGCGGGAAAGGTGCGGGCATTGCCGACGTCGGGCGCATCCTGGCAGCCCTTGGTCGCGGCGATCCTTCGGTCGCCTTGATTAGCGCGATGACCATATTCACCCATCTCGGACAGGCCGCGGGCAGCAAGTGGCCGGAGCCGCTTTATCGACGTTTGCTCGACGACGCGCGCGATCGCCCGATCCTGCTGAATGCCGCACGTGTCGAGCCCGACCTCGGTTCTCCCGCCCGGGGCGGGCTTCCCGACACATTGGCGCGCCGCACCGCCAGCGGATGGGCGATCTCTGGGCGCAAGCGTTTCGTTACCGGCGCGCTCGGCCTGACCCATTTCCTCGTCTGGGCGCGCACCGATGAAACACCGCAACGCGTCGGCACCTTCGTCGTTCCGTCGCAACGCCCCGGCATCACGGTGATCGAAAACTGGAAAAGCCTGGGAATGCGGGCCAGCGGCTCGCACGATGTCGAGTTCAAAGATGTCGAGGTGCCGCTCGAAGACGTCCTCGATCTGGTCGACACTTCCGTCGGCACGCAGGACAATCGTGCCCATGCTGCTGCTTCCGTCGCGCTGACCGCCATATATCTTGGAGCCGCGGAAGCGGCCCAGGAGGCATTCATCCGCTTCGGTCATGAACGGATCCCCACCAATCTCGGCGTTCCGATCGCAAAAACCGAAAGGTTCATTTCCGCAGCCGGCGAGATCGACCTGCTCGTGGGCGGCGCAAGACAGATCCTGTTCAACGCGCTCGACCATTCGCTGGATGAAGTGGAAACACTCATCAGGGCGCGCCTTCTTGCGGCACGCAACATACGCGACGCGGTTCAGCTCGCCGTGCGCACGCTTGGCAATCCCGGCCTCAACGGTGATCTCGGGATCGAGCGGCATTTCCGCGATATCCAATCGGTTCTTGTCCACGCGCCCCAGGAAGACACGTCTCTTTCCATTCTCGGGCGCTCGGCATGTGACAGATGGAGCCGCAAGACGGAAGAGCAGCCGCATCTTTTCACAGGGGAAAGGGCACACGCTGTACCCCCCGCCCCCCGGCAAGCAGGCGACACACGAGAGCTCGTGAATGCCGTTTCAGGAAGGCGAGCATGACGCGCTACGTCATCATCGGAGCAGGTGCCGTGGGCGCTAGCCTTGCCGCGCAGTTTGAGCTTTCGGGTGTCGACTACGCCCTTGTCGGACGCGGCGCCCAGATCAGGCACATCATCGATCACGGCCTCGCCTACCATCGGCCTGCCGGCATGAGGCGGCTGCGCCTGAACGCCTTCGATACGGCAGAGCCGCCATCACTGCGGCAGTCCGATATCCTGCTGCTGACGGTAAAATCGCAAGATGCCGCCGAAACCCTCGCTTTTTGGGCCTGGCGGCCAATCGACCATTCTCAGGGACTGACAGCCTCCGCCCTGCCGATCGTCACATTTCAAAATGGCCTGGCCACGGAAGCGACAGCTCTTAGACTTTTTTCGAATGTCTACGGCGCCAGCATCCTGACGCCCGCCCGCTTTACGGAAACCGGCCACGTCGTGGTCGGAGGCGATCCGCAGGTGGCGATCGTGACCGTCGGTCGTTATCCGCACGGCACCGATGAGACGGCAGCCAAGATCGTCCTGCATCTTAGCCGATCGGATTACATCGCCGAGACAACAAGCGATATCAAGCGATGGAAGGCGGCGAAGCTGCTTCACAATGTGCGCAATGTGCTGGAGCTTTTCGACGGAGCGGACGCCGAACGAACAGCATTCGGCACAGCCCTTGTCCAGGAAGCCGAGACGGTTTTGAAGGCGGCAGGCCATGCCTTGGCATCACCCTTGGAACGGACCGTCAGTATCGCGCACTGGAAGATCGCCGAAAACTCCGGCATTCGGCCCGGCCAGCAATCGACCTGGCAGAGTTTCACGCGCGGCGCTTCAAGTGAAGTCGACTATCTGAATGGAGAAATCACTCTTCTCGGGCGTCTGCATGGGGTAGCGACGCCCTATAACCGTGCTGCCCAGGAAATTGCCGGATCGACGGCGCAAAAAGGTGGCTTCACGGCGCTCCTTCCTTTCGCTAGTCTGCGCCGGCTTGCCGAGAACTACCTGTCTTTCTCTACCCCTACCCCTTCGAGGCCGAAAGCACATCAGACGGGCTAGTCCCGAGATCATGCAATGACGGCATCCGGACCGACGCAATGAAAATATCAGATCATATCCTGACCACCGCCGGCACCCTTTTCTACAAGGAAGGCATTCGCGCTGTCGGTATCGACCGCATCGTCGACGAAGCCAATGTTGCAAAAGCCACACTCTACCGGCACTTTCCGTCCAAGGATCATCTTGTCGCGGCCTATCTGACCGAGCGTCACGAACGCGTCCTTCTTCAACTGAGAGAGGTCACATCCACTGTGACGCTACAGCCGCGTGATCAGATCGCCCTGATTTTCGAACGCCTGTTCGAAAAGGCCGACAGCCCGGAGTTTCGCGGCTGCGCCTTCGCATTGGCGGTCGCTGAGCACGGTGATTCCGAGCGGGTCGTTTCCATCGCCCGCGAGCATAAGAATGCCGTGCGCGATATCTTCCGTTCCGTCATGTCGGCCGCAAGGTGTCCGACCGAACAGGCTGCCGCGCACATGTCGCTGCTTTACGAAGGGGCGCTGGCGACGGTTGCCGTCGGCCGTGATCCCCATGCTGTTCTGGTGGCGCGCGATTGCGCGCTGTCCGTCTTCGATATGGCGACGACAGCGACCTTTAAAGCTACTGCATAATTCATCCCGTCAGGAGAAATGCCTTATGACCAAAACCATTGATTACTTCTTCGGGATCGGATCGCCATGGGCCTATATAGGCCTCGATGCGTTTGTCGAACTCGCTGCGCAATCCGGCGCTGAAATCCGTCCCTATCTCATTCCGCTGATCGTCGAAAATGGCGCGATCTATTCGCGCGATCGCCCCGACGCGCGCCGCGCCTATTGGCTGAAGGATCTCCGGCGCTGGGCCGCTCTTCGCGGCAAGCAGCTCGACTTTACGAATCGGTCGGCGCTGTCCGACCCGACGCCTGCGGGCTTTCTCGTTTTGGCCGCTCAGCTCGAAGGGCAGGATTGGGCTGGCCTCGCCCGCGCGCTACAGCATGCTTTCTGGGGCACTGCCGCGGATATCGGCAATCCCGATGTGCGAAAGGCGATTGCCGACGCCGCAGGCTTTGACGGTGAAGCGCTTGAGGCGCGCACGGCGCGCCCCGATATCTCCGAACTCTGGAACAACAATCGCGACATTGCCAAGGAGGCGGGCGTCTTCGGCCTTCCGACCTTCCGCTACGAAGGCGAGCTCTATTGGGGGCAGGACAGCCTCCCCTTCCTGGAGCGTCATCTAAATGGTGAGAAGCTGGTGGCCTGACAGGCCGCCAAAAGACTTCAGGCCGAACGGGCCTGAAGTCTGTACCATTCTTTGCCATATCGGAGATGGCAGCGACGATTCCGTATTTGCCGTCGGTCCAGAAGGCCAAATATTTTCACGCAAGGCATCGGGAGCTTGTAATTGCTCCAGGGATCGACCGGCAAACTTACACGGGTCGAGGCGGAATGATTTGCCGGCAAACTACCGCCGGCGCGGATCTTCGATATCCCTTGTTCAAAATCGATCCTGACAAGAACGGCACCGAGGCGCTGAACACCAACGAGGGTTAAGCCAGCAAATCCCTCACCAAGCCACCTGAAAAAGCTGATCCCCGCACAAGACCAAACCCGACAAAATAATCCATAAATTTAGTAGAAAAAGAACAACCAGTCTTTCTCCTTTGGGTTCGACCTGAATAGGCTTTGCTTCAGATTTCGCGGAACCCGAACCATCAGGATTTCTCCATGACCGAACGCCTTTTCTCGCTGTCTCTTTCCCGACGCCGTCTGTTGATCACCACTTCGGCCGTGGCGACGGGCGCCCTGGTTGCGATGGCGGGTCTCACACCGGCGCATAGTGCCGGTGAGCCGGCCAATGGCGGCGACATCACCTTCCTCATCGATTCATTGGGCGACAGCTGGATACCGAACAACAGCGCGATTTCCAGTTTTCAGGGTCACATCTGGGGTCACGTAACCGACAAGCTCGTCTACGTGGACGCTGACGGCAAGGTCAGCCCCTGGATTGCCGAGCGTTGGGAGCAGAACGACAGTGCCACCGAGTTCACCCTCCATCTCAAGAGTGGCGTGACCTTTTCGGACGGCACACCTCTTGATGCGTCTGCCACGGTTGCCAACCTCGACATCTGGTATGCCGGACGCAAGAAGGAAGGCATCAATCCGATTGGGCTCTTCCCGAAGACCTACGATCACGCCGAGGCGGTTGACGCAACCACCGTAAAGGTCTTCTTCAAAAAGCCGACGCTCGGCTTCATTCCGACCCTTGGCTATCACGGCTCCATTCTGATCTCTCCCAAGACCATCGCACAGCCGGCCGCGCAGCAAGCCAATCTCAGCAAGACCTCCGGCAGCGGACCTTATGTGGTCGATTCCTGGAAGGAAGGCGACTTCGTCAAGCTCACCAAACGCAAGGATTACAACTGGGGGCCGGCGGCCGTTGGTCATACTGGTCCGGCCTATCTCGATACGATCACCTACAAGCTGGTGTCCGAACCGTCACTGCGCGTCGCCGCGGTCCAGTCCGGCCAGGCAGACATTGCCTATAACGCCTCGCCGCAGGAACTGACGTCACTCAAGCAGGACGGCTTCACCGTCGCGACACCACGTTATCTCGGCTTCGTCAACGGCTGGGCGATCAATACGAAACTCGCGCCTTACGATGACGTCAAGGTACGCCAGGCCTTGCAGGCCGGCATCAATCGCCAGGAAATCATCGATACGGTCTATACGCCCGACTGGAAGCTCGCGACGTCATTCATTCAGAGCAACGTCCCCGGAGCGACCGATCACGGCGACCTTTTAGCTTATAATCCCGACAGGGCCGAGAAACTCCTCGACGAGGCGGGCTGGATCAAGGGGGCCGACGGCATACGCGCCAAGGACGGCAAGCAGCTGTCATTGACGCTCAACTCCAACCCCTACCTCGTAACCTCGAAGTCGATCGACGAACTCATCGCCCAGCAGCTCGGCAAGATCGGTTGGAAGGTCGATATCCGGGCCTATGACGTCGTGACATACGGTCAGAAGGTTCAATATGGCGGTGCCGGTGTGCCAGCCTACGAGGTGACGCGCAGCTTCATCGACGCCGGTACCGTTGCAAGCATCCTGACCGACGCCAATAACGGCGAGAACTGGTTCGCACTCGGAGAGAGCGACAAGAAGATCAACGAACTGCGCGACAAGATCGCCAGTGCAGGTTCTCTCGAAATCAGAAATCCGCTGCTGGACGAGCTTCAGAAATATGTCCTTGAGCAGGGCTATTTCATTCCACGCACGCAGATGGTCCAGCGCATCTATGTCCAGTCACCGAAGCTGAAAGGCGAGATATACAACGGCGTCGCCTATGCCAGCTACTACACGGCCACGATCAGTGACTAACCCACAGCACAGCCAAGGAGCGCAAGGAGGTGACCGGCATGAACAATGCCTATCTTAGCTATGCCACAAAGCGCCTCGTCCAGGCCGTCATTGTCATCCTGCTGGCCTATGTCTTCACCTTCATCGTCGTCAGCGTTCTGCCGGGTGATCCCGTTACCAACGTTCTGCGCAACCCGCAAAACGGCTTCAGCGAGGCGGAGATCCAGGAAATCATTGCCGCCCAGGGCCTCGACAAGCCGGTTCTCGTGCAATTGTCGACATCGCTTTCCCACTTCCTCATCGGCGACTTCGGTTTGTCGATGCGAACCAACCGTGCCGTGACGACCATGATCGCCGAGGTGCTGCCCTCGACGCTCGTTCTCGCCCTTGTCGGTCTGGTCGTCGCACTGATCCTCGCGACCGCAATTTCCTACGGCACTCAGTTCCTGCCAAAAAGGTTTGGCCAGGGCTTGCTGCGAGGCTTCCCGTCCCTGTTCCTGTCCGTGCCGAACTTTGTGATAGGGCTGGTGCTGATCCACATCTTCGGCTTCCAGCTCGGTCTCTTCCGTGTGATTAACCCGGACAGCTTCTGGGCAACCTTTTTCGCGGCGATCGCGCTCGGCATTCCCATCTCGGCGCAGATCGCCGAGGTGCTCATCGCCAACCTCGATCACGAAACCGGGCAGGAATATGCCGCCGTTGCGCGCAGCCGCGGCCTCGGCCAGCTGCAGCTTTTTGCCAGGCATCTCCTCAAGCCGTCTTCGCTTCCGGTCATCACCGTCGTCGCGCTGACGATCGGCGAACTGCTCGGCGGCTCGCTCATCACCGAGGCGGTGTTCGGACGCAACGGCGTCGGCAGCCTGGTGCAGCGCTCGGTCAGCACCCAGGATCTGCCCGTACTGCAGGCGATCGTATCGCTCGCGGCGATAGTTTTCGTGCTGGTGAACCTGATCGCCGATCTTGTCTACCCGCTGCTCGACCCACGCGTAAAGGTGCTCGGCCGTGCCGCGCATCGACCCGTCACCTCTGATGGGGGTTCCGCGGGAATTTCGAAGTCGGTGCTGTCATGAGCCTGATCTCGACCAACACCTCCTCGCGCCTCACCACGGGCAGCCGGCTTGCCGGTTTCCGATTGCCGGCTGCCGTCGCGCTCTCGTTTGCGATCGTGGCGATCGTGATTGCCTGGTCGCTCGCACCTGGCCTGTTCACGAGCCACAATCCGGCGGTGGGCATTCCCTCTCAAAAACTGCTCGGCCCGAGCGCCGAACACTGGTTCGGAACCGACCAGCTAGGCCGTGATCTCTACACCCGCGTCGTCTATGGCTCTGCCTCTTCGGTCAGGAGCGCACTGATCGCCGTCGTCATCGGTGCGGTCGCTGGTGGCTTCATCGGCCTCAACGCCGGCTTCTTCGGCGGTCGTGTGGACACGGTGCTTGCCCGCCTGGTCGACGTCCTGCTTGCAATTCCGAAATTCCTGCTTGCTGTCATCGTCGTCACAGCGATCGGCTTCGATACCACGAATGCCGCGATCGCCACCGGCATCTCGTCAGTGGCCGTCTTTGCCCGCGTCATGCGCTCGGAAGTCATCAAGACGAGGCAGGCGACCTTCATCGAGGCTTCTTTTCTTTCCGGAGGCTCGCGCTGGCACATCCTCTGGCGGCACATATTGCCGAACGCATCCCGTTCCGTGCTTCCGCTTGCCGTGCTGCAGTTCGGCGACTCGATCCTGGTGATCGCCAGCCTCGCCTTCCTCGGCTACGGCGATCCACCGCCGGCCTCCGACTGGGGTTTGCTGATTTCAATTGGCAAGGATTACCTCAAATGGCCGTGGCTGGTTTACGCACCCGCCTTCGTCACGATCGCGACCGTCCTCTCTGTGAACAGGATCAGCCGATGGCTTCGCAAGATAGACTAGACATATCTCTCGACCGCGTCGGCGAGCATGCGCGGATAGCACAGCGGTCATCGCCATTGCTTCAGGTAGACGGTCTGTCCGTTTCCTACGGGCCGAATGAGGTCGTCAGCAATGTCGGCTTCGAACTTGGACGCGGCAAGAGCCTTGCGCTCATCGGGGAATCGGGCTCGGGCAAATCGACCATTGCGCGCGCGGTACTGCGATTGCTTCCTCGCACGGGACGGGCGACCGGCAGCATCACGATCGAGGGCCAGGACATACTGCAGCTCTCCGAGCGCCGCTTCCGCCAACTTAGAGGCCGGACTATCGGCTTCGTGCCGCAGGACCCGGGAAACGCGCTCAACCCGGTGCGGACAATCGGTGCGCAGGCGATGGAAGCCGCAGCCCTTGTCGACGAGCCGAGCAAGGCAATCCGCAAGGCGCTTGTGTTAGAGACGTTCGCTCAGGTCGGGCTGGACAATCCCCAACGTGTCTATGATTCCTATCCGCACCAACTGTCCGGCGGCATGCTTCAACGCGTCCTGATCGGCCTTGCGGTCCTGCCGCGGCCGCTGCTGCTGGTCGCGGATGAGCCGACCTCTGCGCTTGACGTCACGATCCAGAAGCGAATCCTCGACCTGCTCTCACGACTACAGCAGGATCTCGCCATCAGCCTGCTGCTCATCACCCATGATCTCGCAATCGCGGCCGAACGGGCAAACTCGCTGGTGGTGCTCAGGGATGGCGTCGTTCAGGAGGCCGGCAGCACCGCAGCGGTTTTCTCGTCGCCGACATCGGCATATGCAAAAGAGCTGCATGCCGATGTTCCAGCTCTTAATCCCGACCGTTACCACAAGCTTCGAGACCCTGGCTTTCGTTTCCTTGATGTCGACAACAACAAGGCGCCGAAGATCGAAGTCAGGGGTATCACCAAGAGTTTCACGGTCGATGGCAAGGTTCTGACGGCCGTCGATGACGTCTCCTTTACCGTTCCGGCAGGCACCACGCACGCGCTGGTCGGCGAGTCCGGTTCCGGCAAGACGACGACGATCCGGCTGCTGCTTGGGCTCGATCAACCGGACGCCGGCAATATTTCGGTCGCCGGAGAAAAGCTGAACGGTCGCTCGCACCAGTCACTGCGTTCGGTGTGGCGCCAGCTTCAATTCGTCTATCAAAATCCGTTCACCTCGCTCGATCCAACCTGGAAGGTCGAACAGCTCGTGCGCGAACCACTCGACAGGTTCGACATTGGAACGCGTGTTGAGCGGACGGAACGAGTCCGCGAGGCATTGGCCAATGTCGGGCTTGGCGAGCACCTGCTTTCACGCAAGCCGCAGGCCCTGTCAGGCGGTCAGCGGCAGCGCGTTGCAATTGCCCGGTCGCTGGTTCTAAAGCCGGAGGTGATCGTGCTTGACGAGCCGACCTCGGCACTTGACGTCAGTGTCCAGGCGGACATCGTCGAAGTATTGCTCTCGCTGCAGGCAAGCCTTGGCCTGACCTATGTATTCGTCTCCCATGATTTGGCCCTCGTACGCCAGCTCGCACATACCGTGTCCGTCATGCAACGTGGGCGCATCGTCGAACACGGTAACGTCAAGGACATCTTCGACAAGCCACACGAGCCCTACACGGTGTCGTTGCTGGAATCGATCCCGACCGCCACCGGTACTGTTCGAGTACCACCCGCAAAAATCCGCCGGATCATTAGCCAGGAAACGATCGCATGAGTATCGCTGCCCCTGCCAATACGCTACCCGCGACGTTCCGCCCGAAGCAGCGGCTTGGCTTCAACACCCGCGTGTCGTTCAACGATAAGGCCGGTCCGGCGCAGGGACTGCGCGACGGGATAGAACTGTTCAAGGCAGCCGAACGGCTGGGCTATCAGTCGGGCTGGGCCTACCAGCGCCACTTCGATCACTATTTGTCCTCGCCGATCCCGTTCTTCGCCGCAGCCGGCCAGCATACAAGTCATATCACGCTGGGATCGGCTGTCATCCCGATGCGCTACCAGGACCCGATCCTGCTTGCCGAGGCGGCTGGTACGGCCGACCTGCTCATCGGCGAAAGGCTTGAGCTTGCCATCTCCACCGGCGCCAACGCTGCGTTTGACGCGGTATTCGGCTCGGTCGACACCGATACCCGAACGGAGGCCAAACGCCGCCAGGCGCGTTTTCTTGCAGCAATCGCCGGCGAGGTTCTTCACACCATCGATGGTCCGGGCCAGGGCGCCCCGGAGGGCACCGAGCTGCGCGTGACCCCTCATAGTCCGACGTTGCGCTCCCGGATACGGCAGGGTTCGGCGAGCCTTGCCTCAGCCGTGCAAGCAGCCGAACTCGGGATCGGGCTCATCTCGGGAACTGTGCAGCACGACCATGCTGAGGGCGAGAGCTTCGGTCAGTACCAGGCCCGCGCCATCGAAGCCTTCCGCACGACATGGCGCCAAAAGCACGACACCGAGCCGCCGCCGGTTACCGTCGCAGCATCGATCCTGGTTGGCACCACCACCGAACTACGGGAGAAATACGCCGCCTACGACCTTGAGCGCCGAACCAAGGGCATCGGGGCGTCCCGGCCCAGTGGCGCCCTTGAACCAACAGCGCCGGCCATTCAGCCACCGGGCATCCAGATTTCTCCGGTCTTCCACGGCACTCCCGACCAGGTGATCGAGGCGGTACTCAAGGACCCGGGCTTGGCGGCTGCAGACGAAATTGTCCTTTTCCTGCCACCCGCCTTCGGGCTTGCGGAGAACGTACGGCTATTGACTGATCTTGCACAGACGGTGGCTCCAAGCCTCGGCTGGTCGCCCAGCACGTGACGACCTATTTGGGGATGGCGAGAGGCTGATCCTCCGCCTCTCTGTTTCCGCACAGCGTATCTTGGAGGCCATCATGCATTCCTTTACGATCGAGCGTCCAGGTGCCGAGATGCGATACTCCGAATATGAAGGAGCCGGCATTCCTCTCCTGATGCTCCACGGCCTCGGTTGTGCGTCATCATTCGAGTATCCTCATGTCGCCGCTGCACCCGCCTTACGTGGAAGGCACCTTATTCTTATCGATCTACTCGGCTTTGGCTTCAGTGATCGCCCTGAAGGTTTCAGATATCGCATCCACGACCATGCGCTGCAGGTTCATAGCTTCGTACAGAAACGGGGTTTCCGGCAGATCGATATCTACGGGCACAGCATGGGTGGCTCCATCGCCATAGAGGCAGCCGAGCTGCTTGGAGACAAGGTCAGGAATCTTGTCATTTCCGAAGCCAACCTTGACAGCGGCGGCGGAATATTCAGCCGAGCGATCGCAGCTTCCAATGAAGCGGATTATGTCAACACCGGCCATTTCGCGACTCTGATTGAAGCTCAGCAGGCGGGAAATGAGGCGTGGGCTGCAATGATGCGCGCTGCATCTGCGCTCGCAGTTCACCGCTGCGCCACGTCGCTTGTCGAGGGAAGTTCCCCAGACTGGCGCTCTCGGTTTCTTGGTCATTCATCTCGGAAGACTTTTATCTTTGGGGATCATAGTTTGCCGGATCCAGACGCTGAGTTTCTGGCGTCCAACGGCATTCAGGTATACATCGTGGCAGACGCGGGCCATTCGATGGCGGTAGAAAATCCGCAGGGGCTGGCAATGGCGATAGCCCAAGCAACGCTAGAGACCTGACCTGCGGAGAAAACATGCCGCACGATCCAGCGATGCAATAAGCTCCAAGCCTTGATGGAACGAATTGAGATCTTCCCTTGGCTAAGACCGAAGCATTTACGCCATCTCCGCCGTATTGCCGGCTTCAAACTGAGCTCCACGCCATATGGCGGAGGCTTCCGAATCGGCAAACAGCAATCGCAAATGAGCGATGAGCTGGCCCGCACGTGGATCGGCCAGACGGTAGACAACCGCCTTCTTGAGCCGCGTCCCCACGATGATTCCAGCATCCCGCAGTTCCCCGATTTGTTGTGAAAGCGTCGGCTGGTGGACATCGAGAATTTCCTCCAGCTCGCCTACCGTCCTTGCACCCTCCATGAGCACGCACAGGACTGCCAGCCGCACCGGATTCGCCATAGCTTTCATGAAATCCGAGGCTGCACCAATGGCGCGGCATTTGACCTTGGGCTCATGCGGTTTGCGTTGGCGGCCTTTGTCGTCTTCAGTCTTCGTCATTCGTTTCGGGCCTTGCGTTTGGCGAGAATAGTTTTCTCTGTTTCACCGAATTTTCAGCGTCGAATTTCTCGCCACCAATTCTCTATTCATTATATAAATTTATATAACAACTGGCAACGAGGTAAATCTCTTGGCTTTCAGGATTGGCCACCATCCGAACAATCTGCATCTTCATCTGGCGTCCCTCTGGCCTGGGGCGTTTGCTGCCATGAACCCGGAATTCATCAGCTATCAGGAAGGGCGCGAAACGGCAGAAAAGCTTGTTCGCGGCGAATTCGATATTGGCGGAACAGGATCCACGCCGCCCATCCTTGCTGCGGCATCAGGGCTTTCGGTTTCCTATGTCGCGGCTTCGGCACCCCGCCCTGCCAATGGTGCGATTCTGGTGACAAAGACCTCCGACATCGAAAGCGTTATCGATCTCAAAGGCGGGGTGGTCGCCCTGGTCGACGGCTCCTTTCTGACTTACTTTCTTGCCAAGCAGCTCGGGGAGGCCGGCCTGACGCTGGGCGATGTCCAGCGCCGCGACATGCCGCCCGTGTCGTCACGGGATGCGTTGAAGGACGGAACCGTCAAGGCTTGGGTCGCCATGGCGCCCCATCTCGAGCAGGCGCTGCTCAGCGGCGAGTTCCGTGTGCTTGCTCATTGCGGCGACCTTATTCCGAACCGTTCCCTGTTCTGGACCATTCGGGAACGACGCCTGTCGAAGGCGATAGCGATCGACTTTGCAGGCGAGCTGAAGCGGCTCGGCAAGGAAATAGCAGCTGATCCGGAAAAGGCAGCCTCACTCCTTTCGAAAGATGGAGACGAAACAGAACGGCGGGCCTGGACGCGTATCGTTTCGAGCAGGAATTGGCAGGTGAGTGCCACCGATGCCATGCTTCTTCGTGAGCAGCAGGCGGAGGCCAACACGCTTTTCGAGCATGGTGATCTGCCGGCCAGACTGACAATAGAGACGACAAGCGACAAAGAGATCTGAAATGAACGTACTCTGGTACATGTGCGCGCCGGATGGTGCCTATCCATGGAAAGCCGAAGGCTCGCGCACGATCGACTACGGCTATTACAAGCAGCTCGCGCAGGCCTATGATCATCTGGGCTTTACTGGCGCCTTGTTTGCAACCGGTGCCCACGACGTCTGGCCACTTGCCGGCGCGCTCCTTCCTTATACGGAGCGGATGAAATTTCTCATAGCATTCCATCCAGGCCTCATCGCCCCGACGCTCCTGGCCAAAATGGCTGCGACCTTCCAGGAGTTCTCGAACGGCCGGCTGATGCTGAATGTCGTCTCCGGGGACGCCAAGATGCTCGGCGCCTATGGCATGATGCTGCCGCACGACGAACGCTATCTAATGGCAGATGAATATCTGACTATCTGGCACCGGCTGATGGCCGGCGAGAGCGTTACCCATAAGGGTAAGTATTTTCAGACGGAAGGTGCAAAGCTCGCACTCCCCGCCGGCACGGGCATCAAGCCGCCGCCGTTGTGGTTCGGCGGTTCGTCCGACAGCGCGATCGAGGTCGCTGCCAAGCACGTCGAGACCTATCTCTCATGGGGCGAGACCCCGGAGCAGATGGGAGACAAAGTTGCCAAGGTGAAGCTTCGCGCCGAAGCTCACGGCCGATCGCTCAACTATGGTATCCGCCTCTATGTCATCGTCCGCCGGACGGACGAGAAAGCCTGGGAGGCGGCGGCAGATCTATACGCGCAAATGGACGAAGCCGCGATTGCGGCCAACCAGCGTTTCGTTTCCAATACGGATTCCGTCGGCCAGCAGCGAATGAGCGCGATGCATGGCGGCATCAAGCCCGCCAATCTGCGCGACCTGGAAATCTCTCCCAATCTATGGGCCGGAATAGGATTGGTACGCCCCGGGCCAGGCACCGCAATCGTTGGCTCGCCGGATACCGTGGTCCGCACGCTGGAGGCCTATCAGAAAGTTGGTGTCGACACCTTCATCCTCTCCGGCATGCCGCTTCTGGAGGAGGCCTACCGCTTCGGCGAACTCGTTCTGCCACGGCTTCCCGTTGAGCGCGCATCGCCAGAACGCAAGCATTTCACCTGGTCGACACTGTTCGATCGCGACCTTGGCGGAAAGCCCGCGCATGGCTGAAATTTCGACGACAGATCGAGACATCTCCCGCCGCCTCAATAGCTCACCCCCGCATCGATCGGCTAATAAAGGATTGGCGCGATTTGCGACCCGCCTCGTCTCGCCGGTCGCAATCATCATTGTCTGGCAGATCGCCAGCATGACGGGACTTCTGTCACCGCACACCCTTGCCTCGCCCGGCGAAATCCTTGGCGCAGCAGATCGATTGATCATGTCGGGCGAACTGATAACAGGCCTCGCAATCTCTTTCTTGCGCGTCTTGCTCGGCTTTTCCATTGCCTTCGTCGCCGGCGTCGCGCTGGCGCTTGCGGCAGGCCTCTCCAGGCTTGGGGAATCCGCCATCGACCCTCCGCTTCAGATGCTGAAGGCCATGCCGTTTCTCGGTCTTTTGCCCCTCTTCATCCTGTGGTTCGGTATCGGCGAAGCGCCGAAGATCGGCCTGGTCGCGTTCGGCGCTGTCTTCCCGATCTATCTGACCCTGCACGGCGGTATTCGCGGTATTGACCGGAAACTCGTCGAAGCCGGCCGCACGCTCGGTCTCGATACATCGGGCATTATCCGCCATATCATCATCCCCGGCGCGCTGCCCTCCCTTCTGATCGGCGTTCGATATGGCCTCAGTGTTGCCTGGTTGAGCCTCGTGGTCGGCGAACAGATCAACGCGTCCAGCGGCATCGGCTACATCATCACCTACGCCCGGGACTTCCTGCAGACGGATGTCATCGTGGTCTGCCTTATGGTCTATGCCATTATGGGGCTGGTAACGGATGGGTTCGTCCGGCTGATCGAAGCCTATGCGCTACGCTGGCGCCCTCAGGTGATCGCATGACGGCGCTGGTCGATATTCGTGGCCTTACGCGCTCCTTCGGCGGTCCGGCAATCCTTAGCGGCATCGATCTGACGATCGCGAAGGGCGAATTCGTTGCCCTGCTCGGCCGCAGCGGTTCGGGTAAGTCCACCTTGCTGCGCGTGCTTGCCGGCCTGGATGATGCGCCGGCTCAGCAATTGCAGCTCCCCCGCCGTCGTTCGGTCGTGTTTCAGGAGCCGAGACTGATGCCGTGGAAAACCGTGATCGACAACATCACGCTTGGCGTCAAACGTCAGGATGCACGCTCCATTGCAGAGCAAGCACTCGAGGATGTCGGCCTTTCGCATCGGCGGAACGCCTGGCCACTCACCCTCTCTGGAGGCGAGGCTCAGCGTGCGGCCCTCGCCCGCGCGCTCGTGCGCGAGCCCGAACTCCTGCTGCTGGACGAGCCTTTCGCTGCCCTCGATGCGTTAACGCGCATGCGCATGCATGGGCTGGTGTTCGATCTCTGGCAAAAGCATAAGCCTGCAGTGCTGCTGGTCACCCACGACATCGGAGAGGCCATCACCCTCGCTGACCGCATCCTGGTGCTCGAAAATGGTCGTTTCACCAAGGAGATACTCGTGACCCTCGACCATCCTCGACAGCGCAACGGCCCGGAAGCCAGTCGCATTGAAGCCGAGCTTCTAACAGAGCTCGGCGTAGAACCTTCACATGCCTGAATTCATCGCTTCTCAGCACGCCATTTCGGCAGATCGGAACAGCAAAATGATCACTAAACGCCAATTCTTCATTGCCATGGCGGTAACGGCCGCAATCGCGAGCCTTGCACCTGCCGCCCAGGCAGCCGATCAGGTCGTGCGCATCGGCTGGCTAAGGGGGCCGAACGACATCACGCTCGCCAAATCACGTGGCACGCTTGAAAAAGCACTCGCTGAAAAAGGCATCAAGGTGGAATGGGCCGGTCCCTTTCCTGCGGCCGCTCCCGCCTTCGAAGCCCTGAATGCCGGCAGCATAGACATTACGGCCGGCAGCTCGACATCCGCAATTGCGGCACTTGCCGCCAAGATTCCGCTGGTCGTCTTCGCCTATCAGAAAATGGCACCGGCATCGGAGGGCATTGTCGTCAAGAAGGATTCCAGCATCAATTCGATCAAGGATCTTGCCGGCAAGAAGGTTGCCGTCAATCGCGGCGGCACGGGCGAATATCTGCTCATGCAAGGTCTCGCGACCAATGGTATCGACCCGAAAAGCGTAGAGCGCGTCTATCTCAGCCCAAGCGACAGCGGCCCGAGCTTCACGCAAGGCCATGTCGACGCCTGGGCGACTTGGGATCCGTTTCTAACGATTGCCGAGAAAGCCTATGACGGCAAGGTTGTTGCCGACGGCACCGCCATACGCTCGGACAATGCCGTCGTCCTGGTCGCAAGCAAGGAGTTCGCCCAATCCAAGTCTGACCAACTGCAACTCGTCTTCGACGTGATCAAATCGGAAAATGCCTGGGCAATCGCCAACAAGACCGAAGCCGGAGCCATCTGGGTCAAGGAAATGAATGTTCCGGCCGACCTTGCTCAGAAAATCGGCGAAAACAATGCTGTACCAACCACTGCGGTCTCCAAGGCCGATGCCGATCAGATCACCAAAGTGGCCGAGTGGTACGCCAGGAGCGGCATCATTCCGGCCCTTCCTGACGTCGACTCGGGCATTGTCTCGCTCAAATAGGTGGCAAGAAGCGATACTTTTTCCAATCCCTACCACGTCGCTGCGGTCACCCCATTCGCCACCCGCCGTTCACTGAAATCACGGTTCCGGTGACAAATGATCCCGCCTCCGACGCAAGCCAGAGTACGGCACCCGCAATGTCGGCCGGGCTACCCGCGCGGCCTATCGGAGTTGCCGCGATGATCTCTGACACACGATCATCCGGCCAGCTCTCGGTAAAACCGGTGCCTGCGATGAAGCCGGGCGCTATTGCGTTTGCGGTGATGGCGCGCGGCGCAAGTTCGCGCGCCAGAGCGTAGGTCAGACCATGCAAACCAGCCTTGGCGGCGGCATAGGCCAACCCTCCGGCTCGACTTCCTCCCGTTTGCGCACCGATCGAGCTGATATTGATGACGCGGCCACCAGGACCGGCAAGCTTCGGCGCCGCGATCGTGGTGGCAAGGAAACTGCCCTTCAAATTGGCATCGACGACAGCGTCCCAATTCCGCTCTGCTTCGTCAGCCTGGGTCGCAAGGCTGACAGGGAGAACAAAGCCTGCAGCATTCACAAGAACGTCTATGCGACTGAAATCCGCAAATGCGCTTTCCACCTCGCTTCGGTTACCAACATCGGCACGACGCCATTGCGTGAACGGGCCTAGACGATCCGCAGCCTGTACAAGCCGGTCTTTATTGCGTCCCACGATCACCACTGTGTAGCCGGCTTGCACCAACGACTGGGCGATGCCAAATCCTATCCCGCTTGCACCCCCGGTCACGATTGCAATCTGCGTTTCTGTCATGCCGACATCTCCTTCGCGCATCGATTTCAAAAAGGATGAGCCAGGCTTCTCAATATGTCGAATACACTTTATCGCATCGTTTGATATGATATATGTATCACATGCTCAGCCTTCGCCAATTCCAGCAATTCCTTGCAGTTGCCGAAACCATGAATTTTCATCGTGCGGCGGAACGCCTCAACATGGCACAGCCGCCACTGACGACAGCCATCCGTCAAATAGAGGAGGAAATCGGCGTACGTCTGTTCGAGCGCACCAACAGGATCACGGGCCTAACCCCAGCAGGCGAGATCTTCCGTGAGGAGGCACGGCGGACCATAGCTCAGGCCGAACGTGCTGTGGCTTTGGCAAAACGTGCCGGCGAAGGCATCATTGGAACGTTGCGCATCGGTTTTGTCGCCAGCTCCATCCACCATCTCGTGCCGCAAATCGTCGCCGAGTTTCGAAAGGCCTATCCCTTGGTCGCGCTGGAATTGGAAGAGGCCACATCCGCACGGCAGCTCACCGCGATCACGGCGGACCGGATGGATATCGGCCTTGTGGCGTTGCCAATCCCTCCTGACAAGAAAACCCGTGTATCGACAAGCGTTCTGCTGCAAAGCCGGCTTGTTGCCGCGATTCCAGCCAGCCATCCTTTAGCATCGGCACCGTTGCTTCCCCTTGCGGCCTTAATAGAGGAATCGTGGGTTCTATTTCCAGAAGGCGAAGGTCCGGGGCTTCATTCCGCAATCATGCGGGCATGCGCCGAAGCAGGATTTTCACCGCGCGTCGGTCAGCGCGCCGTGCAAATGGAAACGATAGTCGGTCTGGTCTCCGCAGGCCTCGGCGTATCGTTGGTGCCTGAAGCATTTCTATCGTCCAAGCGGGAGGGAGTAATTTTTCGGCATCTCGATGGCGTGGGCACGCCCATACCCTATCAGCTAGGTTTCGCGTGGCGGAGCGAACAACCTTCACCCGTCCTATCTTCTTTTCTGCGTTTCCTGGAGCAACTCAGGCAAGGCGGCTTTCTTTCGCTGGCAGGAGCTTGATCATTCCTTGCCTCCTCGAATTCAAATCGCCACCGGCTCTTCCACCGGCTCTCTTAGTCGCGACAACCCGAGGAAGATCGGGGACGACACGGATGAGAAATGAGTTTTCCGTTCAGGCATGTGAGGCGACCATGGTTCGGTCGCTGGAAGGCCACTTTGAACAAGACTTCAACTGGAGCCAAAAATAACCGTAGGGCCGAACCATTATTGGATAACGAAGCTTGCCAACAGCCGGAAATACCGCCTTCCCAAACAACCCCCTGGGGCTTCTACCTGCAATTGGCGCAGCTCGAGCGTAGTGGTCTGACCAATATTTGAAAGGTTTGCTACGCAAAGAATGCATTCCCCGCAATACACGGATATGCATCGGAGCTGGTCGCGGTGGCGTTGCATTGGGCAGACTGGGAACTGCGGATTCGAGAAGTCCGTGCCTTCGCCCACCCTGAAAATGCGGCCTCAAGGAAAATCTTGGAGACGGCAGGCTTCAGGACGGTTCGCTTCGTCCCATAAATGAACCGCCTGCTCCTTTCCAGACCCAGACGAGAAGATAACACAGCCGATTGAAGCCAATGAAAGGCGTATCTTCCATCTGGAACGCGCAGGCAGAAGTTGCGAATGCCTGGCGGCTCCATCGCTCAAATCGGCAAATTTATTGCGCAATTCCAACGACTCGGACGCCTCGACCGGATGAGGAAGGTCGAGGCGTCGAAGGAAGCCGTGATCGCAGATCAGGCCACGATCATTCCGCATGTGCATATTCGGCGAAAGCAAAGCCTAGTGGCGGTCGTGGCCATGACCGTGGTCGCCATGATGCTCCGACGAGCTGGACGACGTCGATGGCGCACTCACCCCGACATTGCCTGAGTCAATCAGGTCAGCGGAGGATGCGGTGCGGTCAAGGAGTGCGTCGACCCGATTCAGATCGCCCTCGCATCGTCCCTCCTGCCGATTGTGATGGGCGTCCATCGCGGCGGAATAAAGTCCCATGGCTTCGCTCTTCTGTTGCCCCATCGGAGCATCTCGCAGCTCCGTTCCGGTCAGTTGAAGACCTTCCACGCAGCTCAGCGCGGCAAAGCTTGGAACGGATGAAGCCGCAAGAGCGGCAAAACTCGCTCCCAGGACAGCGAAAACGATCGTCGGTTTGGGCATTTTCAACATTGCAACCTCCATCAGGAGCGATTGCCGGTTCTGCCGAACGGGCACGATCTCCGATTTGTGAAAGCCCGGCGGTTTCTGCAACGCCGGCATCTGACAGTCTGAACCGCTTGGGATAGGCCCGATATGATCTGGATCAATGCATTCAACCTTTCGGCTGCATCGATCTTGACAAAGATGTCAGAAGTTGAATTTTCTTTTGCGACCAAGAAAGACGCGATTGCCGCAAGGATGGTGATTGGTCTTGGCGTGCTGCCTACCAGGGGACGAAGCTACCGTCAGCTTAACCTTTGTTCCCAATATGAAATTTCGTCCGAGCAATTACCAAAACGGGGTACGCTTGCGCATATCATCCCCCAATGGCATCCAGTTATTTCCCGTGCGGTCTTTTGCCGTTGCATGGGAGTTGAACAAATCATCACAACTGTTTCACTAAGAAGTGCTTGGCTCGTGATACCGATCGCCCGCTGCTCATTACCCTGCTAATATGTTGTAAGATTTCAGGAAATCCTCAAATCTTCCCGGAAAGCGCTGCCTGCTTCTCGCCAATTGTTAATCCGAGTTAAGTTTTCGAAAAATACTCCCCATTATAATATTCTTCGCCGGGGGAATGTGTCGATCTCGAATGCTGGAAGCATCCTATATGCCGCATGATCTACTTCCACCTGGCAGAAAGTCCGGCATCCCTTCTGCCACGACAAGCCGGAATATGTATCACCTATCCCTGCATATGTCCTACTTGACTAATGGTAGAGGGGCACTGGATGCGCTTGTCACTCGCAAACGCATCTGCATGAAAGGATGTGATATCATCCACGAGGGGAAGGAAGGTCGAAGCGCATATTTGATTTATAATGGCTGGGCCTGCTCTTATCGGCTCTTGCGCAATGGAACACGACAGATCATCAATTTCCATGTTCCAGGTGATCTGTTGGGTATTAGGCGACTTCTATCCCCCAATTTCGACGATAACCTTTGCGCCATAACATGTATTGAATTAGGAGAGATCGACATTGATAGCCTTTTAACGATGCTTTGTACCGATAATCGCCTTTCCATGTCTATTCTTTGGTCTGCATTTCGAGAGGAGGCCATCATAGCCCAACATCTGGTTGATATCGGGCGACGCAAGCCCATCAATAGGGCCGCACATTTTTTTCTCGAACTTGGTGCCAGATTGAACCTTGCCGGCTTCGGCGCGAAGACTGAATATGATTGTCCCTTGACGCAATCTCTGATCGCCGATGCACTGGGGCTGACCGCCGTTCATTTCAATCGCGTTCTAAAGCAGCTGCGCGAGTTGAATGCGATGACATTTCATAACGGGCGAGTGGAATTTCTTGATGATCGAAAGCTGGAGCATCTGGCGGATTTCGACTCGTCTTACCTGCGATAGCCAGCGCGCGATATCGGTCGATTACGCCTGGCTATATGGTATGGACAGCTAAACCGCACGCTGGAAAAAGGGGCTCCGGACGCTGGCTAGGCAATCTCGGGCTTTCGATAGTCGATGCCGTTTGCTGCAAATCGTTCCCGAAGCCATTTCGCCGCCGGCCCGGCCGGACGTTGTTTGTGCCACACGAGTTCGAGCGCGACCGGATGCGCCCCCTCGTCGAATTGAAGCATCGGCATCGCCAGTCTGGAAGCCAGGGGTGAGTTTTCCAGAATATGGGCAGGGATCAGCGCCCAGCCGATCCCCTGCTGCAGGATCTGCAAGATGACCCAGTGGCTTTCGACCCACCATACCTCCGCGGCAACGCGCAAACGATGAGTTTCCGTGCCGTCGCTTCGCTTCGTCACCATGATCTGACGGTGACGTTTGAGCTCTTCCCAGGTAACGGGAGCCTGCGCCAGGGGATGGTCGCGGCCGCAGACCAGAATGAGGGGAACCCAGCCTATGGTGTGAAAGCCGAGCATGGGCGGAAGATCTTCCTGCCGCCACATCACGCCGAGATCGGCCTTGCCATCGAGAACGAGACCAACGACATCCTTGGTTGGCGGAAACAACAGTTCCAGTTCGACATGCGGGAAGCGGTTGGCAAAGGCGGCAAACAGCGCCCCGGTCGATGGCTCGGGATACAATTCGTCAATCGCGACGACAAGCCGCGTCTCGACATGCTCTTCGAAGCTTCTTGCAACGCCGATCAAGTGTTCGCGACGATCAAGAAGCAACCTCGCCTCCGGCAGCAGCCGCCTGCCTGCCGCAGTCAATGTCGGATTCCGTGTCGCCCTGCTGAAAAGCTTGACGCCGAGATCATCCTCCAATGTCGAGACGAGAAGGCTTACAGCCGACTGCGCCTTGCGCAGATGCCGCGCGGCCGCCGAAAACGACCCGGTTTCGACGGCGGTGACGAAGGCTTCCAACTGCTCAAGCGAAACGGTCATCTATTCGAATTTCAGATACTATCTAGCTTTACCTATGAGGAATATCAGATAGAAACACCGCCGACAACAACAGAGGACTTTGAAATGCGTAGCTTCAAGGACCGCGTCCGGCATGCGGTCATGTTCGAACTCATCGGTCTTGCGATCTTTACGCCGGGCGCCGCTTTGCTGTTCGATCAGCCCGTCGAGCATATGGGCGTTGTCGGCATCATCTCCGCCACGGCGGCGACGGTGTGGAATTTCATCTATAATCTGGGCTTCGATAAAGCGATGATGCGCATCCGGGGCAGCGTCCAGAAGACCATCCCGATCCGGGTCGCCCACACCGCTTTGTTCGAAGCGGGCCTGATCATCGTGCTCATTCCCTTCATCGCCTGGTATCTCGGGATCAGCCTGATGGCGGCGCTGGCGATGGATATCGCGATCGTCGCGTTCTACCTAGTTTACGCCTTCTTCTTCAACATCGCGTATGATCGCGTATTTCCCATTGGGATGCTGCCATTACCACGGGCATCCTGAAGACCCGAGGCCCCCTCGTCCTGAAACCTGATCAGCGCACCGCAGTGGTGCGCCGGCTTCAGCATGACGACCGGAGCCTCCGGCCTTTGCACATAGTATAGACGCGTGCTCTGTCACCCGGCGCGCTTCATGCAGCTCTCGTCGGGAAAATGCCCAACGAGAGCCTTTTGGCATAAAGAAATAATATGACTGTTTTCCTCTTGTTTGTGACCCGCTGGCAAGGCTATATCGCGCGGCGCTTTCATCCGATCGCGCTGACAATAGCCATCGGGATATTTTCGTGACCATATTGAAATCAGTTTTGACCATTTCAGCTCTTTGCGCGGCGCTCGGCTTTGCCGCAACCACGGCCTCCGCCGCTTCGACCAGCTATCCCCTGACCATCGACAATTGCGGCGTCAAGGTCACCTTCCAGAAGGCTCCGGAGCGCGCGATCGGGCTCGGGCAGAATAGCGCCGAAATCCTTCTCCTGCTTGGCCTTGAGGGCAAAATGGCCGGCACCGCCTTTTGGCCGAGCAAGGTCCTGCCGCAGCTCGCCGAGGCCAATGCCAAGGTCAAATTGTTGACCGTCGAGTTCCCGACTTTTGAATCGATCCTCTCGGAAAATCCTGATTTCGTCGCTGCCGCCCTGCCGAGCCTGATGGGACCGAGCAGCAAGGTCGCCAAGCGGGAGGATTTCGAAAAGCTCGGCATCCCGACCTATCTGTCGCCGAGCACATGCCTCAGCACCGCCGTGGTCAAGGATCAGTATGGCAGCCGCCCCCAGCTTTGGAACATGGACCTCCTCTACAAGGAGATCGACGAGCTCTCGCAGATCTTCAACGTGCCGGATCGCGGGCAAACCTTGATTGCCGATTTCAAGGCGCGTGAAGCGGCTCTGCGCTCCACCGTATCCAAGGATGGCAAGCAGCTCTCCTATGTCTTCTGGTTTTCCAGCCAATCGCCCTCTTCCGACGCCTATCTCGGCGGCAAGAACAGTGCATCCGGCTTCATCGCCGATCTGCTTGGCGGCCATAATGCGATTACTGCGGAAGCTGAATGGCCGACGCTCGGCTGGGAAAGCATCATCGCGGCCAATCCGGATGTCATCGTCGTCGCCAGCCTTGACCGCAATCGCTGGGAACTCGACAAGCCGGAAGCCAAGATCAAGTTTCTCACCACCGATCCCGCCGTCAGCCAGCTCCCCGCGGTCAAGAACAAGGCGATCGTCGTCATGGACGGTCAGGCCATGAATCCGACCATCCGGACGATCTATGGCGCCGAGCAGGTCGCCCAGCAACTCAAGACGCTTGGTCTCCTGAAGTGACCAACACATACCGAGCCGTGAAGCAGCTGGCCATTCTCGGCCTGCTGCTTTTTGCCTCTCTTGCGGCGATCAGCCTGACGATCGGTGTCAGCGTCGGCATTGGCGACCTGCCAATCCCGCTTTCAACGACTTTCTATGCCATTACCAACAGGCTGGGATGGACGGGTGTAGAGCTTAATCGCATCCATGAAACGGTGATCTGGGACTATCGCCTCAGCCGAGCACTGGTGGCCGCTTTCTGCGGAGCAGGGCTGGCGCTCTCTGGGGCGATCATGCAGTCGCTTCTTCGCAACCCGCTTGCCGAACCCTATGTGCTCGGCATTTCGGCGGGCGCTTCGACCGGCGCCGTGGCCGTCGTCATACTCAATATCGGTGCCGGGGCGGTTTCGCTTTCGGCGGGCGCCTTTGCCGGGGCATTTGCGGCCTTTGCCTTCGTCGCTCTACTTTCAAACGGGACGCGAGGCGGTGCCGATCGTACGATCCTTGCCGGCGTTGCCGCCTCTCAGCTCTTCAACGCTGCGACCTCGTATGTCGTGACGACGTCGGGAAACGCACAGCAGGCGCGGGATGTGATGTTCTGGCTGCTCGGCAGTTTCGGCGGCGTCCGCTGGCCCGAATTCATGCTCGTGGCGACCATTATCGGCTTCGGGCTCTTGGTCTGTCTGCTCTATGCGCGCGTCCTGGATGCCTTCGCCTTTGGCGACGAGGCCGCCTCGTCTCTCGGCGTCAATGTCGGGCGGGCGCGGATCGGGCTCTTCGCATTGACCGCGATGATGACGGCGACGATCGTGAGCATGGTCGGTTCGATCGGCTTTGTCGGCCTCGTCGTGCCGCATGCGGCGCGCTTCTTCGTCGGCCCGCTCCATATCCGACTGCTGCCAGCCTGCGCCATCGTCGGAGCGATCTTCATGGTGCTGGCGGATATCGCCTCGCGCGCCCTCATTCCCCAGCAGGTGCTACCGATCGGCGTGGTCACGGCTCTGGTCGGCGTTCCCTTCTTCTCGATCATTCTCTACCGGTTCCAGCGCGCATCATGAGCATCAAGGCCGACAACATCATCTGGAAAATCGGCGCAAAGACCGTACTCGACGGGGTCTCTTTCGAGGCACCCACGGGCAAGATGCTCGGTCTGCTCGGGCCGAACGGCTCCGGCAAGACATCTCTCCTGCGTCTGCTTGCCGGCTTGAAACGGCCGAATTCCGGTCGCATCACGCTCGAGCAGAAGGATCTGCAGCGAATGTCCCGCCGTTCGATCGCAAGGCGCGTCGCCTTCGTCGAGCAGCACAGCACCACCAATGCCAATCTCAAGGTCATCGATGTCGTAAAGCTCGGCCGGTTTCCGCATCGATCGATGTTTTCCGGCTGGACATCGGCAGATGACGAGGCGGTCGAAGACGCTCTTGCGCGTGCCGGCATGAGAGAGAAACGCAACGACCGATGGCAGAGCCTGTCGGGTGGCGAGAAGCAACGCACCCACATCGCACGCGCGCTGGCACAGTCGCCGAAGGAACTGATCCTCGACGAGCCGACCAACCATCTCGACATCCAGCATCAGATCAGTCTGATGCGATTGGTTGCCGGACTGCCCGTCACCAGCATCATCGCTCTTCACGATCTGAACCATGCCGCCATGTTCTGCGATGAACTGATCATCATGCAGCATGGCAGGATCGTCGCTTCCGGCACGCCGGAAGACGTATTGACCCAAGATCTGCTCGAAAATGTATTTGCTGTCGAGGCAAGGGTGGAAACCTCTCCTCACCACTCCCGGCCGCATATTCACTATCTGCGATAACGGGAAATCCGGAACCGGTGCCCGATTGTCCTTGCCACTGAATGGAACGGAGCGCATCTTTCGCAACGATCTCGGTAGGTTCGAGGATGTGAACGGCAACGGCAAAGGACCGCATGGCGTCGGTCTCAGGCGTGTGGCAGATGGGGGAATGCGTGACGGACAGGCTCAAGGGCAAGATTGCCATCATTTCAGGCGGCGCGACCGGCATGGGCGGTGCGGCGTCGCGCCTGTTCGCGGCGGAAGGTGCGAAAGTCGCGATCATCGACCGAAACGGCGATGCCGCGGCGGAGACCGTGCGCGCAATCCGCGAAGCCGGCGGCACCGCCGATCATTGGGTCGCCGACGTCTCGGACGAAGCGGCCGTCAATACCGCGGTCAAGGGCATCGAGGACCGCTTCGGCGCCGTGACGGTGCTCTTCAATCACGCCGGCACCATCGTCATCAAGCCATTCCTCGAAACGACGCTCGAGGAATGGGAGTGGCTGCACGGCGTCAACGTGCGCTCGATGTTTCTCATGACCAAGGCGGTACTGCCGGGCATGATCGCCGCTGGCGGCGGCTCCATCGTCTGCACATCGTCAATCTCGGCGGTCGCGGCGACGCCGATGGAAGTGCTCTACGATACGACGAAAGGGGCGGTGCACATGTTTGCCCGTGCGATTGCCGTCGAGTTCCGCGACCGCAATATCCGCTGCAATGCCGTATGCCCCGGCTTCATCCGCACGCCGCACGGCCTGCGCGAGGTGGCCGAATTGCAGGCGCTTGGCGTCGATGTCTCGGACGAAGCAATTGCAGCACAGCAGGGCCGGATTGGCGAGCCCGAAGATGTCGCGCGTGCCGCCCTCTATCTGGCCTCGGATGAATCCAATTTCGTCAACGGCATCCACCTCTTCGTCGACAACGGCTTTACCGCCATTTGATCGCAAACAGCGGTATGCTGGTAGCTTTACGCATGACTTCATTGTCCGGGTATCCTTGGCCACCTATGGCCTGGCCCCAAACACCGGTATGATTGGTGATGGGTCACATGGCGAGTGCGTATGGCGCCTGCTCAGCCTGAAGATAAGCAAGCATCCGCGCAATCCCTTCCTCCAGGCCGACCAAGGGGGTCAGTCCGTAGGAGCGTTGCAGGGCCGTGTCGCCGCAGCGATAGAAGACACCTTCCGGATGGTTCGATCGCCCGTTAACGGCTGGCTGCCAGCCGATCTGCCGGCTAATCGTCTCGGCCAGCGCGATGAAGGAAGTGGCAATGCCGGTCGATAGATTGAGGCTTGCCCCGTCGGGAAGCAGCTCCCTCGTTTGCCAGATGAATTCGATGCAGTCCGAGATATGGATAAAATCCCGGCACTGATGACCCGAACCCCATACGAAGACCTCGGACGCGCCCTTTTCCGCGAGCAAGCGCCGACAGATCGCCGGAAAAGGATAGGCAAGATCCTGATCTTCGCCGTAACCGCTGAACGGTCTGTAGGCGATGGCACGTCGGCCGTAGCGCTCGACATAGAGCTTCATCAGATATTCGCCGGTCAATTTCGCCCATCCATAGCTGAGATCGGGGACACCGACGGCGGCGTCGAAATTGATCATGTCCTCCGACAGCAACTGATGATTGGCGACGGTTTGTAACGACACCGGATAGGCCGCACTGGAGCTGAAGAATATCACCGAACCGGGTTTGGCGCGTGATGCCCACTGCCACAGTTCCGCATCGACCGCCAGATCCTCGGCAACGTCGAGCGCGCGCGTCTCGAGCATCAAGCGACCCCCGACGAGCGCGGCCAGATGGAAGACATAGTCGAAATGCTCCGGAGGGCGCGAGAAGAACGTCCGGCAATCCTCTTCATAAAAGGTAAAGCGGGAGCGCTGAAGCCGCTGCCACAGTTCCGGATGCAGTGCACCCGTTCCCGCGACCAGTGAATCGACGCAGACGACATCCAAGCCCTCAGCAAGAAGCCGCCGGACAAGATGCCGGCCTACGAAACCGCAACCACCAGTCACCAATGCGCGTGCCATTGTCTCCCCCAACCCCTATGCAGAAAAATCACCCCGCCCCAGATAGATATCCACCATGCGCCGCCCCCATTCCGCTCTGCTCGGCGCGATACGACGGCCAAGGGCCAATGCCCCTTCACTCAGCCGTCGCATCAAGTGGTCGTCATCCGTCGCCACCAGCTTCTCAGCCAGCGAATCCGCGTCGCCACTATCGAAAACGAGACCGGCGCCATTCTCCTCGACCTCCGTCGCGATCAGCGCATTGCTGCTGACGATGACCGGGATGCCGGACATCAACGCTTCAGCGGCGACCAGACCATAAGGCTCGGGCATGCGGGACGGCATGACGAAAACGCGCGCCTTGCAGGCGATCTGAGTTACCTCTTCATCGCTTAGCCAGCCAGGCACATAGCAATGCGGCAACAACTGCTGCATCTCGGCAAGCAATGGCCCGCGCCCGATCAGCGTTGCCGTCCTACCCGTCCTGTTGAGTGCATCCGCCAAGGTGTGAACCCCTTTTTCCCAACACATGCGGCCAAGGAAAACAGTGCGGTGGTTGCGCCACGCCTCTACCGGCGCCGGCGTCAATGGCTGCGTCGGCGTGCGCAGTGTCGTGAAATGCCGGAAGGGGCCGGTGCGCAGAAACGCCTCCATGCTTTCATGCGCAAGCACGATACCCACCCGGCTCCAAAATCCCTCACCGACACCCTGCTGCGTCAGGGTGCGACGGAAGCGCCAAAGCTTATGGAGATAACTGCGCTTGTCGCAATTGGTCGTCAGGCAGGCGAGAGACAACGGCTTGATGTCACAGACCTCGCCGCTGCGGAAATTGATAAGTCCCCCATTCGGACAGGTCAGGAAGAAATCATGCGCCGTGACGATGACTTTGACCTGATGCCGGGCAAGCGCATAGAAAATCGAGGGCGAGAGGATCTGCGACCAGCCGTGTACGTGAACAACGGTTTCCTCATCCGACTCCCGCAACAGGCCCTCCATCGCCTCATAGGCCCGACGGTTGTAGTTCTTCGCAAGGATATCAACGGTCGCCGGGCCTTCCCGAAGGGGGCGTTCACCCAGCGCAACCGTCCGGATACCGGCAAAGCGTGGCTTGAGGCCTTCGCCATCATCACCGACTAGTATGGCGCAGGTCAGCCCGGCATCCCTGCTCGCCTCAAGACATTGCAGCGCCACCTTGGTTGCGCCACCGCGAACGGTCGAAACATCATTGACAAGTATGAGACGCATGAGATCAGCAACTCGCCCGCTTGCGTTATCCAGGCGCGGCGAAAGAAATCATCCCCTTACGTTTCGCGCCCTATATATAAGGCGCCCTAACCCAACAGCTTTTCAATTCATCCATTCGCACGAGAGCATCCCGCTTTCAGGTTGAATCCGCAGGATCTCATCGATGCAGGAGAGGGAAATGCCGGTAGCGTATGCTTACAGATCTATGTGCCTTGGCTTCGCCATTCGCGCGGTTGTCAGAACAACCTGTTCCAATCTTAACGTTAACGCATAACCTGGTCCGGTGACCTGACGGGAACATCGAACGGCAGGAAGTGTTTGAGATTGGCGGTAATCACGGTGAGCTTATGAATGCTTGCAGTTCCCGCGATGATCGCATCCGCCGTGCCAGGACTATGTCCGGCAATGACGGCCTTCGCCTCAAGCCTTCCGGATTCAAGAGCCACATCCTTGTCAACGGGCAGGATGCGATCAGCATATCCGGCGATCAGGCCTTGCAGCCAGGTATGAATCCCGGCCGCCTTTGCCTTGGCGCCCTTCGCCTCCAATAACCGGACGCCCTTTTCGATCTCATGGATCGTCAGGACTGAAAGGTAAATTGCGTCTTGCCGATCCTGTTCATCCACCCATTCGGCAAAATTGTTTGATGCACTTGCCTTGGACGGAGCGAACATGGAGATCGCGTTGGTATCGAGAAGAAAGCTCACAGATCGACCTCGCGAGAGGGAGCGGGATTCCTGGAGAAAACGTCATCGATTGGATCGAAATCAGCAGGAAAGGTCTTTAGATACTGAATGAGGCTGGGGCGGCCCTTCCGGATCACCTTTTTCGCCTCCTCGGCTGCCTTCACACTGACAACGACGGCGGCAGCACGCCCGTGGCGCGTAATCGTCACGAACTCGCCGGCCGCGGCCTGATCGACGATATGAGAGAACGATGCCTTGGCATCCTTTAAGCTGATCGTTGTCATGGCAAGCTCCTAAAAGAGGTCACTTATGACTACTTTTAGGAGTGTATTTGTGCAAAATCAAGGCGGGGAATAGGGATTGCGGTGACGTTCTATCGCTGCCGTCGACACGGAGCAAAGAAGCCCGCCACTCTCACCCCCTCGCTTTCTTGACTGCGATCTCCATTTCCTTGAACGGACGGCGGAAGGTGGGCACGCGCTCGTTAACAGGCGGAAATGCGCCGAACGGCTTGTGCGGCTCGGCCTGATACCAGAAGGCGACCGAGGATATATCGTCGGAGCGGCGATTGGCGTGACCGTGTTCGATCGTCACGCGGATGCTCTTCTGGAAGATTGCCGGATCTTCGATATGCCAGCGATAGAGCGTCACGGGTTCGGTCCAGTTCGGCCCACCTGCGGCGATGATGCCATGATAGGGCGCGCTATATTCCTGGGTCGGGCACCATGCCGTGTTGAAATAGTCCTCCGTGCCGGTGCCGTGCAGCGTCGGCGGCCAGGCATCGTTGGCGCCGGGCGCGGATTCCGGCCGAGGCTCGATCAACGTCGCCTTCGGGCCGATGCGCGGATCGGGCTTGCGCACCGTGTCCGGCACGGAAAGCCCCTGTTCGCCGTCGATAAAGATCATATCATCGCCTTCGCCGTACCAGTCCCACACATCAGAGCGGCGGCGCGAATAGACGCTGTAGAGAACGCCGACATAATGGCCGCGTCCCTCGGCCTCGAGCATCGTGTAGTTTTCCTTGCCGTCGACATTCTCGCCGCCGAAGAGATATTCCTCGTTGGTGAGGCTCGCGTCGCTCATGCCCTTCGGCTGCGACTGGCGATACTGCGCGTGGAAGCGTCCCATGCCCTCTTCGAGCTCTTCATGCAGTTCGAGATCGACATAATAGTAGAAGAGCAGATCGTGTTCGGCTTCGTTCGTTACCGTCAGCTTCATGTGCGAACCGAAGGGCATGGGGAAATAGCAATTGAATGCCTTGCCGTCCTCCGGGCTCGCCTGCATCGGCAGGCTGGCGTAATTTGCTGTGCGGCCGTGGCCCATGCCGAAGAAATCGCCGATCGGCGCCTCGATGCTTGGCTCCGCCTCGCCATCCCAGTAAGCGCGCAGCACGATCTTGCGCAGGAAATTTTCGCTCTCACAAGCAAGCGTCGCCCAGATATGAGTGATGATACCGGCACCCGAATGCTCCGCGATGATCTCGGTCTTGCCCGGTTCGACGTGGAAGCGGTCGTCATTGCCGCCGGTGCGGTCGTAGCTCGAAAAGCGGCGCGTCTTTGCCGCGCGCAACTTTGCAAGCCCGCGCAGGGGTGAAAGGCCGAGATTGCTCATGAAGGTCTCCTGTCTTGAATGAAGCCGGCTATTTCAGGCCGCTGGTCTTCAGCGAGTCCATGATTTGCCGCTGGAAAATCACGAAGAGAATGAGGGTCGGAATGGCGACGATGGTGGAGGCCGCCATCATGTAGTTCCAGGATGCCGAATACTGGCTCTTGAAGTTGGCGATGCCGACCTGCACCATCCAGAGATTGGGATTGGAGGTAATGGTGAGCGGCCAAAGGAAGGAATTCCAGTTGGCGAGGAAGAACAGGATGGCGAGCGCCGACATGATCGGCCGGCTGAGCGGCAGGATGATGCTCCAGTAAATACGCCAGTAGCCGGCGCCGTCGATCACCGCGGCCTCCTCGATTTCGCGCGGCAGCGAAAGGTAGTATTGTCGCAGCAAAAAGATGCCGAAGGCATTGAAGATTGCCGGCACGATCAGGCCGGCATAGGAATTGATCATGCCCATCGCCTTGACGATGATGAAGAGCGGCACGATCACGACCGGCAGAGAGACGAGAAAAGTCGAGAAGATTGCTAGGAAAATGATCTCGCGTCCGGGAAAGCGGAGTCGCGCCAGCGCATAGCCCGCCATAGTGTGGAAAAACAGCGCGACGATCGTCACCGTCGCCGAAACGAAGAAGCTGTTGAGCATGTAGCGGATGAAGGGCACGCCGGTCAGCACATAGATGAAATTATCAAGCGTCGGTGCTTCCGGGATCAGCGACGACGAGAAGGATTCGGCCGCTGGCTTGAAGGCGATCGACACCATCCAGAGCAGTGGAAACAATGTCATGAGCGCCAGGATGGCTGATATCAGCATCCAAAGGCAGCGCACCAGCGTTACCTGCGATCGCGCGAAATAGGCGTTGGAAGCGTCATTCCGCATGATCGAAACGCCCGCCGCGCGTGACGGCAAAGAAAATCGCGGTGACGGCCATAAGCGCGATGACGAGGATCGACGACATCGCGGCTGCATAGCCGAAGGCACCGAAGGAGAAGGCCTGCTGATAGATGTAGACGATCAGCACCGCCGTCGAATTCGCCGGACCGCCTTTGGTCATGACATAGATGATGTCGAAGGCCTGGGCGCCGGCGACGGCGGCAACCATCGACACCATGAAAACGAAGAAGCTGGTAGGCTTCAGCAGTGGCAGGGTGATGTAGCGGAAGCGCTTGACCGGGCCGGCACCGTCGATCATCGCCGCCTCGTAGTATTCCTTCGGTATATCCTGCAGGCCACCGAGGAAGATCAACATATAGAAGCCCATCAGGAACCAGACGCTGACGAGCACGACGGTGATCAGCGCGAAGTTCGGATCGCCAAGAAATGAGATTGCCGGCAGACCGAGGCTCGCCATGGTCTGGCCGACGACGCCGATTTTGTCGATCACCATGAATTGCCAGACGAGGGCAACGACGACGAGGCTCACCATGTTGGGTGCAAAGAACATCGAGCGGATGACCGCGTTGAAGCGATTGGTCTGCTGCACGAGAAGCGCAAGCCCCAGGCCCGTGACATAGAGCGACGGCACGAGCATGACGGCATAAAGCGCCGTTACCCTCGCTCCTTTCCAGAACAGGGGATCATGCCACATGCGGATATAGTTCTTGGCGCCGACGAAATTGTAGCCGCCAAATCCGTTGACTTCGTAGACGCTTAGCATGAGCGACAGAAGCATCGGCACGCCAAGAAAGAGGAAGAGGCCGAGCGCATCGGGGAGCACGAAGAGGTAGCCCGCGATCCACTCGCGATGCCGGGCGGAAAGGCCTTTGCGTCTGCCATTCGCACGGCTTATCGTCGCATCTGCAATTGTCGTCATGATCTCGTCCCGAAAACAGAGACGGCCGCTTGAGCCAGCTGCCCAGCGGCCGGCGTTTCTTAGAGAATGGGCGCGCCGCTATAGGAGCCGAGGAACGCGTCGAGCTGCTGCGAGGCGGAAGTTGCGGTTGCCTGGGGATCGGCGCCGCCGAGCTGCGTCTGCTGGATCGCATCGGAGATGATCTTGTAGACCTCCGGTGGCAGGCGCGGTTCGGCACGGGCGCCGGGATAGACATCGGAGGCGAATTTGCCGATCATTCCGGTCTTGAAGGCATCGCCGCCAGCAGTAAGCGCGCTTTCGCGCGGCGGCATGTCCGACTTGCCCTTGGTGCACCAGTCGGCGACGCGCTGGACGGAGTCCTTCTCCTTGGAAGCCAGCGCCCAGGCGCAGAATTGCGCGGCCGCATCCGGGTTCTTGCTCTTGGCATTGGCTACGAAGGCCCAGCCGCCGCCAACGGTCACGTATTTGCCGCTCGGCGGCGTCGGCAAGCGGAAGACGCCGTACTTGAAATCCTTGGCATTGCTCTGCAATTGCGAGATGCCCCAGATGCCGACGTTCTGGATGGCGCAATAGCCCGAGGCAAGGTTGGCGACCGTGTCGTTGGCGCCGCTGCCCATGACCTGACGTGGTGCTGCACCTGAATTGACGGCATCCTGCCAGAACTTCAATGCCTGCACGGTGGCGGGGGAATCGAAGGCGCTCTTGCCGTCCTTCCCCTGAAATTCGCCGCCGCCCTGCCAGAGGAAGGGATACCAGGTGAAATTCTGATAGTAGCCCGGCTGGGTCTCGAACAGCACGCCGAAGCGCTTCGGCGTCGTCAGCTTCTTGGCCAGCTCGAGCAGGTCGTCCCAGGTCTTCGGAACGTCGTTCTCGTTCAGCTTCGCCTCTTCGAACGCCTTGACCGAGTAGTACATGGCCATCGGCTCGACCTCCATCGGAATGCCATAGATCTTGCCGTCGACCATGCGATTGGCGATCACGCTCTCCGGAAAATCTTCCTTTGCGTCGATATGGGGCGTCAGATCCTGCAGGACGCCGCCATTGTAGTAGCGCAGGAAATCGCCCGGCGAGATGAGGAAGATGTCCGGCCCCTCGCCGGAAGCAAAGGCGGTCGCGAGCTTCGGCCCGTTGATGTATTCCGCATTCGGCACATATTCGAGTTCGACCTTCTGCGGATGGCTGTCGTTCCAGGCCGCAACCGCTTTTTCGAACCAGTCGATCTGGCTCTGGACCGGGCCGCCAGGCGCATAGAACTGCCAGAACTTCAAGGGTGCGCTCTGTGCGCGGACGGCCATGCGCGACACATAGGGAAACCCGCTCAACCCGGCAGCCGCGCCGGCGGCCAGGATCGCGCCGCCCTTGAGCACGCCGCGACGGGTTGCGGCGGCGATGAACTTGTCCTTACCAGTCATGACTTCCTCCCATTTTCACGTTGCCGCCACCACACTCCTCCCGGGTGACGGTGCCTCACTTCATGCGGTATCGAAGGCGTGCAGATTGCAGGGGATCACGTCCGAACGTGCCGGCCCCGCATAGGCTCCCGAAAGCCTCTCCAAAAGCATCTCGGTTGCGCGATGGGCAAGCAGCGACGGCGTGTTGCCGACCCTCGTAATCCGCGGCCTGACATATTCGAGCTGCGGTTGATCGCCGAAGACGGCAATGCCGATATCTTTCGGGACGCTGATGCCGCGATCGAAAAAGGCGGCGAGAGCGCCCGCCGCCATCAGGTAGTTTCCGAAGAAAATCACCGAGGGCAGATTGTCGCCATAGTTCGCCAGAAGCCAATCGACCGCCTCTTCCCCGGACGGGCCGAGATAGCTTCCCTCGCGCCGCAGTTCGGCAATCGGTTCGACACCGCTGTCGCGCAGGCCCTGTTCGAATCCGGAAGCGCGCGCCATGGCTTCGGCGAAGAAGGAAGGCCCTGTCAGATGCGCGATCCGCCGATGGCCCTTCTTGGCCAGATAGGCTCCCATCTGACGGCCGCCGCCGAAGTCGTCGATCTTGACGCTATCGACCGCCTTGTTCGGCAGGTCGCCGATGAATACTGTGGGAAGATCGATTTCGAGCAACGCATCGTGCATGCCGTGCAGCGCGAAATCGCCGACGATGAGGCCATCGATGCGCCGGCTGCGGATCTGGCGGAGATAGTGCTTGCCGTGTTCCTGGGAATGTCCGCCGGGAACATCGGTGTTGAAGACCAGGAGATCGACCCCGATCGCCTCGAGATCGGATTGCGCCGCCTGGACCATCTCCGGATAGAAGGGGTTGCGAATATCCGGGATCAGCATCGCAACGAGATTGGTGCGGCCGGTCCTGAGGCTTTGAGCGAGCGGGTTCGGCACATAGCCAAGCTCCGCGATCGCCTCCTGTACGCGCTTGCGCAAGTCCGCCGACACACGGTCGGCGTGATTCAACACATGCGACACGGTGGTCGGCGACACTCCGGCACGCTTGGCAACTTTGGCGATTGTAGTCATATCGACACGCTACGGTATTGTAAATCGATTTGCAAATGCTTTTGCAAATCGATTTATCTATCAATCTCCTCAACTGTGCCCACACATAATTCGTTCATACACTACCACTCACCCTTGCCGGATTGGCCGGCTGAGCCAAATAGGGATTGTCGCCGAGCTTCCCTGAGTTGCAGGCGGCCAATGCCACTACTCGATCGCATCAGGCAATGACCCCATCGGCTGTCAGCAAAGCGAACAAGGCGCTCTATACCCGGATCATCGCCGGTATCGGCGGGCTGCTGGCGGGCGCACTGTCGCTTGGGTTTTCGATCTACGAAACCCGCACAGGAACGGAGGTGGCGCAGGTGGCACCCGGCAAACCCGTCAATGCGGGCCAGTGGCTGGTTACTCTCAATTCCGGCGGCATCGCCGCGGAGACACCGGACGGCCGACGCCTTCCCGATGGCAAGAAAGCGCTGACACTCGATTTGACGCTTGAGAACATGACGGCGGGAAGCTCGAACTTGTATCGCGATACGTTGAAGCTCGAAAATGTCGCAAACCTTCCAGCTCCACAATTCTATCTCGTCCGCGACGGCGATCTGCTTTGGGACCTCCAGCCGATGATGCCGGAAAAGGTCAAGGTAGTCTGGCAATTGCCAGCGACACAAACGCTCCCGAAAGTCGTGAACGTCGCGATCGTCGGAACCACTTACAAGCCGAAGGACAATCTCTACGCCGCGCCGGGCTGGTTCAATCCGAATGACGTGGCGCGCGTCGGCTTGCCGCTTTCAGCCGGGCAAGGAGCAAATCCTTGATACGCCTTCTGCTTTCCCTGTTGCTCGTCGGCGTCACCGCCCTGCTTTTGGCCTTCCTGCAATCGACAACACCGAGCTATGCGGTGCTCACCGGCCCCATCGAGACCGCCGGGTTGCAGAAGGATACCGTGTCGAGCAAGACCTTCAGCGTCAAGGTCGCCAAGGTTTTGCGTGCAAAGACGATCGCGTTTACCTCTTACGGCAAGCCGATTGAACGGCAGACCGAGGGAGTCTGGCTGATTATCAGTGTCGAGCTGCAATCGAAATATGACACCATGACCATCCAGGCCGCAGCGATTGAAGGGGCTTCCGGTCGCTCCTACCGGCAGACCCATCGTGCCGACGGCGCACCTCGCCTCATACCATCAAAGGATTTGCAGCCGGGCCTGCCGACGACGGGCATCTTCATTTTCGAACTGCCGGAAGGTGAAACGAGCAATATGACGCTGGTGCTTTCCAGGCAGCCCTCCCCCCAGCTGGACTCGGAAATTCGTGTAAAGCTCGACGGCGGAAGCATCGAAACGCGCGACCGTGCGGAGATCGGCAACAATGGCGTCTAGACGGGAACGGCGGCTCTGGTTGGCATCCTTATTAAGCCTGCCCATCCTGCTGGCGGGCAACTACGCTATCAACGCATGGCGCAACGCCGAAGATTACATCAAGCGAAACGAGCTGCGCATAAATGACAGCCTCAGTGGACAGCCTTATGCCAAGGCCTCCTGGACACTCAACCAGGCAAGACTGATCGGTGATGGACGTGACGGGAAAATCACCTTTCCTGGCCAGATGCGCCTCGTGGTCATAAGGCTCGCTGCGACGGCTGAAGACGATATTGGGCAGTCCTGGGCTCAATGCAGCCTGACCCTGACGGACCGAAAGGGACGACGCTGGCAGCCTCTCAATTTCATTCTTTCCAAGGATCTCAGCCGCGACCTCGATCCACAGGCCACACCTATCGATGGCTGCGATACCGTATCGCGCCAACCGCCCGCCAAGGGCGCAAGTACACTCATGGAGGAAAAATTCGTCGTGCCGGCCGATGCACTCCCGTCTCTGTCGGCACAACTGAGTTTTGCTTCGACGAGGCCGGACGCCATATCCTTCCCGTTACGGCTGAACTGACGTGATTCCGTAAAAGCTAAGCCACTCCAGGCATCAGCTTCCGCCGCGACGCCATTCCCGTCCTTGCGCGAAGCCGATTTCGAGCGCCGCAGCAAGCAGGCAAATCTTGATCGGCATGATGAGGACACCATCGCCCGGCGCGCTTGGGTTGCCAAAAACGAGCGAAATGGCCTGCGCAATCATCTGCCACAAGGGCAGATCATGCGGCCCAATGAGTCTGGATGTAGCGTACCAGGCCCAGGCCGATCCCCAATCCAGCAGCCGATACAGCAGAATGACTGATAGCATCAGCCCAAGACCGGAACCCAGGGTAAGCCCGACGCCCTCGGCTAAGGCACGATAGCGTTTCGCCGTCCCCGCGATGAAATGCGAAATGAAGTCGCGGATTGCCTTCGGCAACGACTGCCAGCGCGAGACGGCACGCGCCACGCGGCCTTCCGCCAGCGGACGTTCGCCATTGATGTCATAGCCATAGACCAAGGCGGCGAGCGTCAGCCAGACGACGGGATAGAGAGCATAGAGGAACAGGCCGCGCATTTGCCCGGAAAGGGAAAGCGAGGCATCTTCCGCCGTCGGCGGAAAGAGAGTTGCCGCTGCAGCATCGGCGACCGGGTTGAGAAAGCCGAAGAAATGCCCGATCGCTTCGGGAAGCTTGGCGATCCAGGAGCGGATATCGCCTTCCCAGTTTGAAATGACAAAGAGACCGATGAAGGCCCAGTTTGCCTCGCAAACGACGATGATGATCGCCCAGATCGGCGCTTTCGAACGCGCATGCATGAATTTGGCGAAGCGCCTGACCACCCAGGCGACGGCGACCGACACGAGGAGCCAGGCGCTACTGCCGAATTTCAGGGGATTATAATCCTCGCCGAACAGCATCAGGTCGAGCGAAAGCCTGGAATATTCCCTCACGGTATCGCCGAGAAAGCCCCAAGCTGCGTAGTAGGCGAAGAACGGCACGAGGGTCAGCGCGAGGATCGAGGTGAAGCCGGGCGTCGCAGAACTGTCGCCGGTATCGGCTTCCGGCCGGGCAGCCGCAACGCGCGAGGCGGCGTCAAGCGACGGCAGCCCGGGCCGCACGGTCTCGAACAGCGCGACGATGATGACAAGCTTCAGGAGCACGACAAGGGCCAGGGTAGAAAGCCCCGCCAATGCATTCAGCCGGCCAATCATGACGGCAAGTTCGTTGAGAAGCGAATTACCAATCAGCCCAAGCAGCCAGAGCGCCATCAACTGCGGCCAGAAGCGCCACAGCAGTTGCAGGGTCAGCGATGGCAGCCGGAGCGGCGGGCGGGTATCCTGGGAGAGAACCGTCATGACGCGTATAGTAGCAATCGAACCGCCAGTCGCCAAGACGCCGCTCAACCTGCCAAGCGAACGGATCGCCTGCGGCTGCCCGCAGGATCCATCAAACCTTTCGCACTTTGCGCCCGGTTCTAACGCCAACCGGTGCGGCAACGGAGGCACGTTTGACAAGCGAGCACTCCAGCTTGGTGATCTGGTAGCGGCGCTCACGAGGCAGCATGGCCGTTTCGAGATGTTCGATCGCCCATTGGCCCATGGCCATGTGGGGCAGGATCGAGGTCGTCAAGGGCGGCACGAGATGACGGCAGATGTCTTCATCGTCGTAGCCCATGACCGACATGTCCTCCGGAATGTGGAGCCCCGCCTCCTTCAGCGCTTCGTAGCAGCCGATGGCGGTGCGGTCGTTCTGGCAGAAGATCGCAGTTGGACGTTCGGGAAGCGAAAGCAGCTTCATGGTGCCGGAATAGCCGGCGCTCGCCGACCAGTCGCCTTCGATGACGAGCTCCGGATCGAATGGAATGTCGGCTGTTGCCAAGGCTCGGCGATAGCCGGTCAATCGATCCTGGGCGGCCTGCATCCACGGCTCACCCGTGATCGTCGCAATGCGATGGTGGCCATGCGAGATCAGATGCCGGGTCGCGGTCTGCCCGCCGGCGATCTCGCTCGGAACGACAGCCGGAAAGGCATAGTCGGACGTATAGCAATTCAGGAGAATGATCGGAATATTGAGATCGTAGAGATAATCCGGCACCTCCACCTCACGGGTGAATATCGTCATGTAGATGAGCGCCGAAATACCGCTGTTGCTGAGCGCCTTGATCGCTCTCGGCTCCATAATGGGATCGCTCATGGTCTGTGCGACGAGCAGAACGTTTCCGGCGTTCCAGCATGCCTCGCGAGCCCCCTCGATCGCAACGACGGCTTCCGGACTGGTGGCGAGCTGGTCGACGGCAAAGCCGATGACGCCATCGAGCTTCGAAGGCGACAGGAGCGCCGGCGGCGTGGCAAGCACGGGCGCGACATAGCCGAGCTCGCGGGCTGCCTCGATGACCCTCTCGCGGGTCTGCTGCGACAGGCGCATGCCGGGCGTATTGTTAAGAACGAAGGATACTGCGCTCTGCGAACATCCGGCCGCCTTGGCAATATCGGTCATCGTGACCCTGCTGCCGGAACGACGGCCGCTTCGCTTCGATATCCTGTTGTCGACGGCCGTGCGATCGCCGTTTGCGGCCGATATCTTCTTCATAACTGCGTCTCATCTCCCCTGAAGCGAAATCGGCCTACAATCCCCACGGCCGTTTTCATGCGCTAATATTTATTATCATCAATCGAGCAATTTCGGCAACCGGTGCAGATGCGCATACAATCATCACCCACATCTTCAGGCTCAAGATCTTTTGCAATTGAAGCAAATAGCTAGATTTTCGGGACTTCGGCGCTTAACCCGCGCGAAATTGTATTACTAATTCTATTTACTAATCGAAATTAGTCGTATACCGTCGCTCCCGTGGTTGGACGTGCCTTATCTCGCTTGGCGAGAAACCCTAGGAGGGGGTTCAGGACGGACGGCTGCGAGTTGCAACTAGATCCCGTCAGCGGATCTATGGGAGGATGATCATGAAGTACGTAACACGGGGCGCTGCCGCCTTTGCGGCAGGGTTGCTGCTGAGCTATGCAACGGCGACCTATGCCGCCGACAAGCCGACTCTCGCATTTGTGGTCAACGGCGCATCCGACTTCTGGAAGGCGGCCGAAGCCGGCGTCAAGAAGGCCCAGGCCGAACTGCCGGACTTCAATATGGAATTGAAATACCCTGAACAATCGTCGGTCGCGATCCAGCAGCGACTGATGGAAGATCTCGTGGCAGCCGGAGTCAAGGGCATCATGGTTTCCGCCGTCGATCCCAAGACTTCGACAGAGGGGCTGAACAAGATCGGCTCGGAAACCGCGCTGTTTACCACCGATAGCGACGCACCGGATACGAACCGCGTCGCCTATATCGGCTCATCGAACATCGATGCCGGCAAACAGGCCGCCGAAATCGCCAAGAAAGCCATGCCGAACGGGGGCAAATGCATCGGCTTCGTGGGGCTTCTCGGCGCCGACAATGCCAAGGAGCGCATCCAGGGCATGAAGGACGGCCTGGCGGGCACGAAGATCGAATTGACCGACGTGCGCGGCGATGACATCGACCAGACAAGAGCAAAGAAGAACGTCGAAGACGCGCTCGTTGCAAGCCCTGACGTCACCTGCATGGTCGGCTTCTATTCCTACAATACGCCGCGCATCTACGAAGCGCTGCGCGAAGCCGGCAAGCTCGGCCAGATCACCGTCGTCGGTTTCGATGATGATCCGATCACGCTTGGCGGCGTCAAGGAAGGAACGATCGCCGCAACGGTCGTGCAGCAGCCCTATCTCTGGGCCTATCAGGGCATGAAGCTGATGGCCGCCTATCTGAAGGGCGACAAGTCGGGGATCCCGGACGGCAAGCTCATCATCATCCCGACCAAGATCATCGGCAAGGACGATGTCGATGCCTATGCGGCCAATCTGAAGGCTATGGCAGGCAATTAAGGCCAGCCCGCAGCAGCGCCGGTTGCGGGGACCGGCGCTGCTCGAATGCAATTGCTCACGTCGCCGCGGCTCTCGAAGCCACATCGCACAGGCATGATATTCGTTATGAATCAACGCTCGGATACATTGGCATCGGCTGAAACCACAGCACCCTTTCTCAGCCTTTCGGGGATCGGCAAGACCTATCCGGGCGTGGTAGCGCTCGATAATTTCTCGATGGACGTCAGCCCCGGCGAAGTGATCGGTCTTGTCGGCGAGAACGGCGCGGGCAAATCGACGCTCATGAAAATTCTCGGCGGCGTGGTTAAACCGGATCACGGCAGCATTCGGCTCGATGGAGCCGAGCACGGTGCCTTCACGGTCGAAAGCAGCATCGCGTCCGGGATCGCCTTCGTCCATCAAGAGCTTAACCTATTTGAAAATCTCGATGTTGCGGCCAATATTTTCCTCGGCCGCGAACCACTGCGCGGCGGCGCCCTGAAGCTGGTCGACCGTACCCGCCTGCGTGAGATGGTCACCCCTCTGCTGAAACGCGTCGGCGCCAATTTCTCACCGGATACGCCGGTTGCTGCGCTTTCGCTTGCCCAGCAGCAGATGGTCGAAATCGCCAAGGCATTGTCCATCAATGCCCGCCTCGTCATTCTCGACGAGCCGACCTCGAGCCTGCCGCTCGCCGAGACGGAAAAGCTGCTGGCTGTCATATCCTCGCTGAAGGCCGAAGGCATCAGCGTCATCTTCATCTCGCACCGCCTGCATGAGGTCGAGCGCGTCGCCGATCGCGTCATCGTTCTGCGCGACGGCACACTTGTCGGCACGTTGCCGAAAGACGCGATCGACCACGATCGCATGGTGAAGCTGATGATCGGCAGGGCATTGGCTGCACGCTCCGTGGAGGCGGCCCGTCCGCCGGGCGATATCGCGCTGAAGATCGCGGCAATTCGCACCGCCGCCTATCCAACACAGCCCGTCAACCTGGATATCCGTTACGGCGAAATCCTCGGTCTTGCCGGCCTCGTCGGCTCAGGCAGGACGGAGCTCGCACGTGTCCTCTTCGGGGTCGATCACAGCTATGGCGGCAACATCGCCCTTGGCGGACGGGACCTGAGACTGCGATCGGCGAGGGACGCCGTCGCCAATGGCATTTTTCTCGTGCCGGAAGATCGCAAGCTGAACGGCATTCTGCTCGATATGCCGATTTCGCAAAACATATCCCTGCCCAACCTTCCCGCCTTCGCGCGCCGTTCCATGGTTTCGCCGGAGCGCGAAAATGCCGTGGCCGAAACGCAGCGCAGGCAGCTCGCCATCAAGACGCCATCGGTCTCAACCCGCACCGGCACGCTTTCGGGCGGCAACCAGCAGAAGGTCGTGCTCGCCAAATGGCTTGCCATGCACCCGAAGGTGTTGATCTTCGACGAGCCCACCCGTGGCATCGATATCGGCGCAAAGAGCGAAATCTACAGCCTGATGCGCAAGCTCGCGGATGCCGGCGTTGCGATCCTGATGATCTCGAGCGACATGGAGGAGGTGATCGGCGTCTCCGACCGCATCGCGGTCATGCATGAGGGCCGGATCTCCGGCATCCTCGAGAAGGATCAGTTCAGTCAGGAAAATGTGCTTTTGCTGGCCGTCGGCAAGACGCTACACTAGAGCGGTTCGGCTCCCCATGGAATCTTGAACCGCTCTATCTCATTGTTTTTATGCAATTCCGGACGGAAAGCCGCTGCGCAATTTTCCTGGAATTGCTCTAACGGCTGCTGCCAATGGGAATTGATATCGATGAGTAAGAAAGATCTGGGCCTGCTTCTGTTGATCGTCGTCGTCGGCATCGTCGTGACGATCATCAATCCGCGCTTCCTTCTGCCGATCAACCTCGCCAATACGTCGAACCTCATCGGCTTGTTTGGAATCCTGTCGATCGGCCAGGCCTTCGTCATCATCACCGGCGGCATTGAGCTTTCCGTCGGCTCGCTGGTTGCCTTGCTCGGCGTGCTGTTCATCGATTTCATCGCCGTCCAGAACATGCCCTGGGCAATTGCCCTGCCGCTGATCCTGATCCTCGGCGGCGTGCTGGGGGCGATCCACGGCTGGCTGATCACCCGGCTCAATCTCCAGCCCTTCGTCGTGACCCTCTGCGGCCTCCTGATCTATCGGGGTGCGGCGCGCTTCTATACAGCCGACGGCACGGCCGGCTTCGCCTTCGGTCAGAACTTTCCGACCTTGGAATTCCTGACCGCCGGCCGCTTCTACGGCGTGCCGAACACCTTCATCGCGCTCGTGATCATTGCTGCCGTCATGTGGATCGTTCTGCATCGCTCCGTCTACGGCCGCTATCTTTACGCCATCGGCAAGAATGAGGAGGCGGCAAAATATTCCGGAATCCGCACCACGAAGATGGTGACGATCTCCTACATCATCTGCGGCGTGCTGACGGCGCTTTCGGCGATCTATTTTGCCATGTACACCCGCTCCATCTCACCGGCGAGCCACGGGCAGTTCTATGAACTCTATGCGATCGCCGCGGCGGTTCTCGGCGGCTTCTCGCTGCGCGGCGGCGAAGGGTCCCTGATCGGCGTGGTGCTCGGCACGATCCTGCTGCAGGAATTGCAGAACCTCGTCAATCTGCTCGGCATCCCCTCTTCGCTCAACTTCGCCGTGATGGGTGGCGTCATCCTGATCGGCGTCCTGATCGATCAGCAATGGAGCGCCATCCGGGCGCAACGACGCCTGGTGTCTGCCGCACGCCAGACGGAAACGCGCCAGCCTGCCGAACAACCGCAGTCATAGTGACGTTGCAAGCGGAATTGACCCGAAGAGGCGTCATGCATGATCGGTGGCGCGACGTCACAGGCCGGTGTATTTCAGGAGAGCACCGACCTATTGCAGATTGGGCATCCGTCAGCATGCATGATGATCCCATGGGTTTCACAGCGGCCGAAGTTGCTCTCGGAAAAGGTCGAATGGATTGCCGCATCGTTTGGCCTGATATCGTGTGGTTCAAATGCCGACACAAGCATTCGAAAACGCATCAGGCACGGCATCAACCAGTCTTCTTTCGGCTCGTAGCCCAGCTTTTCCCAACCGATCTTCGATTCGGCGGCGGTAATCGCCCGGATCAGAAAATTCCGATCCTCGGCAAATGTTGCGATATGCCAGGGCATTTCGGCAATGTCGAAGCCCACCGCCCCAAGCCCCAAGACCGCCTGATCCCGCGATGCGATCCATGATGCAAACGCTTGCTCCGATCTCGTCTGCGCCAACGCCGACGCGGCAATGGCGACAACTTCCATGAAGACGTCGGTCAATCCGTTCTGCATCTGAATTGCAGGCAATTCCGGTCGAGCATTGCATGTTATTCGGTTTGCCATGGCTTTCGGATGGCTCCATTCACTGCTGGGTCATCGACGGAAAAGAACAAGCCCGATCTTGCTCAGGTCATCCACTTGCGGTGCTCAACGAAACGCTCCGCCAAGAGGTCGATGAACAAGCGCACTTTCGTCGGCAGATGACTACGGTTCGGATAGATCGCGCTGATCGTGAATTCCACGGCCCGATAGTCAGGCATGGCGCGCACGAGGCGACCGGCAGCAACCTCGTCGTAGACGATGAAACTCGGGGCAAGGAAGATGCCCTGCCCGCTTGCCAGGAGAAAGCGCAATGTCTCGGCGCTGTTGGAGACGACATTGCCAGAGATCTTGACCCCCACCTGCTTGCCATCGGCATCCTCGAAACGCCATTCATCGCCATAAGGGTAATAGGTATATTGCAGGCAATTATGCTCCGCGAGGTCGGCCGGCACCTTCGGCATGGGATGTGTGTCACGATATTCGGGCGAGCAGACGAGCATATGACGCCAGGGCGCAAGCTTGCGTGCGACAAGCGTCGAGTCCTGCGCAGGCAAGGTTCGGATCATGAGATCGTAACCCTCCTCGACCATGTCGATCGACCGTTCGCCGACGTTGAAATCGAGCGAGATCGCAGGATATTGCGTCATGAATTCGTTGACGACGGGGAGCAGGAAGCGGACGATGGCGCCGCTGGTATAGAGCTTGAGCGTTCCCCTCGGCATGGTGCTAAGGGCGCCCGCCGCCCGATCGGCCTCTTCGAGATCGGCCAGGATCTGCGAGGAGCGCTCATAATAATATTTGCCGGTTTCCGTCAGGCTGACCCGGCGCGTCGTCCGGTTCAGGAGCCGCGCGCCGAGGCGGTCTTCCAGCGATTGCACATGATTGCCCACCATGGTGACGGACATGTTGAGCCGGCGGGCGGCGGCTGAGAAACCACCACATTCCACCACCCGGCCAAAAACTGCGAGGCTGGTCAAACGATCCATATTGTCCTCGGATTATCCACTGTGACTTGATGATCCTTCCAGATTTGAGGAGATTATCAGAAGGACCGATCGGACGCATCTTCATCGCATCAAAAATGGCCCCATGCAAAAGGGGTGCTGCACTGAAGGAAACGAACAATGGTCGAACTCCCCCGCAACGAGGCGTTCAAGAACGCAAGTCAAGCCGATGCAGCTCCGGCCAGCGAGGTAGCCAAGTCTCCCGGTACCGAGGCTCCGCAGGGTGTAACGACCGAAGCGCCTGTCGCTGCCGCCACGCCCAAGGCAGACAGAAAGCTCATCAAGCGCGGCATGCTGATTGCTGCGCTGCTGGCCGGCGTCGCGGTCGCAGCCGACTTCGGCTATCGCTACTGGACGGTCGGACGCTTCGTCGAAGCCACCGACGATGCCTATGTGAAGGCCGATTACACCACGATTGCCCCGAAGGTCGCCGGCTATATCAAGGACGTGCTGGTCAACGACAATGACAAGGTCAAGGCCGGCCAGGTGCTTGCCCGCATCGACGACCGCGATTTCCAGGCAGCACTTTCCCAGGCAAAGGCGGATCTCAAGGCCGCGGATGCGGCGATCGCCAACATCGATGCACAGATCCAGCTGCAGCAATCGCTGATCGGGCAGGCCAAGGCAACGGTCGACGCGTCGCAGGCCTCTCTGGATTATGCTGTGTCGGATGCCGCGCGTTCGGCTCGCCTGATCACCAACGGCGTCGGCACGCAATCGCGCGCCGAAGAGACCGAATCGGCCAGAAAGCAGGCCGCCGCCGCTGTCGAGCGCGATCAGGCCGCGCTCGTCGCCGCGCAGAACAAAGTGCCGGTGCTGCAGACCCAGCGAGATCAGGCAGCCGCCCAGCGCGATCGCGCAGCCGCCGCCGTTCAGCAGGCTGAACTTAACCTGTCCTATACGAACATCGTCGCCGCCGTTGACGGCACCGTCGGCGCCCGCTCGATCCGCGTGGGGCAGTACGTGACGTCAGGCACGCAGCTGATGGCGGTAGTGCCGCTGCATTCGGTCTATGTCGTCGCGAACTTCAAGGAAACGCAGCTCACCTATGTACGTCCCGGACAGTCGGTCGAGATCAAGGTCGACAGCTTCCCCGACGCCACCATCAAGGGCCATGTCGACAGTCTCTCGCCGGCAAGCGGGCTTGAATTCTCGCTGCTGCCGCCCGATAACGCTACCGGCAACTTCACCAAGATCGTCCAGCGCATACCGGTGAAGATCGTCATCGACGACGAGCATCTGGCCGGGCTGTTGCGCTCCGGCATGTCGGTGGAGCCGGAAATCGATACCAAGGCCGCCCAAACATCGACCGCTGACGTGCAAGGATTATCCAGCCACGCTGGATGATCCTTCCCGATCTTCGTCGATTATCAGCTCAGCATCGTCATGAGATTATTCCGACATGACCCCGGAAGGAGACGCGTCGTGGCCACTCTTCAGATCGCCGCAAACAACAATTCAGCCGTATCCCAGGGCGCTGCAACCACTCCCGTTGCCGGACCTGCCATGAGCCCGCTGCGCATGTGGACCGCTGTGGTCGGTTCGACACTTGGTGCCTTCATGGCCGTTCTCAACATCCAGATCGTCAATGCCTCGCTGGCCGACATCCAGGGCGCGATCGGCGCCGGAACGGATGACGGCGGCTGGATCTCGACCTCCTATCTGATCGCCGAGATCGTCGTCATTCCCCTTAGCGCCTGGCTTGCCCGCGTCTTTTCCGTCCGCATCTACCTGCTGACCAATGCCATCCTCTTCCTGGTCTTTTCGGTCGGCTGCGCCTTTGCGGCCAACCTGCAGCAGATGATCATATTGCGCGCCATACAGGGCTTTTCCGGCGGCGTGCTGATCCCGATGGCTTTCACGATCATCATCACGCTGCTGCCGAAACCCAAGCAGCCGATCGGCCTTGCGCTCTTTGCCCTTTCGGCGACCTTCGCGCCGGCAATCGGCCCGACCATCGGCGGTTACCTCACCGAAAACTGGGGCTGGGAATATATCTTCTACGTCAATCTCGTACCCGGCATTCTCATGGTCGGCATGCTCTGGGCTTCGCTTGACCGTGCGCCGATGAACCTTTCACTGCTCGCCAAGGGTGATTGGCCGGGCATCATCACCATGGCAGTCGGCCTTGCCGCACTGCAGACCGTGCTTGAGGAAGGCAACAAGGACGACTGGTTCGGCTCGCCGTTCATCGTCCGTCTTTCCGTCATCGCCGCGATCTCGTTGACGCTCTTTCTCATCATCGAGCTTCGCGCCGCCCATCCGCTCCTCAATCTGCGTCTGCTGGTTCGCCGCAATTTCGGCTTCGGCATCGTTGCCAATTTCCTGCTGGGCATCGCGCTCTATGGCTCGGTCTTCATCCTGCCGATCTACCTGACACGCATCCAGGGCTACAACTCCGAGCAGATCGGCATGGTGCTTGCCTGGACCGGTATTCCACAGCTGATCCTCATTCCGCTGGTGCCGCGGCTGATGAAGCGTGTCGATGCCCGCCTGCTGATCGTAGTTGGCTTCGCGCTCTTTGCTGCCTCGAACTTCATGAATGTCCACATGACCGGCAACTATGCCAGCGACCAGCTCTTCTGGCCGAACATCGTGCGTGCCATCGGCCAGGCGCTCGCCTTCACGCCGCTGACTGCGATTGCAACGGCCGGGATCGAACAGGAAAATGCCGGCTCCGCCTCGGCGCTCTTCAACATGATGCGCAATCTCGGCGGCGCGGTCGGCATTGCGGCGCTGCAGACCTTCCTTACCAAGCGCGAGCAATTCCACTCGAACATTCTCACCAATTCCGTTTCTGTGTTCGAAGAGGCAACCCGCGACCGGGTAGCAAAATTGACCAACTATTTCATGAACCATGGGGTGAGCGATCAGGCGCTTGCCACGCACAAGGCGATCGTCGCCATCGCCTCCGATCTGCGCGCGCAGGCCAATATCATGGCCTTCAGCGACACCTTCTATCTGCTCGGCGTCGCGCTGGTCATCGCCCTCATCGCCAGCCTGCTTCTGAAGAAACCCGGCCACCTTTCCGGCGGTGCGGCACACTGAGCGCCGCACCTCAAAGAGGAGGAGATAGCCATGACTTTGCTGCATGACATGCCGAAGACCGCAAACGTCAATTCCAGAACGGACCGCGGCGGCGTCAACACCGCGGCTACCTTAAACCTGATCGAATGGCTGACGGGCGACGAATGCCATGCTCTCGATGAGGCCGGCCTCGTTGCCGGGCTCGGCCGTCGCCTGCAGGCCGTTGGGCTTCCCGTCGATCGATTGACGCTGCACCTGACGACGCTGCATCCCGAATTCATTGGCCGCACCTTCGCCTGGGCTCCCGGCGAGCCGGTCGAGATCCATGATCGCGAACATGGCTCGCGCCTCGCGCTCGCCAATACGCCGCTTATGAAGGCACAGGAAATGCGCGAGCCGCTCATCGTCGGTCCCGGCGAGAGCCCCCATGGGCGCTGGCAGCATATCGACATATTTTCCGGCCGAGGGCTGGTTCAACTGATCGTGGCACCGCTTTGCAATGCCGACGGGCCGATCAGCAGCGCCGTCTTCGCCACGCGGCGGCCCGGCGGCTTCACATCCAGCGAGCAGGACCTGATCGAACGCATCCTGCCGGCATTGCGCAACACCTGCGAGCTACGTGTTCTCAGACAATGCGAACTCAGCCTTCTCGACACTTACATCGGTCCGATGACGGCAAGCCGCATCCTGGCCGGACACATCCGTCGCGGGGAAATCGAATCGATGGAGGCAGCACTTCTACTGTGCGACCTGCGCGGCTTCACCGAGCTTTCCAATCGGCTGCCCGGCGAGACCGTGCTTGGGCTCTTGAACGCCTATTTTGACAAGGTAGTGCCGGCGATTACCCATGAAGGCGGAGAAGTACTGAAATTCATGGGCGATGCGGTTCTGGCATTCTTTCCAGGCATCGATGCGACCGGAGCCTGCAATGCCGCGCTGACGGCAGCAAAAACAATCCTCGGTGAAATAGGCGGCTTCGAATATGACGGCATCCACGTCAAGGCCGGCATTGCGCTGCACTATGGCGAGGTGAGCTACGGCAATGTCGGCTCCGGCAACCGCCTGGATTTCACCTTGATCGGCCCTGACGTCAATATCGTCAGCCGTATTCAGAACGTCTGTAGCGAAAGCGGTAAAGCGCTTCTGATGTCCGGCCCATTCCAGCAAAAGGCCGATATCACCGATGCAATCTCGATCGGGCGGCGGCAGCTGAAAGGCTTTGCCAAGGCGATGGAGTTGTTCGCGATCGCATATTGAAGCTGCCGATGAGGCGAGAGAGATGAGCCTTCGGGGCATTCCGTCGGTAGGCCGATTGCCTGGCTGGACTTCCCGTCTGAGTTTTCTCGTCAAGCATGTGTTGCATTAAATCAACAACCGCTTTTTCCGTTTCTGAATGGCTCCAGCTCAGATTTACAAACAATCCGAATGTATATAGCTCTTTCTTCAGGACCTAATTGGCTTGCGATCTGGTGGGGTGTTGTTTCAGCCGCCAGCTAACGAGGTTCCATCGGGGTGGGGATAGTACCGGCAGTCTATTGCAAATGCAGTGCCTGTTTTTTGCTTCCTGTTTATGGGGAGCACTTTCAGGATGGCCTATTATGCTCGCTCCTTGGATTACGTACGAATAGTTACAACCAGGAGTTTACAATGAACATCAAGAGCCTTCTTCTCGGCTCCGCTGCCGCTCTGGCAGCAGTATCCGGTGCTCACGCGGCTGACGCTATCGTAGCAGCTGAGCCGGAGCCGCTGGAATACGTCCGTATCTGCGACGCATACGGTGCAGGCTACTTCTTCATTCCCGGTACCGAAACCTGCCTCAAGGTCGGCGGCATGGTCCGTACCGAAGGCAAGTGGTACGACGCCTACAATGCCAACAGCCATAACGGTACGCTGTGGCATACCCGCGCTCAGCTGAGCCTCGACACCGCAACCGACACCGAATACGGCCCGCTGAAGACCAACACGGTCATCCGTTGGGACTGGCAGGAAGGCAACAGCACCAGCACCAAGCTGCTCTGGGCCAACATCAGCCTCGGCGGTTTCCTCGTCGGTAAGGCAGACTCGCAGTATAACTCCTACATCGGTTATGCCGGCGACGTCATCAACGACGACGTGATCTATGACGGCCCGTACGAACTCAACCAGTTGACCTACAACTACGATGCCGGCAACGGCTTCACGGCTGTGGTCTCGCTCGAAGACACCAACTCCAGCGGCTCGGGCGCTGCCTATGGCGCAAGCTGGGCATCCGACGACAAGGCCAACCACTACGCTCCTGACGTTGTTGCCGGTGCTGGCTTCAAGTCCGGCGCATGGGGCTTCAAGGTCGTTGGCGGTTACGACTCGATCAAGTCGGAAGGCGCTATCAAGGCTCGCGTCGATGCTGACTTCGGCGTCTTCTCGGCCTTCTTGATGGGCGGCTGGAACACCAACGGCGACAACCTCAACAAGTACGCTGGCACCAACCTCGATCGCTCGGCTTGCCCGGCTAACGATCCATCGAAGTGCGGCTGGGGTGACTGGGCAGTTTGGGGCGGCGTTGGCGTTCCGATCAACGAAAAGCTGAAGTGGAACCTGCAGCTCGCCTACACCGACTCCAAGATCTTCGCCGCTACGACGAACGTCAAGTGGAACCCGGTTAAGAACCTGCTCATCGAGCCGGAAGTCTCCTACACCAACTTCGATTCTGTGAACCAGGATCAGTGGGCTGGTATCCTGCGCTTCCAGCGTAGCTTCTAATACCGAATTACCTGGTCTACCTGGGACCGGGTACGGGAAGCCTGATGTACCGATCCATCAGGCTTCTCAAAGTGATCGGTTGACCTCCGATCAAAGCCGGAAGGATCCGGTTTCCCTCCGGGTCCTTCTTATTGCCCAAGCAAGATCAACGATGATTACGTCAATCCGGCGCGTAGAATCCCGCCTGATGGGCGGCTCGATCCAGCTCTTCCCTGAAATCGGGATGGGCAAGCGCAATCATCGCTTTTGCCCGCTCTGCCACCGATTTACCCTTGAGATTGGCCCAGCCATATTCCGTCACGACGATATGGATATCGTTGCGTGATGTCGTTACCGGCCCTGTCAGCGTCGGAACGATACGCGAAAGCGTTCCCTTGGCCGCCGTCGCATGGCAGGCGATGATCGAGCGGCCGCCGCGTGAGCCATAGGCGCCGCGGACGAAATCCACCTGCCCACCCGAGCCGCTGAACTGCCTTCCATTGACGAATTCGGAATTGCACGCCCCGTTGAGATCGATCTGCATCGTCGCATTGACTGACACCATACGATCATTCTGCGCGATGACGAACGGATTGTTCACGTAGTCGACGGGATGCGCTTCGACATGGGGATTGTCGTTCAGGAAATCGTAAAGCGGCTTGTCGCCCAGCGCAAAGGTGAAGATGGTTCGCCCGACATGGATCTGCTTGCGGCTATTGTCGACCACGCCCGCCTTGACCAGCGCGGCAAGTCCCGATGTCATCATTTCGGTATGGATACCGACGTGGCGATGGTGGGAGAGACCGGCACAAACAGCATCGGGCAATGCACCAATGCCCATCTGCAGACAATCGCCATCGTCCACAAGCCCGGCAATGATGGCGCCGATGGCATCATCGACTTCCGAACGGGGCGCAGCAGGGAGCACCGGCAAACTTGCGTCGTTCTCGACCAGAGCCGTGACGCTCGACACGGGGATCATGCAATTGCCGCGCACATAGGGCATGTTGGCATTGACTTCGAGGATCAGCCGAGTTCCCGGCTTGCGAGCGACCGCAAGCGCATAATCCGTACTGGCGCCGAGGCTGAAATTCCCGTCCGCATCCATGGGCGAGACGGTTGCGACCAACGTATCGACGCCGACATGCTCGACCAGCGAGCGCGGCACCTGACTGAAGTGGCACGGCACAAGGTCGCCAGCGGGCAACATTTCCGCCATTCGCCTCTTATCGAGGGCACGATCCACCGCTCCATGAAAATAACTCATGGGAATGATGCGGTCGCGCAAGTCGAAGTCGAGCACGCTGGAGCCGGCGACGCCTGTACAGAGCAGGTAGTAGAGCCGGATGTTGTCCACCGCCCCCGCCCGAGCACGCTCGGCCAGCGCCGCAAGAATGGCAGGCGGCTGACCGGCAGCGATCGGCATGGCGATCTTCGCGCCGGATGGTATCAAGGCAACGGCCTCATGTGCAGAGCGCACGCGTTCGCGATATTGCGTCTGATGATTAGCGGCCATCGAGTCCTCCCCTTGAATGCCACCGTCAGCACAATTGGCATCCACTGCGAGATCGCATACGGCCCTCCTCCGAGGCCGTTGCGAGCGCTTTCGCTGCAATAGGACGCGCTTACATAAAAGCGCCTAACCTGCTGTTTGCGCAAGACCCGAACATCACGCGTACACCGGCGAAAGCGAAATCGGGCCCAACCTTCGAATCGCGGCCGACACCGCAACCTCATCAAGGACAAGTTCCAAAGGTCAGGGAAACAGGAGGGATAATGTCAATCCTCCCTCCAGGCTGCGATTGACGGTGGAGGTCGTCAGGCCTCTACGTCGATTGTGCCCATCATACCGAGATCTTCATGCTCGAGGATGTGGCAGTGATACATGCGCTGCCCCGGTAAATCCTGTCGCAACAGGATACGCACCGTCTCGCCAGCCGCAACGTTCACGGTATCCTTCCAGGCCCGGTAGGGTGGCTTGGCGACCGCCCCATCCTTTACGCGTTCGACAACCTGGAACTGCGTCCCATGGACATGAAACGGATGATCCATATCCGCCTGGTTGGCAATTTCCCAAAGCTCGACCTGCCCGACCTTCGAGACTTCGTCAACGCGGTTCATGTCGAAGCTGGCGCCGTTGATGAGGAACTTCATCTCCATGCCGCCCATGGATTCCGTTAGCGCAAAGCGGCGCGTGACCGCCGGCGCGGCGAGGGGTTCAATGGTGCGCAGCTTCGCCGGCAGCGGCGGCACGGACGGCGCTGCCACCTCCGAGACATTCGCCGTCAGCAAGGTCATGCCGGCCTCTTCGGGCTTGCCCGGCCCCATCCACCCCCGCTCATAGTCGAGCGTGGTGAGCTTTGCCGCTCCCGGCTTGTCGAACGATACGATGAGCTCGACGCGCTCGGCGGGCGCAAGCAGAAACTCGCCGACGCCGACGGGAGCCTCGATAAGACCCCCATCCGTTCCCACGAGCATCATGTCGGCATTCTCGAATGTCAGCCGCAGGAACCGCGCATTCGTCGCATTGAAGAGGCGCAGACGACGCTTCTCCCCCTTTGCCACGGCCAGGACCGGATTTTTCTGACCATTGACCAGCACATGGTCGCCGACCCGCCCGTTCATCAGATCGATCATGTTGCTCTCCGGCATGCTTCCATCTTCGGCGAGCCGAAGATCGGTGAACATCAGGACCGTATCCCCATATTCGGTGGGAATCGGGTCATCCTTGGGTTTCACGAGGAAGATGCCTGCAAGCCCACGATAGACCTGCTCGGCGGTAAGGCCATGCGGATGAGGATGGAACCAATAGGATGCGGCACTCCCCGCCGGCAGATCGAAAGCATAGATGTGCTCGCTGCCCGAAGCGACGGGTTCCATGGGATTGCCATCCTGATCGGCGGGCACCGGCATGCCATGCCAATGAACCGTGGTCGGCTGGCCGGGAATGCCATTCTTGAAGCTGATCTCGATCCTGTCTCCTTCATGCGCTTCGATCACAGGATTTCCACCGTTGTAGAGAAGCACGGGCGTATCGAGCCCCTCGGCGAAGCGAGCAAGCCCCTGCTCCGCGGCAAGCCTTGCCTTGAACAGACCGGCTTCGCTGGCCTCGTTCATCAAGCGTGGCAGCTCGCGCAGAGGCTGGCCTTCCGGCAAGACGGGCTTGTTGCCGGCCTTGGGCATCATGTTGTGAGCGCCGTTTCCGCTCATGCTGCCCATGTCGTGCATCATCTGGGCCGTGGCAGACCCGGAAATCGCAAGGCCCGCCAGCCCCACGAGAAAACTACGTCGGTACATCGATTGCTTCCTCTTGCTCACCTGGAAGCGATACGCCCGTAGGGCCGCTCGCCACGGTGTCGCGCCTTTTGTCTCTGTGTCGAAGGTGACTTCGAGGAGCCACCTTCCGGTCGTCAATTGCCGTGCTCGGCGCACCGCCTCTTCATCACGGCAATCTTGCCTTCCGCCGGCTCTGCGCACTCACCGGGCCTGCGTCGATGAAGATCGGGGAGCCTGTGCATAATCTGAACCACTCAGTTTGCGACTGCCGGATAGCCGGCCTGTTCGAGAGCCTGCTGGAGCATCGGCTGAGAGGCAGCCGTCTCGATCTTGACGGTGCGCGCGTTAGGATTGGTCTCGATCCTGGCGTCTGGATCGACGGATTGGATTGCCTTGGTGACGGACTTGGCGCAGCCGCCGCAGGTCATGTTTTCGATTCTGAGTTCCATGAGAATTCTCCTTGGTTTTGATCTCACGGCGCTCAAGGTGGGGCTTCCAACCATGGTAAGGTCAAGTGTCATCCGACGAAAAAAATGCTATTGACCTTCCAATGGTTGGAAGCCTCACCTTCCCTTCACAATCAAATTCGGAGCGTGAAAGGACCTCCCATGAATAGTTCAGTTCGGCCATTGGATTTATCGACTGTCATATCTCTGCCTATCGAGGGCATGACTTGTGCATCCTGCGTGGGTAGCGTCGAGCGCGCCTTGAAGAACGTGCCGGGCGTCGATGCAGTATCGGTCAATCTCGCCACCGAAAAGGCGAGCATCACGACACACGCAGGCATCGATCACGCGGCACTCGTCCGGGCCGTCGAAAATGTCGGCTATTCCGTCCCGGAGAATTTCACCGCTGCGACAGGTTCCGTCGAGCTTTCGATCGAGGGTATGACCTGCGCCTCGTGCGTCGGCAGCGTCGAACGCGCCCTGAAAACCGTGCCTGGCGTGAGTGAGGCCACCGTTAACCTTGCAACCGAGCGGGCCACGATCAAAGGGGCGGCGGACGCGGCAAGCCTGATCGCAGCGGTCGAGAACGCCGGCTACGAGGCGAAAATTATAAGCGCCGACCGAGGGGACGAAGAGGCTGGGCGCGCGCAGAAGAAGGACGCCGAACGGCGAGAGCTCACCCGCGATTTCATCGTTGCCGCGATTTTGACGACGCCGGTCTTTCTCCTGGAGATGGGATCGCACCTCATTCCCGGCGTCCACGGTCTGATGGCAGAGACGATCGGGATGCAGCGGAGCTGGTACATCCAGCTTGCGCTGACGACGCTCGTCCTTTTCGTTCCCGGCATACGCTTCTACCAGAAGGGACTTCCTGCGCTCCTGCGCCTTGCGCCCGACATGAACTCGCTGGTCGCCGTCGGCTCATTGGCAGCCTATGGCTATTCGCTAGTTGCGACCTTCGCGCCTGGCCTGCTGCCATCGGGCACAATCAACGTCTATTTCGAAGCGGCGGCCGTCATCGTGACGCTCATCCTGCTCGGCCGACTGCTCGAAGCCCGGGCCAAGGGACGCACCTCCGAAGCAATCAAACGCCTGGTCAACCTACAGGCCAAGACCGCGCGCGTCCGGCGCGATGGCAGGGCCGCCGATCTACCGATCGGTTCGGTCGTTTCCGGCGATATCGTCGAGGTTCGTCCAGGCGAACGGGTACCGGTCGATGGCGAACTCATCGAGGGCGAGAGCTATGTCGACGAATCGATGATCACAGGTGAGCCCATCCCGGCCCTGAAGACGATTGGCAGTAACGTGGTTGGCGGCACGGTCAACCAGAAGGGCGCCTTTGCCTTCCAAGCGACCGCCGTCGGCGGCAATACGGTGCTGTCGCAGATCATTCGCATGGTCGAGGAGGCACAGGGCTCGAAGCTGCCGATCCAGGCCATGGTCGATAAAGTGACCATGTGGTTCGTACCAGCCGTGATGGCCGTGGCCGCCGTCACCTTCGCAGCCTGGCTCCATTTCGGTCCGTCACCCGCTCTCAGCTTTGCGCTGGTCAATGCAGTCGCCGTGCTGATCATCGCCTGCCCCTGCGCCATGGGGCTTGCCACCCCCACCTCGATCATGGTCGGCACCGGCCGCGGTGCGGAGCTGGGCGTGCTCTTCCGCAAGGGCGAAGCCCTGCAGCTGCTCAAGGACGCGAGCGTTGTCGCCGTCGACAAGACAGGCACCCTGACTGAGGGCAAGCCGGCGCTGACCGACCTGGAACCGGCGGCGGGCTTCGACCGCTCCGGCGTGCTGCGCCTGGTGGCGGCGGCAGAAGCAAAGTCTGAGCATCCGATTGCCCGGGCGATCGTCGAGGCGGCGATCTCCGAGGATCTGACGCTGCCAAGTGTATCGGATTTCGAATCGGTGACAGGCTTCGGCGTTCGGGCGACGGCCGGCGACAAACGTGTCGAGATCGGCGCGGATCGCTACATGGCCGAGCTCGGACTTGACGTCACAGGCTTCCGCGAAGTCGCCGAACGTCTCGGCAACGAGGGCAAGTCGCCGCTTTATGCCGCGATCGACGGCAAGCTCGCCGCAATCATTGCCGTCGCCGATCCGATCAAGGAAACGACGCCGGCAGCGATCAAGGCGATGCACGATCTCGGCCTGAAGGTCGCAATGATTACCGGCGATAATGCTCGCACGGCCAAGGCCATCGCCGCACGGCTTGGCATCGATGAGGTCGTGGCCGAAGTGCTGCCCGACGGCAAGGTCGAGGCCGTTCGCCGGCTCAAGCGCCAGCACGGCAAGGTGGCCTTCGTCGGCGATGGCATCAACGATGCGCCGGCTCTAGCCGAGGCCGACGTCGGTCTTGCGATCGGCACCGGCACGGATATAGCCATCGAGGCGGCCGACGTCGTCCTGATGTCGGGAAGCCTACAGGGCGTGCCGAACGCCATTGCCCTGTCCAAGGCGACGATCGGCAACATCAGACAAAACCTCTTCTGGGCCTTCGCTTATAACACGGCCCTGATCCCGGTCGCTGCCGGCGCCCTCTATCCGGCCTTCGGCATCTTGCTCTCGCCGGTCTTTGCCGCCGGCGCCATGGCCTTGTCGAGCGTCTTCGTGCTCGGCAATGCGCTGCGGCTACGTCGCTTCAGGGTCATCAACTAGCAATCGGACGCGGCCGGTCCTTTTCGGGCCGGCTGCCTTATGTCAGGAGAACATTCATGAATATCGGGCAGGCAGCAAAGGCATCGGGCGTCTCGGCCAAGATGATCCGCTATTACGAAGAGACCGGCCTCATTCCGGCGGCCGGCAGAACCGCGTCGGGCTATCGCGACTATTCGGATACCGACGTCCACATGCTGCGCTTCATCCGCCGGGCGCGCGATCTCGGCTTTGCCGTCACCGAAATCAGTGAGCTTTTGGAACTTTGGCGCGACGAAACCCGCCAGAGCGCGGAGGTCAAGCGCCTGGCTCAGGGCCATATCGAAGCGCTGAAGAAAAAGATCGCCGACCTGCAGGATATGGAGCATACGCTCACCATGCTCGTGAATGCCTGCCAGGGCGACCATCGCCCGCATTGCCCGATCCTGCAGCGGCTCGAGACCGATCAGGAAGACGAAAGCCCGGCGATCCGGCCGCGGACCGGCGCAATCCCGCGGCCCCTGCAGTGAGAGCGGACCCGGCGATGTAACCGCCATCGATTCGGCGGCGCTGCAGCTTTCCGGCCTGCGGCCTCTACAGGACTGGCGGCGGGTGCCTGCCAGCCTGGATAGCAATTCCCATATGCAGATCCTTTTACAACAGCGTCCTGCTGCGGTTCGTCAGCGCGCTTGTTGCCGACCCTCGACGCTCGGCCTCTCGGCGGGCGGCCGATGCCAGTCGATCCGCGAGATCTCGGACTGCGAAGAATTCAGGAAGAAGCCGTCGAAGTGAGGCGGGGCACGAGAATTGCGTCTATCGGTACACTCAGCCCTCGCTCGGCGCACGGGTTGTCAATATATCGCCGATCGCTGGACCATCTTCGATGGTGCCGTCTTGACCGCGGCGATATTTGACCCCGACCTCACAGGCGTGCGGCGCCATCTTCCAGATCCAGCCCTTGAGGTGACGGCCGGTGTCGGGAGGCGAGTAAAGCGGCATGTTGAAGCGCAGTCCGTCATCCTCGCCGAGATCGAGCGTGCACATGACCGTGCCTTCGCCATCGTCCTCTTCGTCAAGATTTGGATCGGCGACATGGGTGATCGTGGTACGAAGCGGCTCGACATGGATCATGGCCTGCAGGATGTGCGGAAGATCGTCAAAGGGCGGAGCCGCGCGGCCATCGCTCGGCTCTTCCACGAAAGCCTCATGTAGTGTGACCCGGCGGAAATAATATTCGCTGCGCCCCATTTTGTCCCAGCCGCCGATCGCCGTTGCGATATCGCCCAGCTCGTAGACGCGCAGCAGGAGGCTGGTTTCGCCCGAATGCATTGCCACGAGACGGTCGTCATTGTCGTCGCCACCCGAGGAATCGGCGCGCAAGACGATGTCGAGCGCAACGATCTCGTCACCGTCGGCATTGCCTGAGATTTCGTAGGTCCCGGTGTAGAAACGCACGTCGACCCGTTCCAAACTCCGATAATGGATACGCCAGAACAACAGGCTGTAGCGCCCATCTGGTCGGAGCGCCAAGAGCCTGTGCCAGTCGATATAGGAAGACAGATATAAGCCGGCTAAGCCTTGCCCGTCTGCGATATCCTCAAATGTGGTGCGATGTTCGACCGGCAGGGCATCGGCCACGGTCGTCGGCTTCTCGGCTGTCGGCTTCGGCGGATCGACGGCGTCGCGAAGACGCCGATGCATCTCGAAGGCATCGACCTTTGCGATCCGCAGCATCTGCATCGAAAACAGCATCTGGTCGATTTCATAGACTTCACCCGGTGAAAGCGCCCCACAGTCCTTACGTGCCGATTGTACCAATGTCGGCGAAATGAGGGATTCAAGCGACTGCCTGTCGCAAAGAAACCGATTGAAGAACTCGTCGAGGCTCCAGGCCAGGTCGCTCGTCCTTTTCGATACAGGATCGATGAAGACAACATCCTCGTCGGTTGCCGTCAGCTTGCGGTAATAGAGAAGGACGCCGAAGGGCGTCAGCGCAATCGGGATGCGCCGCACATCATCCGGCGGCGAAACGATCCAACGGTGAAGCACGGCCTGCCAAGGCCGCGGGTCGATCAGCGCGAGTTGCATATCGCCATAAAATCCGACCCCCTTGCGGCGCCACAATTCGAGAAGGCTGGCGGGAAGAACGCCTTCATAAGCGGCGACAAGCTCACTGTCGGCTCGGGAAACCTGCCGCGATGGCGGATGCGCTTCGATAAAGCAGTGAAGAGCGGGGCGGCGAAATGGGAGAACAAGACGATCAAACATAAGTTGTATATGGACGGCAGCATCCATCGGACAAGATGCCCGATCGCTCAGCCACACATACACCTTCCCGTCGCCCATGTGATCGGGGCGACAGGCTCAGACTTCCCCGTCAAGGAATTGCCGGAGGCGCGGCACGACGAAATCGAGGAAGACGCGCACGCGCTGCGGCATGCGAGCACCTCCCAGGAAGACCGCGTGAATCTGCTCTTCATCCGGCTCGACGACATCGGCGAGCACCTCGATGAGACGGCCGGCCGCAATGTCGGCCCGGACGTGATAGTCACCCATGCGGGCAAGCCCCACACCTGCCAGCGTCATACGCCGCACGGTTTCGCCATTGTTGGCAAGCAGCGAACTCGTCATGGCACGATCGACGATGCGGCCGCTTTCCCTAACCGGCCAGACGGGCGCAAGGCGGCGGAAATTAAATCCCAGGCAATTGTGCCGTGAGAGATCATCGACCGTCAGCGGTATTCCACAACGATCGAGATAACTGGGCGCGGCGACGATCTTGCGGCGAGCAATGCCGATGCGGCGCGCTATCATTCCCGAATCCGGCAGGGATCCCACCCGGAAGGCAATGTCGGTCCGGTCGAGATAGAGGTCGACGATTTCATCGGATAGCGAAAGGTCGACCACGACATTGGGGTAGATCCGCCAGAATTCCGGCAAGAGCGGCTCGAGGCCGAGCACGCCCAGGGCTACCGAGATGTTGACCCGCAGGGTGCCACCTGTCGTCGTCGCACCCTGCGCCAGCTCCTGTTCGACCTCGTCGAGATCGTGCAGCAGGGCCTGGCTGCGCTCATAATAGATCCGACCCTCCAAGGTCAGCGACAGCCGGCGGGTGGAACGCTCGACAAGCCGCACGCCGAGTCTTGCTTCGATGCGTGAGATCAGCTTGCTGACGGTTGACGGCGTCATGCGCAGCAAGCGTGCCGCTTCGGAAAAGCTACCGGCTTCCACCACGCGAAGAAATACCTGCATCTCGCCCGCACGATTGTCCATGAAACACCCGTCTTTGATTTTGTTTCACAAATAATGTGAAAACTCACCCAATTATCAAGTGCGAATGCTCCCTCTATTTCATAGGCCGAAGAGATTGCGCCCTCGAATCCGGCGCTCGATCCATTCAAGGCGGCCAAAGCCGCCGAGGCTTTCAAAAGGAGTTTTCGATGCTCACCGTTACTGCCCATGGCGCAACAATTCCCGCGCTCGGCTTCGGCGTCTTCCGTATGTCGGACGCAGAAGTGGAGCGCGTCATCCCGGCCGCACTGGAGGCCGGTTTCCGTCATTTCGACACCGCACAGATCTACCAGAACGAGGAAGCGCTCGGCCGAGCCCTTCAATCGGCCGGCGCACGACGCGACGACCTGTTCCTGACCACGAAGGTCTGGGTCGACAATTATAGCAACGAGAAGTTCGCCGCTTCGGTCGAAGAGAGCCTCGACAAGCTCAAGACCGACCGGGTCGATCTGCTCCTGCTGCACTGGCCGACCGACAAGGTGTCGGTCGCCGACCAGATCGAGATGCTGAACACGGTGAAGGCCGCCGGCAAGACCCGTTTCGTCGGCGTCAGCAACCAGAATATCGCGCAGATGCGCGAATCGGTCAGGCTTTCCAGCACGCCGATCGTGACCAATCAGGTCGAGATCCACCCCTACCTGCCCCAGCACGCGCTCGCCGCAGTCGCAAAGGCAAGCGGTCTTGCGATCACCGCTTATTACGGCATGGCCGACGGCGCGGTGCCGAAGGATCAGGTGCTGCAGCAAATCGGCGCCCGATACGGCAAGAGCGCTGCGCAGGTCGGCCTACGCTGGCTGATCCAGCAGGGTCACATCGCCCTCTCCAAGACCGCCAATCCCGCGCGCGCCAAGGAGAACATCGCGATCTTCGACTTCAACCTCGACGAGGCCGATATGGCCGCCATCGCCAATCTCGCTCGTCCGGATGGCCGGATCGTCAGCCCTCCCGGCCTTGCTCCGGAATGGGATGTCTAAGGAGATTTTAACATGAACGCCCACGTTTCGACGGCCGAAAAGGCGCAAACATCCTCTCATGCGCAATGGGCGCTTCTCGCCCTTGCAATCGGCGCCTTTGGCATCGGTACAACCGAGTTTTCGCCGATGGGGCTTCTCCCGGTGATCGCCAAAGGGGTCGACGTCTCGATCCCGACCGCCGGCCTCCTGATCAGTGCCTATGCGATCGGCGTCATGGTTGGTGCGCCCTTCATGACGCTGGCTTTCAGCCGCTTCGGCAAGCGCACCGCGCTGATGCTGCTGATGAGCATCTTCACGGTCGGCAATCTCATGTCGGCCATGGCGCCCGGCTATTTCACACTGCTGCTTGCCCGGCTCGTCACGAGTCTCAATCACGGCGCCTTCTTCGGTCTCGGTGCCGTCGTGGCGGCAAGCGTGGTACCGAAGGAAAAGCAGGCAAGTGCGGTCGCAGCCATGTTCATGGGACTGACAATCGCCAATATCGGCGGCGTTCCGGCCGCGACCTGGGTCGGTCAGGCAATCGGTTGGCGCATGGCCTTTGCCGGGACGGCTTTGATTGGCGTCGCCGCCATCGCGGCGCTGTGGATCGCTCTTCCGAAAGGCGAGCGCGGTGCGATGCCCGATGTCAGGAGGGAGTTGGCCGTGCTTACTCATCCTACGGTGCTCATTGCCATGGCAACCACCGTCATGGGTGCAGGCGCGATGTTCTCGCTGTACACCTATGTTGCTCCGGCGCTCACCGAACTCACTGGCGCATCCAATAGCTTCGTGACCCTCGGGCTGGTCCTGATCGGCGTCGGCTTCACGATCGGCAACTGGCTGGGCGGCCGGCTGGCCGACTGGTCGCTCGACGGCGCAACCAAGATCTTCCTGGCTCTGCTCGCGGCCATCATGTTCGTGCTGCCGCTCGCGATGGTCACCCACGTGGGTGCCGCCATCGGCCTGCTTCTTTGGGGTGGCGCAGCATTTGCCATCGTCCCGCCCGTGCAGATGCGCGTCATGGAAGCAGCAGCAGAGGCCCCGGGCCTTGCTTCCTCCATCAATGTCGGGGCCTTCAACCTCGGCAATGCCTTGGGGGCTGCAACCGGTGCTGCCGTGATCAGCCTTGGCTTCGGCTATGCGGCGGTTTCGATCGCTGGTGGCCTGCTCGCCGCAGCCGGCCTGGCGCTGGTGTTGATCGGCACCCGCAGATCGTCGTCGCTCCCGGCAAATTGCGGCGCCTGATCAATCCGCTGGCCGCCAATCAGGTATCGAGGTTTCTCGATACCCTGCCCACGAAAAGCGAGCCGTCTACGGTCTATTGCCGCAGACGGCTCAACCCAATCGAAGCAGCCATGTTCAAGGCAGCTTGATCTCGAGCGTGATCATGTAGTTGCTGTAGTTGGGAGCTGCCGGCGGCGGGTTATGGTTAGTGGCAGAGAAGATCGAATAGTCTGTTATGCGCGGAGGCGTGGATGGCGGCTTCACGTCCGGCCTCCAGGACGCCTTGATCGTTATCTTGTCCGTCGCGCGATAGGAAAGATTGAGCTCGCGGTTCCTGCTTGCGCCGTCCCGGGAATGCTTGCCTCCCACGGACCATTTGTCCCATGATGCGTCCAGGGTCTCGCTTATCTCCGTACCCTTGCGCTCATAGCTGCCACTCAGGGAAGAATTGTCACCCTTGGTCGACAGCTTGTAGAGCTGATCCTGAACCTTGCCGTTGAAGTCCGTCGTTATCGTGGCACTGCCTTCGGTCTTGCCATCAGACGACCGCGCGTTGAGGTCGAAGATGATGGTCTTGTTGCCGACATAGACGCCGACATTCGGATTGAGCCCATTCGTCTTGAAGCCGATGTCGCTCTTGGCCTTCGAGTCGAGAACGATGGGACGCTCGGGCGACTGAAAATACTTTCCAAGCAAATCCTGCTGGGGCTTGGTCGGCTCAACGGGTTTGCCCATCGGGTCGAAGGCACCCATGACCGTGCAGCGCTGGCCGCTCACCCAACTGTTGACGGCAAAGATCAGATGTCCGTCATCGCCAATCGCGGCTACGCCCTGATGCAGGCTGTTCCTCAGATTATAGCGACCGCAGCAGGACAGGGAGTTGTCGCTCATCGCTTCGAAGGATCGGCCGGAAAAAAGCACGCCGGATGGCAATCCCGATGCAGCCTCGCTCCCAAGAATAGGGCAGCTGGAGAGCGGTATCAGCCTATAGCTGTTCAAATCCGTTTGCGGCGTCTGGCCCGTTGGCCTGGTGAGCGGTGCTAATCCCATATCTGATCTGCCGTTTCTCGATCCGTTGACGAAGGATGAAAGATGAAATTCCCAAATCGCCATGCCGCTGGAGGACAGTGAGCGATACGATTTATGCGTGTCCAACCCGTGGAGTTAGGTCAGCGAACTTATTTGTCCAGACGGTCAATTTTGTTCTGACGGCACAGAGCCGGGCTGGCGGAATTGGCTTGAAGCCATGACCGCCTGATCATTTGACGCGGCTCGTATTGCCAGCACTAGTTGCTTTCGGATAGACCCTCTCCATCTCATCTGTGTTCAGATTCTCCGGAGCATCAAAATGCGTCTTGAACCGCAGCAGCGAATTTATGTCTGCTTCTTCCTCTTTGCGGTATCGATGGGCGCAATGCTGTCGCGCCTTCCCGACCTCCAGGACGCCTTGCAGATCAACAAATCCGAGCTCGGCCTGACACTGATCGGTGCGGCCATCGGCGCTCTGATATCGCTTACCTTCGCCTCCCCCATCGTCGCACGCCTTGGCGCCCGCAAGACGGCATTCATCACCGTGCTCGGAACCTCCGCATCCCTGGCGCTCGTACCCTGGATGGGCGTGGCCCCCCTGGTCTTTGCCGTCCTGTTTTGCGAGGGACTGCTTGCCGGAGCGCTCGAAATCAATCTCAATGTCGAGATCGACCGCATCGAGGCGCAGCTCGGCCGTGGCGTGATGAACCGCGCACATGGGTTCTGGAGCCTCGGCTTTTTCGTCACCGCCCTCGCCTCATCGGCGATACGCCAGGTCGGCATTTCAATGCAGCTGCACCTCGCCCTGATATTCATCTTCGTCCTGATCGTGGGGTCGGTGACGATCGCCGGCATGCGCAATGCGCCGGCACGCCCGACGCAGGATCACCCGGAGGCCGGACATATCGCGCTGCCGACGTTCGGCCTGCTGCCTCTCTGTGTGATCGGCATCGCGGCCTTCCTGGTCGAGGGTGCGGGGATCGATTGGTCGGCGATCTACATGCGCGACGTCTTTCACGTCGAGCCCTTCATCGGCGGTCTCGGACTGACGCTTTTCACCTTCTTCATGGCGCTGGCAAGACTGTTTGCCGACGGGTTCGTCGATCGCTTCGGCTCCCGCTCCGTTGCGCTTTCGCTGCTCCTCCTTTCGACCGCCGGCCTCTGCGCCGTCTGGCTGGCACCCCACCCCAATGTGGCGCTCCTCGGCTTTGCCTTCATGGGCGCCGGCTGCAGCGCGGTCTATCCGCTTGCAGTTTCGGCCGCCGCCCAGCGCACCGACCGTCCGGCCCACGTCAATGTCGCAGCGCTCGGACAAATGTCCTTCGTCGTCTTCTTCCTCGCCCCGCCATTGCTGGGATTCGTGGCCGAGCATGCCGGCATTCGCACCGCCTACCTAGTGTGCATCCCGGTCATCCTGGCTGCACTCGTGGGCATCGGATCGCTTTCGACGCGCCGCAGCGCGTTTGCGTAAGGGCTCTGCGATCCCACGAGAGTCGCCTGGATCAAATCAGCCAAGATCCGTTATTGGCTGTCGAGGGAGTAAGCCATACGCTTCCCCCCCTCTTCCGCAGCCAGACGTGGGGCATTGCTCGCCTGCGGTGCTTTCACCAAGTCAGAAGCCTCGGCCCGCTTAACGCAGCGAGCGGAATGCTGCCCTGACTTCGTTGGTGAAAATCGTCGGCTGCTCCCAGGCCGCAAAATGCCCGCCATTATCGGTTTCGTTGAAGTAGATCAGATTGCCATAGCAACGCTCGGTCCAGGTCTTCGGCGCCTGGTAGATTTCGCCCGGAAAGACACTGACTGCGACCGGCAGGGTTGGAATCTGGATGGCGTTGAAGTTGTTGGAATGGTCTTCCCAATAAATCTGGGCCGCAGAGGTTCCGGTTTCGGTAAACCAGTAGAGGGAGATGTCGTCCAGCATCTCGTCGCGGGTCAGGACTTTTTCCGGCTGCTTGCCGCTGTAAGTCCAGGTGGCGAACTTGTCGTAGATCCAGGCCGCCAGGCCCACCGGCGAGTCGACGAGCGAATAGCCAATGGTCTGCGGGCGGGTGACCATCATGTTGGCGTAGCCCGAGCTATCGCGATAGAACTCCGCCAGCTTTTCGAAGCAGGCACGTTCCTTGTCCGTCAGATCGGCCGGAGCAGGATCGCCAGCCGCAAGAATATGGGCAATCTCCTTCGGGACGATGCCGGGCATATTGAGATGGATGCCGAGCAATCCCGGCACGTTCTGGAGCGCCATGCGCTGGGAGATGACGGAGCCGCAATCGCCGCCTTGCGAGACGAAGCGCTCGTAGCCAAGACGACGCATCAGCGTGCCCCACGCGCGGCCGATATGGTCCGAACCCCAGCCCCTCGTCGTTGGCTTGCCGGAGAAGCCGAAACCGGGGATCGAGGGCACCACGAGATGAAAGGCGTCTTCGGCCCTGCCGCCGTGAGCGGTTGGATTCGTCAAGGGATCGATGACCTTGAGCATTTCCAGAACCGAACCCGGCCAACCGTGTGTCATGATCATCGGCATTGCGTTTTCGTGCTGAGAGCGCACGTGAATGAATTGAATATCCAGCCCGTCGATTTCGGTTATGAACATCGGCAGGGAATTGAGCCTCTGTTCCACCTTTCGCCAATCATAGCCGTTGGCCCAATATCCGACGAGATCGCGCAGACGTTCGAGCTGCACGCCCTGGGAGTCGTCAACGGCATTTTCCCTGAGCGGCCAGCGTGCTTTCGCAAGCCTCTGCTTCAACTCGGCAATCGCGCTGTCGGGTATATGGACCTTGAACGGCTTCACACCGTCGGGCAAGGCGTCCGATGCGGCAAAGGACATAGCAGGCTTCAGGAGCGATGCTGCACCGGCGACGGCAGCAGCAGTCACAAAGGCGCGTCTGTTCATTGAGAAGGATGAAGGCGACATCAGAATCTCCATATGTTTGGGAGGTTTGTTGAATGCCGCGAAGTTTTGCTTTCGGCGTGTATCCCGGTTGTGTCCTCAACCGCGCCAAATTGTATCCTTCCGTGTCCAGATCGACCAAGGCTACGATGGAATACAGAATTCTGCGCTTTGGCTTTGCCAGCGGCAAGTACGTCCCAAAAGATGGAACTTCGCCCAGTAGACCAGTAAAGAAGGATTTTTCGGGGGGCCGCGACGGTGGGAGACAAGGCAATGCTGGGCTCCCAAAGCCGAGAGCGGAACCAGAGATTGCGCAGGCTTGTGAAAGTCGTCTTCCATGATGATGGAAGCGGCTCGATGGCTGCTCGCTGAGAGCAGCGCTCGCCTGTCGGTCAAAATAGGGGACGGCTATCCCGATGGGAGGAAAAATCATGGATAGCCGGCCGGCCGCGATGTGATGAGATCGGGCCAGCAAATTCAATTTAGCCAGGTTGCCGCGTCTTACGGCGCATAGCGCGTAAAGACGTCGTCGTGATCCCTAACATTGCCGACATGGCAGCTGAGACAGGTCTCATGTTGTGCAACGTCGACCGGCTTGCCGTCGACGAACCGCCCGAAGCCCCAACCGTGGCTATCGGGATATTTCTTGGAATCCTTCACCATGACCTGCACCGTCGTCGGCGCTCCCGGCACCGTTGCCGGTGCAAACTCCGTCGATTGCTTGCGTTTGTAGGCCAATTTGACGAGGATCGAACCGTCCGGAAAAGGCAGGGTGCCCTTCTTATAGGCGTCGATGGCGGTATCATTGCCGAGCACTGCGCGAAGTTCGTCGAGCGGCGGAGCCTCCTGCGCCGGCGCAATGAATTTCCAGTCCCTATAGCCTTCCGGTATGGTGACGCCGTAGATCGGCGAGGCATTTTCCGGCGGCGTTGCAGAACTTGCGGATTGAGAAGCCGCGATGCCGACGGCGAGGCTCGAGACGGCAAATGCGCCAAGGAATGCGAGTTTCATTTTCGACTCCTGCCTGACGGATGATCTGGCAGAGGATCGCGCGGAATTGTATCCGCGAGATTTCAGGAAACGGCCCGATTGTATCGCAATGTAGCCGGGGAGACCCGTTCGTGTGAGCTACTCATCGGAAATCGGGTGGCCACCGCTCCGGTTCGGACGCTAGGCTCCAGGTTCTTGCCGCGCCCGAGGGCCTAGAGCGCCCTCGAAAACCCGCCCAAACCGAGGACATGACATGAACACTCAACCATCCAGCTTCGCTCCGGCTTTTGCGGAACCCTTCACGATGGCGCAGGTCGACGCCTACGATTGGTCGTCGCTGGCGGGAGAGCTTGACGGCTTCGGCTGCGCCATTCTTCCGAAACTGCTCGCACCCGAGGAATGCGATGCGATTTCCCGCCTTTATCCCGAGGAACGTCATTTCCGCAGCCACATCATCATGGCGCGTCACGGCTTCGGAAGAGGTGAATATCGCTATTTCAACTATCCCCTGCCGGGGCTTCTCGGTGGATTGCGCACGGCGCTCTATCCTCATCTCGCCGATATCGCAAACCGATGGAATGAACGTATGGGCGTCGAGGAACGCTATCCCGATGAACACGCGGCCTTCCTGAAGCGATGCCATGAAGCCGGCCAGAGGCGGCCGACACCACTGCTGCTGCAATATGTGCCCGGGGACTTCAACTGCCTGCATCAGGATCTCTATGGCGAGCTTGCCTTTCCGATCCAGGTCGCAATTCTGCTGTCCGAGCCGGGCCGGGATTTCACCGGCGGCGAGTTCGTCCTGACCGAGCAGCGGCCACGCATGCAAAGCCGCGTGGACGTCGTGCCGCTTCGACAGGGCGATGCCGTCGCTTTCGCGGTCCATAATCGGCCCGTGCGGGGAACGAAAGGGAGCTACCGTGTCAATCTCAGGCACGGGGTAAGCCGGGTGCGCTCGGGCATGCGCCACACCGTCGGCATCATCTTTCACGACGCGCGCTGAGGGCGCTAAGCAGCAGCCGATCTTACCCGACGAAGCCGGCGTAATTTTCTCCCGTAATTCTGCGCATGATAGCCGAGTAAGCATCGTGATTGTGATCGCCCGCCAAGACACGCCCCAGCGACGGCTGCGCGAAAGCCGACATGGGCAGAAGAGCGAGCGGCGTCGAGACGGGTGTGAGGTGAGAACCCTGCCCGGCGCGCAATGTCGTCAGCAGGCCGAACATCTCGCCAGTGATGCTGGGCCTCGACAATATCGCCATACGATACTGCCCGGACGAATTCGTCACGAGATAGATATGCCCCGACAGGTGCGGCACCGACACCGAGCCCTGTTGCGAAAACGAGGCATCGCTGCGCTCGCGCTCCCGAAAGCTCAGGCAGGTCCGTTCGCCATCCCAGGCGATCTCCGTGCAATAGGCGAAGATCGCCTGGGGATCGCCGAAGGACGGGCGAAGCGTCAGGTAGGTGCTTTCCAGCCATGACACCGAGGCGCGGGAATAGGCGCCAAGCTCTTCAGGGGCATGGCCGGGCCTGTCGTTGACGACAGGCGCCTGCGTTCCAACCGGTTCCCGCAGGACGACGCCCATCGCCTGTTCCAGCCGAATGAGGGTCGCAAGCGTGAAAGGGCGATGGCCGGAAAGAGCCTTCTCCAGGGTCGAGAGGCTGATGCGCGCATCATTGGCAAGACGCTGCCTGGAAATACGCCGCCGGGCGATCTCTTCGCGAACCCGCGCCGCCACGGCGCTGTTCTGACTGTCGGACAAATAGGGGTCGCCCTGGACCATTCCTTCGTTTCCTGTTTGCGTAATTTCCTTCACAATTCCACACATGCCCGCCACCGGCAAGACCGTTTGCGGCAAGATGCGGACGAAACAGGGCAAAGCTTACGCTGGCGAGAAAATAGCCTTTGTTCACAATGGCTTCAGTCATTCCACGGCGAACAAGGAGCCTGTCATGTCAGCCTCGCCAAGCATCTCGCGCTACCAAAAGCGGCAAAATTTCCTCATCAGATTCGGCCTGTTACTCTGGTTCAGCAATGCCATCCTGCTGCCGGTGCTTGCCGTCATTTTCGCGCTGCTTCATCCGCTGGAATCGCACGCGCAGCCGGCAGCCTTCGTCACCCCGAACGAAATGGGTGCGGGCAGCCTTCTTCTTCAGACCAAGGAAGAAGGAAAATATATCGAAGCGCCTCGTCTTGCGACCGATGTCGACATCGACGTCAGCGGACCGACGGCGCGCGCAGTCCTGACCCAAGCTTTCGAGAACACCACCGATAAGTGGGTCGAAGCCCTCTACGTATTTCCCCTTCCGGAAGACAGTGCCGTTTACTCCCTGAAGATGATCGTCGGCAACAGGGTCGTTGTCGCCGACATCAAGGAGAAGCAGGCCGCCCGCGCGATTTACGAGCAGGCCCGCAAGCAGGGGAAGAAGGCTACGCTTGTGGAGCAGCAGCGTCCGAACGTCTTCACCAATGCGGTCGCCAACATCGGCCCGCATGAAAAGATCGTCGTCCAGATCGAATATCAGCAGGCGGTGCGTCTCGCGGATGGTCGCTTTTCCCTACGGGTTCCGCTCGTCGTTGCGCCGCGCTACACCCCCCAGAATGGATCGCCCATCACGCAGCAGGCCGATCTGAAGGCCGGTTGGGGTCGGAGCGAAAACAGCCCTTCGCACAATGCTGCCGACAAACCCGTCTCCGCGCCGCTTTTGGCGCCGGACAGCGACCGCACCAATCCGGTCACGCTGAAGGTCAATCTCAATGCTGGCTTTCCGCTCGACGATGTCAAAAGCCTCTATCACACGGTCAGGATCGACAAGGTAAGCGACAACGCGCGCCGGATCGTGCTCGATGGCGATGCAACGGCCGATCGCGACTTCGTGCTCGAATGGAGCGCCGTCGCCAGCAACGTGCCGAGCGTCGGTCTCTTCCGCGAACATGTCGGCAAGGATGATTACGTGCTTGCCTATGTAACGCCGCCGGCGGTGGCGGCGCCGCAAAAGGCTGGCCGCGAAGTGGTCTTCGTCATCGATAATTCCGGCTCCATGGGCGGTACGTCGATCGAGCAGGCGCGGGCGAGCCTCGACTATGCCCTGTCGCGGCTCGAGCCGAGCGACCGCTTCAACGTCATTCGTTTCGACGATACGATGACCAAGTTCTTCCCGGATTCGGTCATGGCAACGGCTGAGAATATCGCCTCGGCCCGCCGCTTCGTCACCGGCCTGGAAGCTGCCGGCGGCACCGAAATGCTGCCGCCGCTTCATGCAGCCCTCGACGACAGCCATCAGGCGAACGGATTGCGTCAGGTCGTGTTCCTGACCGATGGCGAAGTCAATAACGAGCAGCAGCTTCTCGATGCGATCGCTCAATCGCGTGGTCGCTCGCGCATCTTCATGGTCGGCATCGGCTCGGCGCCGAATACCTACCTGATGAGCCGCGCCGCCGAACTCGGCCGCGGCAGCTTCACCCATATCGGCTCGGTCGCCGAGGTGAACGAACGCATGCGCGCCCTCTTCGACAAGCTGGAGAACCCGGCCGTCACCGATGTCGCCGCCGGCTTTTCGGAAAAGAATGTCAGCCTCTCGCCGAACCAATTGCCCGATATCTATCACGGCGAACCGCTGGTCCTGGCCGCCCGGATGGGGAAAGCGGCCGGCACATTGACCGTCAGTGGCATGGTCGGCGATCAGCCGTGGACGATCTCCCTGCCGCTCGATCAGGCAAGCAATGCCAAGGGCATCTCCAAGATCTGGGCCCGCCGCCAGATCGATGATGCCGAGGTCAACCTCACGCTTGGCAAGATCACGCAGGCAGATGCCGACAAGCGCATCCTGCAGCTGGCACTCGACCATCATCTCGTCACGCGCCTGACCAGCCTTGTCGCCGTCGATACCAGGCGCCTGCGCCCGACAAACGCGCCGCTGACCGCGGCCGACATTCCCCTGCAGCTGCCCGCCGGCTGGGACTACGACAAGCTTCTCGGCATCGGGACAACGCGGGATGCAAAGGCAGACGCCAAGCATCATCAGACGGCCGACAAATCGCAAGGGTCAGATGGCGACGCGGAGCTTGCACCGATCTCCGCATCGGCTCCGGCCAGCGTTCCGCTGCCGCAGACGGCAACACCCGGAGAGCTCATGATCCTTCAGGGATTGCTGGCCCTGTTGCTCGGAACGTCGCTGCTGGCCCTCGCATCACGACGGAGCAAGGCATGATCGCCGCCACTCGCGTCCAAACCATTGGGAGCGCGCCAGCGCGCTCCCTTCTGACCTTTGCAGCCAGCATTCTTATCGCGACCGGCCTCTTCCTCGCCGCACAGGGAGGATGGATCTATGCCAAGGCAGCTTTGGCGCAGCTTCTCCTCGAGCGCGCCTTCGCCGAGAGCGTGACGTCAGGCGCGCCGGTCAAGCCCTGGAGCTGGGCCGACACCTGGCCGGTGGCGCGCATCGAGGTTCCGCGCCTTGGCGTTGCCGCGATCGCGCTGAAAGGCGCAAGCGGCCAGGCCCTTGCCTTCGGCCCTGGCCATCTCGACAACACCCCGCAGGCGGGCGAAGAGGGCACGGCAGTCTACGCAGCCCATCGCGATACCCACTTCACCTTCCTGAAAGATGTCAAAGAAAATGACCGTATCCGCATCACCCGCAGCGATGGCCGGGTCTTCGCCTTCCGCGTGACCCATATGGCCGTTGCTCGCTGGGACGAAGCAGAGATCGACCCCAATGCCGAGGGCGTCCACCTCGTCCTCGCAACGTGCTTTCCCTTCGACGCCGTGACCTCAGGCCCGCTTCGCTATCTCGTCTATGGCGATCTTGAAGAAACGGCGACGAAATAGACCGCCGCCGGGAAACCGTGCAGGACCGAGCCTATCCGCTGGTGCGAGTAGACGCTTCCGAGTAACGCGCGTCCATGGGCGAGAGGCTATTGGCGTTGGGCTGTGTCAAAATACCATAGAGTTCCGGGCGACGGCCTCTTATCCAGCGCTGCCCCGTGCATTTGTCGAGCAGAGCCAGATCGATTTTAGCGCTCACCCTTGCATCGGCAGCCGCCGAGGTTTCGACCAGGATCCGACCATAGGGATCGAGGATCATGGCATTGCCGGTGCGCACCTCATCCTCATCCTGCCCGACGCCGTTGCTGAAGACGAGGAACATTCCATTGTCATGGGCGCGCGACGGCAGCCAGCGCATGAACCACTCCCGGCCGTTCAGGCCGCGAAACTCGGCCTCGATCGCCTCGGGATATTCATGACGATTGATCCATTTCTCGACCGGTATCCGTTTCAGCCCGTGCGGGCTTACCGAATGGCCCCCGCCGGCCTGGTGCGGCGCGATCAGCAATTCGGCGCCGAGCAGCGCGGTCGCCCGCGCATTCTCGATCAGATTATTGTCCCAGCAGATCAGGATGCCCGCGCGTATTCCCCAAGGCGTGTCGAAGACCGTGAAGGCATCGCCGCTGGAAATCAGGCGATGCTCCCAGGCATGCAGTTTACGATGGCAATGGATGTTTCCATCCGGCATGCAGACCGCATAGCTGTTGTAGAGCTTCCCATTCTCGCCCGCCTCCAGGAAGCCTGCGCCGATCGCAATGTCTTTCACGCGCGCGAGAGCTGCGACGCGACTGATCGATGGACCCGAGAGCGGCTCTGCCAGCGCCTGCAGTGCGGGACCATCGAGCTTGGGAACGTGCCAGTATCCGCAGATGCACATTTCGGGGAATACTATGAGCTGGTTGCCTGCCTGAACGGCTTCCTCCGTGAAATGCACGATACGCGAGAGATTGTAAGCCTTGTCGTTGGCCCGATGCTGAAACTGCACCGATGAAATTTTGAACGCCATGTCCATTGCTCCTTACTGCCCTAAAGCAATTTGACCACGCGGCTTCTCTTTCGTAAAATGACTTTATCGATTAAAATTATTCTCAGATAGAATGGAAATAAAGCTCCTCCGCTCCTTCATTCAGCTGATCGATACCGGCCATTACGGCAAGGCATCGGCAAAGCTGTTCGTCACCCAGTCGACCCTGACCAAGCAGATCCAGGCTCTGGAAGCTGCAATGGGCGGAGCGTTGTTCGAACGTGGCCGTCATGGCGCGAAGCTGACGCCACTTGGAGAGCTGCTGCAGCGCGAAGCGCAGCCGCTTCTTCGCTTGAACGACGATGTCGACCGGAAGATGCATCGCGCCATTGCCGGCCTGACCGGATACCTCGATATCGGATTTGGAATATCGACCCTCGTTGCCGCACCGCAGCTGATTGCCGGCTTTCGTGCAGCGACGCCGGATTGCAGCATCACGCTCAACGACCTGCCGTCACGGGAACAGCATCAGCGCCTGCTCGACGGCCGGCTCGATATCGGCTTCTGCCGGGCACCGGAGGAAGATAGCGGTCTGGCGTTCATGCCCGTGCTTGAGGAGCATCTGGCCCTGGTGCTTCCACGCGGGGTGACCATGCCGGCCCAAGACCGGCTGACGGAGCTGAATGAACTCGGCTTTGTGGCACTTTCACCATCGCGCGGACCGGGACTGGCCGACCAGATCAGGCGCTGGTGTTCGCTCACCGGCTTCGAACCTCGCATCGTCCAATATGCCGACGATATCCTGACCGTGCATGCCATTGTCTCCGCCGGCCTGGGCGCGGCATTCCTGCCCTGGCGCGGCGTGCAGGCATTGGCTGGATCCAGCCACATGCAGCCTCTCTCAGGACCGGAATCGAGATGGCCGGTTGGAATTTGCTGGCATCGCAAACATACGAGCCCCTTATTGGCCCGCTTTATCGATCACGTGTCGAAGAATCATGAATTCGGCCAAGCGCAGGCCGGGTGGCAATCGAGATAGAGCCTGACGCATCGTCATTCTGCAACGCAAAACGACCGCTCTTGTTGCCGACAATGGGGTTATGCACTCCAACCCCATTGTCCGAAAGGCGCTAGACGTGAGCCCATCCGTCGTCGTCGGACGGTTCTAGCGCCTTGATGGTCAAAACGAACCGTGTAGCCAAAGCATTGTCGGCGTGCCTAGAATTGCCACCGCAATCACCAGTGAAACTGCCATCTTGATCGCTTTGATGCGCCGTGTCCTGACGCCGCTCCAATCATAACTCAAAATCACTAACCCTCGCAAATCATTCATGATTCGCAAACTAGAGCCGACGCGCCTTTCGGCAAGGGAAGGCGGCGATTCGTCCACAGAGGATATTTCTGCGATGCTTCGACATGGGCAACGCCGAGCCCATCTGATGGGCAGAGGACAACCGCTGAAAGCAGAAGAGAGACTGCCGTGCATGGGCTTCTGGGATGCCGAACCGCAAGATTCCGCACCATACGCTTCACCTACACCGACTCGGACGGAAAGCCGAAATCTTGAGCGAAATTATCCGTAGGCCACCGACTCACCTGTGGGCCGATATAGTGATTCTCGCCGCTAATCTTAGCCGGGTAGAGGTCGAGCGATCGACGACAACCGCACTTTACTATCAAAAGGTGTGAGTCATCCCCGCAACCATCTTCGGGGACTTCTTGAAGAAAATCCAGGAAAAGCAGTGTATTAAACACCCCAACGGAGAGTCTTCGCTGTCACACGTTAACCGGTCATTAACCGTTAATCTCTGGACGGCCTGACAGAATCGTGTTCTATCTTCTGGCGGGCAAAGGTCGGCAAACCGGCGACAAGCCGCCAAGAGGGACAGATGGCGATAGCAAACCGCACGGAGACTGTAGCTCCTTCAAAGGAAAATGCAGCCAGCAAAATTGCGCGGCACGCAACTGTGCTGTCTGGTCAGCTCCAGCAGCTCAGGACGCGGATGTATCCGCCGAAATCCGAGAAGATGCTGCGCCAGTTCCTGACCAATGAAGTGTCGAAGCTGACATCGATCCCGGATTCGACCTTGAAGCTGATGTCGAGCGAAGGCCGCGGCCCAACTCCCAGCCGCCTGGAGAACAATCACCGGGTTTATACGCTGGCCCAGATCAACGAATTGCGGGAGCTGTTTGCCAAGCAGAAGCCCGTGGAAGCCCTTCGCTTCCTGCCGCGGCGCCGACCGGGCGAACACCTCCAGGTCATGGCGATCGCAAACTTCAAGGGTGGTAGTGCCAAGACGACGACCTGCGTTCATCTCGCGCATTACCTTGCGCTGCATGGCTATCGCGTGCTCGCCCTCGATCTCGATCCGCAGGCCTCGCTTTCGGCCATGTTCGGTGCCCAGCCGGAAATCGATGTCGGCGCCAACGAAACCATCTACGCGGCGCTCAGATATGACGCGGCCGAAAGACGCCCGATCCGCGAGATCATCCGTAAAACCTATTTTGACGGCATCGACCTCATTCCGGGCAATCTGGAGGTCATGGAGTATGAGCATGAAACGCCGCGGGTTCTGGCCCAAAAGTCCGGCGCCGGCGCCATCTTTTTCGAGCGCCTCAAGCTGGCACTTACCGAGGTCGAAGATGATTACGACATCGTTATCCTCGACACGCCGCCTTCGCTCGGGTTTCTAACCCTGAGCGCCATCTATGCCGCCACGAGCATGATCATTACGGTACATCCCGCCATGCTCGACGTGGCATCGATGAGCCAGTTCCTGCTCATGATGGGCGATCTGATCAGCGTGCTCAACGAAAGCGGTGCGCAGCTCGATCAGGATTTCATCCGCTATCTCGTCACGCGCCACGATCCGAATGATGCGCCGCAGTCGCAGGTCGTCGCAATGCTGCGCCATCTCTTCGGCACCGATGTCCTGTTGCCGACGGCAATCGAAAGCACAGCAGTCGAAGCTGCCGGGCTTGCCAAGCGCTCGCTCTACGAACTCGAAATGGGTCAGATCGGCCGGGACACGCACAAGCGCGCCCGCGAGGCCGTGGATGCTGTCAACGAAGCGATCGTTCATCTCATCAATACAAGTTGGGGGCGTGGATGAGCAAAAACCCGAGAAAATCCATCGTCGCCAGTTTCGGTCTGCTTTCAGCGGAATTGGAAAGCGGCGAGAGCAAATCAGATTCGACGCTTCCTGCCCCTGCCCCCGCGCAGTCGGGTCGCGTTGGCGCTGGCGTGATCGGTGCCGCGCATCGCGCAATCGGCGACATACGCGCGGAGCGTGATCGGCTGCGTGCCATTGTCGAATCCGGCGAAGGCTGGATTCAGGATCTCGATCCACATGTGATCGAAGCATCCCCCTATCCGGATCGCCTGCCTGACGACGATCCCCATGATTTCGAGAGATTCAAGCGCTCCATCGAGGAAGAAGGCCAGAAGGTTCCGATCCAGGTTCGGCGGCACCCCACCTCGAGTGATCGATATCAGGTCGTTTATGGTCATCGCAGATGGCGGGCCGCTCTCGAGCTGGGCCGCACCGTCCGTGCCATTGAGGTCGAGATTTCCGATCTCGACTTGGTTCTGGCGCAAGGCATCGAGAATGCCAGCCGTCAGGATCTGACATGGATCGAGCGCGCCTTGTTCGCCTCACGCATGGATGATGCCGGCATCAAGGCACGCCATATCTATGCGGCCCTCTCGATCGAAGATGCGGAACTTGCGCGGATGCGCAGCGTCTATCGGGCGATTCCGGCAGATATCATCGAAGCGATCGGCAGAGCCCCGAAAGTTGGCCGACCACGTTGGCTTGATCTGGCAAAGACGATATCCGCAGCTCCTAATGCCCTCAAGGTGGTACGTGCCGCTCTCTCGAACGCAAGCGAGGCCAAGGAAACCTCCGACCAGCGATTTCAGATGGCGCTGAAGGCAATCAAGCCGGCCTCTGAGGCGCGCAACACTCAGATCGCGATTTCCGATACGTCGGGAACCAGGTTGGGTGTGTTTATGACGTCGCCCCGGGAGGTTCGAATCTCTGCCGAGGGTAAATTGGGTACGGAATTCGTAAGATTTGTCGAGGAAGAGCTGCCTGACCTTGTCGCGCGCTTCACTCGCTTGAGAAACAACCGCAACCCCTGACAGCTGTCAGGGTTTTCTGATTGGAAAGGAAACCTCGCAAAAGAAAAAAGGCCCCCAAACGTTGCCGTCGTGGAAGCCTTCTCTTCAATGTAGCAACTGAAGAATCGCATTTCCTCGAATCCCAGTCAAGAGTCTTTGGCACCGTTTTTGGTGATCGTATTTCTTTTGCCTCTCGAAGGTGAGGAAAATGCAGAATGGAATTGTAACGACGCCTTTTGGGCGGCGGCCGATGACGCTTGCCTTGTTTCGGCAACAGTCTGCCGCGACCATGATCGAGCCCAGCAGGTCGGTCGACAAATGGAAGGTCTTTCGAGATGCATCCGAAGCACGGCAAAAGCTCGGATTGCAGGATCGCAGCCTTGCCGTACTTGACGCTCTGTTGAGCTTCTATCCCGAAAACGAGCTTCGCCGTGACGCCCAGCTCGTTGTCTTTCCGTCCAATGCGCAGCTGACCTTGCGTGCCCACGGCATTGCGGGTGCGACGCTTCGCAGGCATCTTGCGCTTCTCGTCGACGCCGGCCTGATCGTCAGAAAGGATAGCGCCAATGGCAAGCGCTATGCGAGAAAGGGCAGGACGGGCGAGATCGAAAGTGCGTTCGGCTTCGACATCTCACCGCTGCTGCTGCGCGCCGAGGAGCTTGCGATCATGGCTCAGCAGGTCGCAGCAGATCGCATCGCCTTCCGACGTGCCAAGGAAAGCTTGACGATTTGCCGGCGTGACGTCCGCAAGCTGATTGCGGCAGCGATCACGGAAGGAGCCGGCGGCAATTGGACTCTGATCGAAGAAAGCTATGGCGCCCTCGTCGCGCGCATTCCTCGTTCCCCGACAATGTTCGACATCATCTCCATCCTGGAAGATATGGAACATCTCCGCGACGAGATCATCAACCTTCTGGAAACGCAGCAGAAAGTTGAAAATTATAGCACCAATGATGCCCATAGTGAGCGGCACATACAGAGTTCGAATCCCGAATCCCTTAATGAACTTGAACCAAGCTCTCGAACAAAGCTGGAAGCGAGTTCCCTGAAAAAAGGTGTGTCTCAAGAAGAGCCGATGCGTATCTTCCCGTTAGCTCTCGTGCTGAAGGCCTGCCCGGAAATAAGCTCTTACGGGCCGTCAGGTATTATCAATAACTGGCGAGATCTGATGTGCGCGGCTGTCGTCGTACGATCGATGCTGGGCGTCAGCCCGTCAGCCTATCAACATGCCTGCGAGATAATGGGGCCGGAAAACGCTGCCGCGACGATAGCCTGCATTCTCGAGCGATCAGGGCATATCAATTCCGCCGGCGCTTATTTGCGGGATCTCACCGCCAAGGCAAAACGCGGCGAATTTTCACTCGGTCCGGCGCTTATGGCACTGCTTCGAGCAAATAATGGAGGCGGTGATATCGCATTGAAGGTTTCGTGACGATCTCGAATGCTTCTGTCCCCAAGAGATCGACCCCTCATAGGCGTTATCGGAATAAGCCTTCGGCGCTATAAGCCGAATAGGCAACTGGCCATGTCATTTCCATCAAATGATACGGCCACAGCCGATACTTCCGCTATGGCCGTCCATTGACCGTCGAACTTTGCCAACGGCACAAATTCGTGTGCTGGATTAACGGCAGACGCGTTCCTTGCGAACGACCCAGTGACCATGAACCTTATGCTTTACGGTCTTCACAAAGCAATCATGGTGATGACGATGGAACGGAGCTGCCTGAGAGGGAGCGCTCACGGCGACAACCGAAGCAAGGGCGATAACGGAAGAGAGAAGCAGGCTTTTCATGTTAAACCTCGTAAGCATTTGGGGGTTGATGCTGCGTGTTTACGCATGACTTTGATGCCCGATTTAGACTTAACCGAAAATGAATAGCACCCTTACAATTTTGTAATGCACTTTGGGAGCTACAAGCCATTCAACGAGCCCATTCATGGGTAATTCCAGGGTGGTTAGTCTCGTTCTTCAGTTTGGTAGCCAGGTTTGGCTTAGCCGAGCATATCCATTGTGCTGTCTCTCCATTGTTTCAGCCGTTAGCGGGCTGTAGCCATGACCATGACATCGAGCGGCCGCAGGCCTTGGGGAGATTTCATTAGTTTGGGATATCTTGAGATTGGCAAATCCGGGCGAAAACTTATCCAAAAGCTGATCAGACTGCCCGTCTGAAGGCCCGTTTGCTCAGATCCTGAAGGCAAGATCGCTACTTTCGCCACAGCGCCTTCTCACCTCTCGGAAGCTTCAACCGACCCTGTATGGCTCATGGAAGCTAACGCCGAGATAGCTTCTCAATTGAAAATTTTCCTTGGGAAATCCGTTACTTAGGCAGCGTCAAATTTGAGCATGAAGAGCGAAGCATTTCGTCTGCCTTGCGTCATATAGCACGTTAGATGGACCGATTAGTCAAGCAAATTGTCGGCCAATGACATCTTTCAGACGGCCCGCAGACGGAGATGCATCGCCTTGCGCAGGAGCGCGATAGCCTCGGGAACGGTCGGTCCCTCGATCGGAGGCGGCTGCAGGCATTCGCAGAATTCGCGCCAGACGAAAAGGGTCAGTTCCGCGCCGTCCGTTTCGGTCCCCCCCCTCCCCTTCGGCAAATTGTCCGAGGACCCGATACCGGGCATCATGCCAGAACAGCCTCTCCACCCAATCGTAGATGGGGATGATATGAAAGTGAAAGGCGTGTCCGGAAATATGACCATATCGACCGATATAGACGCGTGGAGCGCCCAGCTTCTGCTTCAGCGCTGCTTGAGACAGTGCCAGGAGGGGACCGATCTCGTGCAGGGCGTCATCCGGTAAATCGAAGAGGTCATTGGCGGATCTCTTGGAGGCTATGATGAGATAGCCGGGGAGCGCCGAATTCGCGCGATGGCTTACAAGCCATCCATCGGTCTCGGCGATGAAAAATTGCGAAGCAGCCATCTTTTCCTACTCTCGATTCCGGTTGTTATTCGTCGGCTACCTTTGCTTCCCGCCAAGGCGGATATAGCACCGCTCAGAACCAGTAGGCTGAAATCATGCTGGCTTTTTGACGGCCTGGACTGAGGAGGCAGGCGGTGTGGGCGCCTCATTGATTGTGATGCTTGTCTGACCCTTGTCAGGCCGGCAGAGGCGGCGAAATAGATTGCCGCGGCGAGGTGGTTGCGGGTTGCCTGTCGCGCCGCGAGTATGTGCCGACGTTTGTCGACAAGCGGAGCCCAACAGCAATCGAGGGTGACGGCAACAGCAAGAATAGATCAGAGACGACACCGGTCCGCCGCATCCACCTGAAAGACTTGCCTGCCGGAGCAATTGCGGCGTTCGGACCTGCCGATGAGATAAGCGCCATCGTTGCTGCGATGAAAGCTGCATATAATTCGAGCCACATGTTGAAACTCCTTGCGATGCATGGTGGCTGCAATGACATGATCGGCGGGGGAAGATTTTGAGGATGGGCAGGCTGGATGTTTTCAGGGCGCACCGCTAGGTGTGCGGCCCTGGCAGGAGACGGGCTGTTTTCGGGTTTTGCCGCGAAAACCTGACAGCTGTCAGGTTTTTTACGCAGCAGATGCTGAGAGATGATCTCAAGAGATTTGTGCAGTCCGGCGTCTGACGGGAGTGCAAGATGTGTTGTGCGTTGCTCTTCCGGTCAAGCCTGGACTGAAACCCTGACAGCTGTCAGGGTTTTAGATCTGCAAGCGGCGGCGCAGCATTGCGATCGCGAGGTGGGCTTCGATGCCGATGGTGCGAGCACTCGTTTCTCTCAGGGCCGGAACTTCCGTGATATCGAAAGCTCCGACCGAGAATGTCGGTCAGTGTCCAATGGATGCCTTCTTGCCAAGCGTTATGTTCCGAAGCGTCAAGGCGAGGGGGATGGCGGCGAGCGAGATCAGCGTCAGGACCCAGAAAGCATCGACGTAGGAGAGAAACGAAGCCTGGCTCTGGATTTGCTGATTGATCCAGGCAAGAGCCTGCTGCTTAGAAGTGAGAAGCGAGCTCCCTTGCGCCATGAAATAGTGACTCAACTGATCATAGGTATCCTGATAGGCGCTGTTTGATGGGACGATATGTTCGACCAGGCGGCTTTGGTGGAACTGTTCGCGATGGGTGATGATGTTCGATATCAGCGACACGCCAATCGACCCGCCGGTGTTGCGAGCGGCGTTCAGCAGGGCAGAGGCCTGGTCGGTCTTGCTCGAAGGAATGCCGTCATAGGAAGCCGAGGTGATCGGCAGGAAGATGAATGGCAGGCCAATCCCCTGCAGCATGCGAGCCTCGGCGAGATACCAGAAGTCTACGCCGCTATAGACGCTGGTTACCTGGTACATCGACAGGGCAACGAAGCCGGCACCGATCGCGATCAGATATTTCGGCTGTACTTTCGATGACAGAAAGCCGACCACGAACATCATGATCATGGTGACCACGCCACCGGGAGACAGCATCAGCCCGGCCCAAGTTGCGGTGTAGCCGAGATTCTGCTGAACCAGCTGCGGCAGATACTGTGTCGTGGCGAGCAGCAGCGCGCCCGTCGCCATCATCACCAGAAAGCAGGTGCCGAATTGCCGGCTGACCAGCATTCTGATGTCGACCGCCGGATTTTTGTGCTTCAGTTCCCACGGGATCATCAGCAGGAAAGCCAGCGCACAGATCACGGCCGCCGCGACGATGAAGCTGGAGCCGAACCAATCGTCTTCCAGACCCCGGTCGAGCATCAGCTCCAGCATTCCGAGAAAGGTGGCGACGAGCCCAAAGCCGATCCAGTCGAAGCCGGGTTCCTGGCTGCGCTTCTGAGCACGTTCCTGCGCAGCGCCTGCCGGTTCCTTGATCAGCATGGCAACGGCGGCAAGTGTCAGGATACCGACGGGGCCGTTGATCAGAAAGCACCAGTGCCATGAGAAATTATCCGAAAGCCACCCGCCTAATGTAGGTCCCACGACAGGGGCAACGACGACGGCTACGCCGAACAGGGCAAAGCCCTGCCCGCGCTTTTCAGGCGGAAAGCTGTCGGCCAGAATGGATTGCGCCACCGGCACCATGCCACCGCCGCCGATGCCCTGCAGAATCCGGGCAAGCAGCAGGAATTGCAGATTGGGCGCAAAGCCGCACATGACGGAGCTGACGGTAAAAAGAGCGAGGCAGCTGAGAAAGAAAGTCCTGCGCCCGAGGATGCGCACGAGATAGCTTGTGGCGGTCACGATCACGGCGTTGGAGACGAGATAGGTGGTGACCACCCAGGACGCCTCGTCCTGGCTGACGCCAAGGCCGCCTGAAATATAGTTCAGGGCGACGTTGGCGATGGTTGTGTCGAGCACTTCCATGAAGCTGGCAAGTGCGACGACGATCGCAATGATCCAGGGGTTTGCCAACGATCTGGCGGCAGCGTTGGTGCTCACAACACGTTCCTCAAGCTTTCCCACAGGGAGGGGCTGGCATCGGTCCGTACCGTAGGGACGACGGACATGCCCGGTCCTAGCGCGACATTGCTCGGCACGTCATCAAGCTCGATCTTCACCGGCACGCGCTGGACGATCTTCACATAGTTGCCGGTCGCGTTTTCTGCCGGCAGCAACGAAAATGCCGTTCCTGATCCCGGCTGCACGCTTGCGACATGGCCATAGATCGTGCGGCCGCCATAGGCGTCGATAGTCAGCGTTACCGGCTGGCCCGGACGCATGTGATCGAGCTGTGTTTCCTTGAAGTTGGCGGTTACCCAGAGCTTGTCCGGCACGAACATGGCCAGATTCGTACCCGCCTGCACATATTCGCCGTCGCCGGCCGACAGCTGCACCACCCGACCCGGCTGCGCTGCTGTCATCGTCGTATAGGAGAAATTGAGCTTGGCCTGGTCGAGCTGGGCCTGATCCTGCTTGAGAGTGGCCTGAACGTTGGCGATCTGAAAGTCATAGGCGTCAAGCTGGCGCTGCGCAGCGGTCAGCGCGGCTTGATCGGTGTTCAGGGCAGCCTGTTGCCGGTGCAATTGCGAGGTATATTGCTGCGCTTCCTGGAGAGTGCCGGAGCCGCTCTTCACCAGCCCCTGATAGCGGTCGTTTTGCTGTTGGGCGAAGACGAGATTGGCTTGGGCCTGTGCAACTTGAGCCTTGCCTTCTTCCACATTCGCTTCCTGAACCCGCTTCTGCGCTTCGGTGTTCTGGATATTGGCATTTGCGGCAGCGACCTGGGCCTGCGCCTGCTCCAGAGCTGTTTGATAGTCGCGATCGTCGATACGGGCGATCACTTCGCCGCTCATGACGTGCTGGTTGTCGGTGACGGGGACGGAAGAAATGTAACCGGCTACTCGTGAGGTGATGGCATATTGCCGCGCGGCGATGAAGGCATCGTCGGTGCTTTCGTAATGCGAAGCGTTGTCCCAGTAGATAAAGGTCACTGCTGCCGCGGCGGCGAGTGCGCTTCCGCCGATCAGGAGCATCCGCAGGCGTCGGGAGGGGCCGCCTGCCTCATTCTTATCGACCGTATCATCCAGAGCTTCGACGTTTCCTTCGAGGGTTCGGGTTTGATCGCCGGGTTGCGGCGCTTCAGCCCTTTCTTGCAGGACCGAAGCGCCGCTTTGCTCATGATTTGCCGTGACGCCGGTCGTTTTCGGCTCCAACACGATCAATTTTCCGCGAATTTCGTCCTGAGGCGTGCTCATCTTCTACCTCTTCCATCACAAGGATTTAAATTGAAACGAAACGTTCAATTTAAATATTGACGTAGAACTGATCGAGGTGTTAGTCAAGAGCTGCAGAGGGTGCTAAACCGCGTCCAAGCCAATCAAAAAGCAGTGAGGTCCGTCATGCCGCAAGAAATGGCAAAACCCCAAATTACATCGGCAAAGACAAACGCAACGCGACGTGGTCGTCCGCCACGGGAGAGGGCAGGCGAGGTCGAGGACAGAATTCTGCAGGCAGCCCTCCAGGTCTTCATCGCACGCGGCTATGAGGGCGCGAGCATTGACGAGATTGCCGAGGTGGCGAGAGCCGGCAAGCCGAGCATCTATGCACGCTTCATCAACAAGGAGACCCTGTTCAGGGAGGTCGTCATCCGCTGGGCGCAGAGATCGGGCGAGATGGTGGGCTCGGCGACATCGGGCAGCATTCTCGAACGCTTCCAAGCCGCAGGTGTCTCAATCGTCCAACGGGCCATAAGGACAGAGACCATTGGGCTCATACGCAGCGTGATCGGCGAAGCGACGCGCCATCCCGATCTGGCAACGACGATCCATTATGCCATGCGGGCGCATGGAACGGCTACCGCGATGAAACTCGTGGCAGAATTGGCCGAGGCCGAAGAACTCAAGTCATTGGCCGCCTTCGCGCCGGCTAATCTTGAAGCCACCACCCGATACTTCATCGATCTGGTGTTGTTGCCGATGATGATGTCCTCGCTGTTTCATGCCGACCTGACGCCTGTGAAGTCGCAGATGGAGGATCATGCGCGCGAGGCAGCTACTTTTTTCTTGCGCGGCTGCGGCTATAGCGGTGTTTGACGGTCGCTGCTTTCGCGGCGCCGTCGGAGCAAGCCCGATCTTCAATATGCGGCGAGCAAATTCGACCCGAAATCCGGCTCGACGCCGAGCAGCGGCGCAGCCTTGCTGATGATGTCGTGGACCATGGGCGCAGCCGTTTCGGCAGCGAGATTCAGGTTGTGTACGCCCGTCAGTGGCTGGTCGATGAAGGCGAGCACCACGTATTTCGGGTTATCCATGGGAAACGCCGCCAGGAACGAATTGAAGCTGAGCTTGTGCGAGTAAACCCCGTGAATGACCTTGTTTGCGGTGCCTGTCTTGCCGCCGACATGATAGCCGGGGACGTCGGCAGCTCTGCCGGTACCCTGCTCACCATTGAGGCGGAAGAGGTAGCGGATCGTGTCGCTGGTGCTCTTCTTGACGATCATCGTTTCGGTCTTTTCCGCTTCTTCCTGCGTGCGCGGAAGGAAGGAGGGCTCGATCAGCTTGCCGCCATCGATGAGGGCTGCGCCGGCGACGGCGGTCTGCATCGGCGTAGTGGCAACGCCGTGGCCGAAGGCTATGGTGATGGAATTGAGCTTCTTCCAGACTTTTGGCTGGCTGGGTGCCTTTACCTCGGGCAGCTCGGTCTGCATCTTCGTCAACAGCCCGAAGCGGGTCAGGTAGTCCTTCTGAATGGTCATGCCCACCTTGTCCATCATCTTGGCCGTGCCGATGTTGGACGAATAGCGGAAGATTTCCGGGATCGACAGGACACGCCGCGGCACGTCACGGTCATCATGGATGGTGAAGCCGCCGTAATGCAGAGGAGCGCTGGCGTCGAAGGTGTCCGTCAGCTTGACCATGCCCGTGTCGATGGCCATGGCGATCGAGAAGGTCTTGAACACCGAGCCCATCTCGTCGGTGCCGTTCGACATGCGGTTCAGCCAGCCTTTGACGTCCGCCTGCGGATCGTTCGGGTCGAAATCAGGGGCCGACGCCATTGCAAGCACTTCGCCGGTGTGGATATCGAGAATGACGGCGCCTGCCGCCTGACTCTGGTAACGGCTGATCGCGTCCGACACTACGTCATGCACGACGTTCTGAACACGAAGGTCGATCGAAAGTCGCACCGGCTCCAGCTGGTCGCGGCTTGTCAGGCCTGTGGAAGCAAGATCCGACAGGCCCTGCATGTCGAGATACTTTTCCATGCCGGCGACGCCGTGATTGTCGATATCGACATAGCCGAGGATATGCGCGGCCGTGCGTCCGCCCGGATAGAAGCGCTTCACCTCAGGCCGAAACCCGATCGCCGGGATACCGAGCGCCAGGATCTCGCTCTGTTCCTTCGGCGTCAGCTGCCGGCGCAGCCAGGCAAAATGCGAGCGTCGGTCGGAAAGCTTCTTATAGAGTGATTTGCGGTCGATATCGGGAAAGATCGAGGCGATTTTCTCCACCGCTTCATCTGGATCGACCACGCGGTTGGGCTCGGCAAACATCGAGACGGTGCGGATGTCGGTTGCAAGCAATTCGCCGTTGCGGTCAACAATATCCGGGCGCGCAGCGCTGATGTGATCTGGCGGGATCGCCGATGTATCGGTCCTCGGCTCCATATCGAAATAGGTAAGCCTGGCGAAGATCGCCACATAACAGACGAGCAGCCCACCCGCGAGCATCATGATGCGAGCCTTGGCGAGCTTGGCTTGACCGGTAGCGCGCACTGGCGGGCGCTCGCGCCCCCCTGGACCGAAGGTGATTCTGATGAGGCGACCGCTATTTGCGCTGAGGGCGTGGATGATCGACATGAACGATTATTCGCAAAAATGGGAAGGCGGATTTGCCTCTCGATTAACAATCTTTAAACGCAAGATGGTTAACAGGAGTCTAATTATAAGTTCTTCTTACTAACGTTGTGTTTGAGAACGTGGCTCGCGCTTTGCGCGCATGCCAGCTGCGGGCAAGACGGTCTTGCCTGACTATGCCCGTGTCAGAATTCTTTGAACGCAGTTTAGAGCGCGAGCCGTTCAGCACCGTGGGATCGAGTGAGAGCCTCGAGCTCCTCATAAAGCGATTCCGCAAAACTGCGCAGTACCGTCAGCTCGAAATCATTCATGCCGGTGCGCGTGAGCTGCACCGAAATATGCCCGAAAAGCGTCATGGCACTGCATCCCTCCGGGAAGCTCGATGGATACAGGTCGAGTGCCGTACCCTTGTTGAGCATCCGGGCGGCGTCCGGGCCTGAAACAAGGATACGGATACGGCCGTGGCTTTGGTCGCAAATGAAGGCGCGGCCTGACAGGGCATTCGCAAGAGCCTGTCTTTGAGATTGAGCGAGCTGCTCGTTGCCGACGACGAACCATTGCCGGTATCCGGCCGGGCGCACGGAGCTTTCCTTCAGTCCCACCGCAAGCAGATGGGTTGTGATCTCCTCGCTCGTGGTCGCGCCCATCACATGCAGGAGGTGGCCTTCGGGCAGGGCTTCCAGCCGGATTGTCTCGCTCCGCAAAACGATCTTGCCGGCAAGGACCGGCTTTGATGTCGGCAAATCAGGCATGGAGTTTCTCGTTCTGAGGGTCGATGAAGACGGGGCTGCAGATTACTGCATCCGTGAATTCGTTTCTGAGGCCGTTCCAGACGATAATCTTTTCGCCGATGCGCTCCGGCCCGTTCTTGATGAGGGCGAGCCCGATCGTATGGCCAAGGCTCGGCGAAAAGGCGCTCGATGTCACGTAGCCCTGATCATTTTCGAGCGTCGCTGCCGCGCCTTCCGCCAGGATATGGGCGCCGGTGCGGAAACTGGTTGCCGGGTTCACCGGTTTGACACCAACGAGGCGCGGTCGGTCAACTGCCTGGAGGCCTTCGCGTTGAAGCATTGCCTTGCCGATGAAATCGGGTTTGGTGGTCGAAACCATGCGGGCAAAGCCAAGATCGCCGGGCGTTACCGTGCCGTTGATCTCTGCATGGGTGACGTGACCCTTCTCGATGCGAAGAACGCCGAGCGCCTCGGCGCCATAAGCGCAGATTTCATATTTTCGACCTGCCTGCATGATGGCGTCGGCAACTGATTCGCCATAGGCCGCCGGGACGCCAAGCTCATAGGCGAGTTCGCCGGAGAAGGATATGCGAAAGAGCCGGCCTTCGAGCTTGCCGCCGAACAGCGAAACCGAGCGTGCGCTCATGAACGGGAAGGCGGCATCGGAAATGTCCTCATCGACGATCTCCGAGAGGATCGCCCGCGATTTCGGACCCGCGACCGCCATCTGTGCCCATTGGTCGGTCGAGGAGGCAAAATAGACATCGAGCTCGGGCCACAGCGTCTGGGCGCAGAATTCCAGATGGGTCAGCACGCCGGCGGCAAGCGCCGTCGTCGTCGTCATGAAGAAATGGTCTTCGCTCAACCGGCTGGTGGTGCCGTCATCATAGATCATGCCGTCTTCGCGCAGCATGATGCCGTAGCGCGCCTTGCCGACAGGCAGCTTGGCAAAGCCGTTGCAATAGATGCGGTCGAGGAAGGTCGCGGCATCCTTGCCGAAGATTTCGATCTTGCCGAGCGTCGAGACATCGCAGATGCCGGCATTCTTGCGGATGTTCAGCACTTCGCGATCGACGCTTTCGCGCCAGGTTTCTTCACCAGGGCGCGGGAACCACGACGATCGATACCAGAGGCCGGTCTCGACGAAGACCGCGCTGTTTTTCTTTGCCCATTCGTGCAAGGGGGATTTGCGCGCCGGCTGAAAATGCTTAGCCCGCGAAGTACCTGTCAAAGCGCCGAAGGAGACCGGTGTATAGAAAGGCCGGAATGTCGTGGTGCCGACCTCGGCCGGCGAGATGCCGCGGGCCTCGGCGAGGATGCCGATGGCATTGATATTGGAGAGCTTGCCCTGGTCGGTCGCCATGCCATTCGTCGTATAGCGCTTGGCAAGCTCGACATCACCGTAGCCCTCGCGCACGGCAAGGCCCAGATCCTTCAAATGCACGTCGTTCTGATAATCGACGAAGGCTTTGCCCTTGCCGCCTTTGACATACCAGAGCGGCGCAGCGGCCGCCGATGTCTCTTCCGCTGAAGCAAAGGCGGGGTCAACCTTGCCAAAACCAATTGCCTGCAATGCCTCGGCAGCCTTGATCGCTCCGTCGCCAAGGCAGCTATCCGTAGAAGCAAGGCCTGCTGCGGAGCCGGCAATCAGCAAGCCATCCTGTCTTTCCGGCGCAAGAAAGGCTCCATGTTTTTCCGACCAGACCGGCCTGGCACCGCGATGGCACGCGAGATGGATGATCGGGCTCCAGCCGCCAGACATGGCGAGCGCATCGGCATCGATGTCCTGCGTACCTGAACCGCTCGCAACGCTGACCCCACGGACTTGCTTGGTGCCAAGCGCATCGATGATGCACGCGCCGGTCAGCACCCGCGCCCTGCCATTCCAGCGTTCACCACTATTGGCGCGCGTATCGATGATGGCGGCAACTTCGACGCCTGCAGCCTCGAGGTCGGCGGCGGTCCGGTAGCCGGAACTGTTGGTCGTGAAGATCACAGTGCGTTTGCCGGGAGCGATCGCTTGCCGGTTCAGATAGCTGCGCATGGCGCCAGACATCATCACGCCTGGAATGTCGTTGCCACCGAATACGAGCGGCCGCTCTTCTGCCCCGGTCGCGAGGATCGCCTGCTTGGCGATGATGCGCCAGAGGCGTTCGACCGGCTGGCGAGGGTCGGGCGTTGCCACATGCTTCTGGACACGCTCGACCGCACCGAAGACATTGTCGTCGTACCAGCCGATGACAGTGGTGCGTGGCAGGCATTGCACATTCGGCAGGCTGGTGAGCTCCTGCAGCATCTCCTTGAGGGGCGAGCTGGGCTCCGAGAGCAAACTGCCGCCGAGAGCGAAGCCTTCGTCCGCGAGAAGAACGCGTGCTCCGGCGCGCCCCGCCGTCAGTGCCGCAGCAAGACCCGTAGGCCCAGCACCGATCACGAGCAGATCGCAATGCGCCCAGCTTTTCTCATAGGAATCGGGATCGACTTCATGGGACGCCTTGCCGAGACCGGCGGCCTTGCGGATCAGCGGTTCGTAGACCTTCTCCCAGAAGGCGGCAGGCCACATGAAGGTCTTGTAGTAGAAGCCGGCGCTCAGGAAGGGCGAGAGCGGCCCGTTGACGGCGCCGACATCGAAGCCGAGGGAAGGCCAACGGTTCTGGCTGTGCGCGATGAGCCCGTCATGGAGCTCGATCATCGTGGCACGGGTGTTGGCCTCCGTGCGTCCACCCGTACCGGTCGTGACGAGTGCATTGGGTTCGGCGGCACCAGCCGTCAGGATGCCGCGTGGGCGGTGATATTTGAAGCTGCGGCCGACGAGCTGGATGCCGTTGGCGAGCAGGGCGGACGCAAGCGTGTCGCCGGGATGGCCGGCGAGGTCCTTGCCGTCGAAGCTGAAGGCAATGGCTTTGGAGCGGTCGATCAGGCCACCGGAGGAAAGACGATAGCTGCTCACGCGCCACCTCCGAGCTTGGCCAGTGCCGCATCGCTGACGCCATGAACCTTGTGGGTGACTGTATCGCGCTCGACGATCAGCCAACGGCGGCAGCCGGAGGAGTGGTGCCAATATTCCCTGTGCAGTCCTTTCGGATTGCCGCGAAGATAGACGTAGTCGTACCAGTCTTCCGCGCCGGCATCGGCTGCCGGGCGGGCGAGGTTCGCGTCACCCTTGATGGTAAACTCCTCCTTGGGTCGGGCGCCGCAATGAGGGCAGGAAATCAGGCTTGCCATCGTGTCATGTCCTCAATGCAGGTTCGGTTGGGCGCCGACGCCCTTTTCATCGATCTGATAGCCGCGCTGGAACCGGTCGAGGCGTAACTGTCGCGCCGTTTCATGCGGCTCGTTGCGGGCGATCAGGTGTGCGTAGCAGTAGCCCGATGCCGGTGTCGCCTTGAAGCCGCCGTAGCACCAGCCGGCGTTCAGATAGAGATTGTCGAGATGGGTGCGGTCGATGATCGGAGAACCATCCATGCTCATGTCCATGACGCCGCCCCAGCTGCGCAGGTAGCGCACGCGCGTCAGCGCCGGGATCATCGCCACGCCGGCTTCGGCGACATGCTCGACGGTCGCAAGGTTGCCGCGCTGGGCGTAGGAATTGTAGCCGTCGATATCGCCGCCGAAGACGAGGCCGCCCTTGTCGGATTGCGAGACATAGAAATGGCCGGCGCCGAAGGTGACGACGCAGTCGATGAACGGCTTCAGGCCCTCGGAGACGAAGGCCTGAAGCACATGGCTTTCGATCGGCAGGCGCAGGCCCGCCATATCGGCGACGACGGTGGAATTGCCGGCTGCCGCGAGAGCCAGCTTACCGCAGCCGATGAAGCCCTTCGTGGTTTCGACACCTGTGACGCGGCCATTCTCGGAACGAATACCAGTCACTTCGCAGCCGGTAATGATATCGACGCCGCGGCTGTCAGCTCCGCGGGCATAGCCCCAGGCTACGGCGTCGTGACGGACTGTGCCGCCACGCGCCTGCAGCAATCCGCCCATGATCGGGAAACGGGCATTTTCAAAATCGAGGAAGGGTAGCTTCCTGCGAACGGCTTCGCGGTCCAGCAGCTCAGCATCGACCCCGTGCAGGCGCATGGCATTGCCGCGCCGGGTATAGGCGTCGCGCTGCGCATCCGAATGGAAGAGGTTGAGCACGCCGCGCTGCGAGACCATGGCGTTGAAGTTGAAATCCTGCTCCAGCCCTTCCCAGAGCTTCATCGACAGCTCGTAAAAGGGATTATTGCCGGGCAACAGATAGTTGGAGCGGATGATCGTGGTGTTGCGGCCGATATTGCCGGAGCCGAGATAGCCCTTTTCCAGAACAGCGACATTGGTGACGCCGAAGGTCTTGGCGAGATAGTAGGCTGTTGCCAGCCCGTGGCCGCCGCCACCGACAATGATCACGTCGTAATGCGGTTTCGGTTGCGGCTGCCGCCAGGCTGGCGCCCAGCCGCTATTGCCGCGTAAGCCGTTGAGAAAGACAGAGAGAGCCGAATAGCGCATGGTCAGGTCCGCTTTGAATTGCGTCCATGATGACAGAGTGGAAAATGCCGACTTGCCCAATTAGGACTTATTTCAGTAGAAAAGGGACATGGCGTCGATCGACACAAGAAATACCCAGAATGTCGGCTTCATCCTGATCCCGGGATTCGCGCTGATGTCCTTTGCATCGGCGAGCGAACCGCTGCGCGCCGCCAATCTCCTGGCCGGGCGCGAAATCTATCGATTGTCGACCTTTTCGCCGGACGGTGCCCCGGCGGTATCATCGGGCGGGGTGCCCGTGCCGGCCGAGCCTCTTCCGGGTCGCGGATCCGGTCTTGGCACGGTCTTCGTCTGCGCCGGCGGCTCACCCCGGGACTGGCACTATCCTGCCGTTCTCGCCTGCCTGCGCCAGCTCGCGCGCGAAGGCGTTCGCATCGGCGGCATTTCCGGCGGTCCCTATCTGCTTGCTGCCGCCGGGCTTCTGGCCGAGCGCGATTTCACCATTCACTGGGAGCATGCCCCGGCCTTGCTCGAAGCCTTTCCGACGCTCTCGCCGCGTCAGGCGCGCTTCGTCATCGACGGCAACCGAATTACCTGCGGCGGCGGCATTGCGCCGCTCGACATGATGCATGTGCTGATATCCGAGCGCATGGGCGCCGATTTTGCCCGGCGCGTCAGCGACTGGTACCTGCACACGGAGGTGAGCGAGCCCGCGGCGCCGCAGCGCGGTTCGCTTGCCGAGCGTTACAGCGTTCACCATCCGGGTCTCCTCAACGTCCTGGAAAAAATGGAAGAGACGATCGAGATGCCGCTCGACCGTACGGCCATGGCACGGATTGCCGGCGTCACGCCGCGTCACCTCGACCGGCTCTTTGCTGCCCATCTCGGCTCGACGTTCCTTGAGCAATATCGGCGGATAAGGCTGCAGCATGCCCGCCGGCTCCTGGAACAGAGCCCGCTTTCGATTTCCGAAATCGCCGTCGCCACCGGCTTTTCCAGCGGCGCACACTTCGCCAGGGCATACCGTTTTCTTTACGGGATCGCGCCCGGCGAAACCCGTCGCATCTGATTTTCGTCGCAGTTGAGAAAATTTCACTGGGAGGATAGAGTCCTTTCCGACAAGCCCTGCCGACAAAAAGGATACAGAATGAAAACCAAGGCAGATAAAATAGCGGCCGACGACCCATCCCACGGCGGACGCTCGGCTTTCCTGCAAAATCCGCATGCGGTGCGCGAGCCCAAGGAAAACAATCTCGAAATGGCGATCGGCCACGAGGTCCGCGCCTATCGCAAGAAGCTCGGCATCACCGTGACGGATCTTGCCGCCGCGACGGGCATCTCGCTCGGGATGCTGTCGAAGATCGAAAACGGCAATATCTCGCCGTCGCTGACGACGCTGCAATCGCTGTCGCGCGCACTCGGCGTGCCGTTGACTGCCTTCTTCCGCCGGTATGAGGAGCCGCGCAATGCCGTCTTCGTCAAGGCTGGCCAGGGTGTCGAGCTCGAACGGCGCGGCACGCGCGCCGGCCATCAATATAATCTGCTCGGTCATATCGACAACAATTCCAGCGGCGTCATCGTCGAGCCCTATCTCATCACGCTGACGGCGGATTCCGATGTCTTCCCCACTTTCCAGCATGAGGGCATGGAGTTCCTCTACATGCTGGAAGGCGAGGTGATGTACCGCCACAGCGATCAGCTCTACCCCATGCAGCCCGGCGACAGCCTTTTCTTCGATGCGGACGCGCCGCATGGGCCGGAAGTGCTGGTGAAACTGCCGGCAAAATATCTGTCGATCATCAGTTACCCACAACGCGGCAAGACGGACTGACTTGCCTTAAAAGAAAAAAATATTCTTTTGAGTTGAAAAACCGCATTGGACCTGATAGCCATTTTTGCAGATGCGAAAACGGAGGGTTTGGGCATGTGCGGAATTGTCGGTCTTTTCTTGAAGGATAAGGCGCTGGAGCCGAAACTCGGCGCGCTTCTGTCTTCCATGCTGATCACGATGACCGATCGCGGACCTGATAGCGCAGGCATTGCGATCTACGGCAACGATAGCGGCAACACGGCGAAGATAACCGTTCAGTCGGCCGATCCGGCAAAGGATTTCGACGGGCTGGAATATGAGCTGAGACGGGCGCTCGACGTTCCGGTGGCCGTCGTGGTCAAGAGCACGCATGCAGTCATCACGCTTGCCAAGGACAAGCTTGATGAGGGCAGAGCAGCGCTTGCGGCATTGCGCCCGAATATCCGCGTGATGAGCAGCGGCGATACCGTCGAGATCTACAAGGAAGTCGGCCTGCCGAAGGATGTGGTCTCACGCTTTGGCGTGACCGGCATGTCCGGCACGCACGGCATTGGCCATACGCGCATGGCGACGGAATCGGCCGTCACGACGCTTGGCGCCCACCCCTTCTCCACCGGGTCGGATCAGTGCCTGGTTCACAACGGTTCGCTGTCGAACCACAACAACCTTCGCCGCGAGTTGAAGCGCGAGGGCATGATCTTCGAAACGGAAAACGACACCGAAGTCGCCGCCGCGTACCTCACCGCCGAAATGGCGAAAGGCAAGGATCTCGGTGCGGCGCTCGAAAGTGCCGTCGACGATCTCGACGGTTTCTTCACCTTCGTCGTCGGCACCAAGTCGGGCTTCGGCGTCGTTCGCGATCCCATCGCCTGCAAGCCGGCGGTGATGGCGGAAACCGATCAATATGTCGCCTTCGGTTCCGAATATCGCGCGCTCGTCAATCTCCCCGGCATCGAGGCTGCCCGCATCTGGGAGCCGGAGCCGGCAACTGTCTATTTCTGGGATCACGAAAAGGCTGCCTGATCGGGCGCGCTGAAATCGAGAGAGTTTTTCATGCCAGTTTTCGACCTATCCGTCACGCCGCTGCGTGAACTTAACAGCGCACTCCACGGCCTTGCTGCCGGCGCCAACGATACGGCTTTCGAGGTCGTCAATCCCCGTGGTCATCATGCGGTGGCCGCCGGCATCGACGCGCCCGTCACCGTCGATATCAAAGGCTCCGTCGGCTACTACTGCGCCGGCATGAATGATGGTGGCAATGTCATCGTTCATGGCTCCGCCGGCCCGGGCGTCGCGGAAAACATGATGTCCGGCACGGTCGTCATCGAAGGCGATGCCAGCCAGTATGCCGGTGCAACCGGCCACGGCGGGCTGCTTGTCATCAAGGGCAACGCCGCCTCGCGCTGCGGCATTTCGATGAAGGGCATCGACATCGTCGTCTACGGCAATATCGGCCATATGTCTGCCTTCATGGGGCAATCCGGTCATCTGGTCGTGCTCGGTGACGCTGGTGATGCGCTCGGCGACAGCCTCTATGAGGCCAAGCTCTTCGTCCGCGGGTCGGTCAAAAGCCTCGGCTCCGACTGCATCGAAAAGGAGATGCGTCCGGAGCACCTCGCAAAGCTCTCCGAGCTTCTGGAAAAGGCCGGCGTGCGCGGCGTCAGGCCGGAAGAGTTCAAGCGCTACGGATCGGCGCGCAAGCTCTACAATTTCAACATCGACAATGCCGACGCGTATTAAGGCGAAGGGGACCTCATGAGCTACCACAATCCGCATACGCCGCCGCGCAAGTCCGCCACCTTCGACGATCACACGCTGGCCGAAATCCGCCGCGCGGCGGCGACCGGCATTTATGATATTCGCGGCGCCGGCACGAAGCGCAAGGTGCCGCATTTCGACGACCTGTTGTTCCTCGGCGCGTCGATCTCCCGCTATCCGCTCGAAGGCTATCGCGAGAAGTGCGATACGACCGTCGTCCTCGGCAGCCGCTTCGCCAAGAAGCCGATCACGTTGAAGACCCCAATCACCATTGCCGGCATGAGCTTCGGCGCGCTTTCAGGCAATGCCAAGGAGGCGCTCGGGCGCGGCGCGACGCTTGCCGGCACGTCGACCACGACAGGCGACGGCGGCATGACGAACGAGGAACGCGGCCATTCGCAGACGCTGGTCTATCAGTATCTCCCCTCGCGCTACGGCATGAACCCGAAGGATTTGCGTCGCGCCGATGCGATCGAAGTGGTCGTCGGGCAGGGGGCAAAGCCCGGCGGTGGCGGCATGCTGCTCGGCCAGAAGATCTCCGATCGCGTCGCCAACATGCGCAATCTGCCGAAGGGCATCGACCAGCGTTCGGCCTGCCGCCATCCGGACTGGACCGGTCCGGACGATCTCGAAATCAAGATCATGGAGCTGCGCGAGATCACCGATTGGGAAAAGCCGATCTATGTGAAGGTCGGCGGTGCGCGTCCCTATTACGACACCGCTCTTGCCGTAAAGGCTGGTGCCGACGTCGTCGTGCTTGACGGCATGCAGGGTGGCACGGCTGCGACCCAGGACGTCTTCATCGAGAATGTCGGTATGCCGACGCTTGCCTGCATCCGCCCCGCCGTCCAGGCGCTGCAGGATCTCGGCATGCATCGCAAGGTGCAGCTCATCATCTCCGGCGGCATCCGGTCCGGCGCGGATGTGGCCAAGGCTCTGGCGCTTGGCGCTGACGCGGTTGCCATCGGCACGGCGGCGCTGGTCGCAATCGGTGACAACGATCCGAAATGGGAAGAAGAGTATCAGAAGCTCGGCACGACGGCTGGGGCCTATGACGACTGGCACGAGGGCAAGGACCCTGCTGGTATCACCACGCAGGATCCGGAGCTGGCAAGCCGGCTCGATCCCATTGCGGCTGGTCGCCGCCTTGCCAATTATCTGAAAGTCATGACGCTGGAAGCGCAGACGATTGCCCGCGCTTGTGGCAAGAATCACCTGCACAACCTGGAACCGGAGGACCTGTGTGCGCTGACGATGGAAGCTGCCGCCATGGCGCAGATTCCGCTCGCCGGCACCAACTGGTATCCGGGCAAGGGAGGCTTTTGACATTCCGGCCGGGCCGAAAGGCCCGGCCGGTGCATGCATCATCGAAGTGTCTCTAAGAAATCCAAAGGGGAACGAGAATGACACTGGATCTTGCTGCCTTTGCCAAAGACAAGGGCATCAAATATTTCATGATCAGCTATACCGATCTTTTTTCCGGCCAGCGTGCCAAGCTGGTGCCTGCTCAGGCGATTGCCGGCATGCAGGAAGACGGTGCCGGCTTTGCCGGCTTCGCCACCTGGCTCGACATGACGCCGGCCCATCCCGACCTTTTTGCCGTACCCGATGCCTCCTCCGTCATCCAGCTCCCATGGAAGAAGGATGTTGCCTGGGTCGCGGCCGATTGCATGATGGAGGGCGAACTGGTCGCCCAGGCGCCGCGCAACGTGCTGAAGAAGCTCGTGAAAGAAGCGGAAGCAGCGGGCAAGCGCGTCAAGACCGGCGTCGAAGCTGAATTCTTCCTAATCACGGCCGATGGCGCCAAGATTTCCGACGAATATGATACGGCGGAAAAGCCCTGCTATGACCAGCAGGCCGTCATGCGGCGCTATGACGTCATTTCCGAGATCTGCGACTATATGCTGGAACTCGGCTGGGGCGCCTATCAGAACGACCACGAGGACGCCAACGGCCAGTTCGAGATGAACTGGGAATTCGACGATGCCCTGAAGACGGCGGACAAGCACTCCTTCTTCAAATTCATGGTCAAGTCGATCGCCGAGAAGCACGGGCTTCGCGCCACCTTCATGCCGAAGCCGTTCAAGGGTCTGACGGGCAATGGCTGCCATTGCCATATCTCCGTGTGGGACAATGACGGCAGGGCCAATGTCTTTGCCGACAGGGAAGCCGAATTCGGCCTCTCGGCCGAGGGCAAGCATTTCCTCGGTGGCATCATGAAACATGCCTCGTCGCTGGCGGCGATCACCAACCCGACGGTCAATTCCTACAAGCGCATCAATGCCCCGCGCACGACATCGGGCGCCACTTGGTCTCCCAACACCGTGACATGGACCGGCAACAACCGCACCCACATGGTACGCGTGCCCGGTCCTGGCCGCTTCGAGCTGCGCCTGCCCGATGGTGCCGTCAATCCCTATCTGCTGCAGGCGGTCATCATCGCTGCCGGCCTCGATGGCCTTCGCAATAGGGCCGATCCGGGACCGCATCACAACATCGACATGTATGCGGAGGGTCACCTGGTGAAGAATGCGCCGCGCCTGCCGCTCAATCTGCTCGATGCTCTGCGTGCCTACGACGAGGACGAGGGGCTGAAGCAGGCGATCGGTTCGGAGTTCTCCGAAGCCTATCTGAAGCTCAAGCATCAGGAATGGAACGCCTACTGCTCGCACTTCACGCAGTGGGAGCGCGACAGCACGCTCGATATCTGAGTGCGCAGCGGAACAATGCCAGAGTTGACCCATGCACCGGGGCGGGCCGCCCCGGTGCAAAAGCGGAATTTTGGCCGCAGACGGCGGAGGAAGATCAGCATGACGAGCTATGTATTAACAGTGGCGTGCAAGTCGACGCGTGGGATTGTTGCGGCGATCTCGAACTATCTGGCCGAACAGGGCTGCAACATCGTCGATTCCAGCCAGTTCGACGATCTCGATACCGGCATGTTCTTCATGCGCGTCTCCTTCATCTCCGAAGAAGGGGTTGGCGAGGCGGCGCTCATCGAAGGCTTCAAGCCGATCGCCGAGAAGTTTGCCATGGTGTCGGAGTTCCACGATGCCAGGAAGCGCATGAAGGTGCTGCTCATGGTGTCGCGCTTCGGCCATTGCCTCAACGACCTGCTCTATCGCTGGAAGATCGGCGCCTTGCCGATCGACATCGTCGGCGTCGTCTCCAACCATTTCGATTACCAGAAAGTGGTCG